>DATAVF010000031.1:0-5517 GCA_036267835.1 Caulobacteraceae bacterium | reverse complement strand
CGCGCCGTCTTCCCGAAGGGCGAGGCGCGGGAGGACTGGACCATCCTGCGCGCCCTCTCCGAGCGCCTGGGCGCCAAGCTGCCCTACGATTCGCTGGAGCAGCTGCGCGCCAGGCTGTTCGCCGACCACCCGACCTTCGGCCAGCTCGACTATGCGCCGGGTGGAACGCCGGCCGCGCTCGACCTTTCCGGCCTGGGCCAGGCGGGCGAGCTGTCCTCTGCGCCGCTGAAGAGCCCGGTCACCGCCTTCCACCTCACCAATCCGATCGCCCGGGCCAGCGTCACCATGGCCGAGTGCGCCGCGCTGGCCTCCGGCGCGGCCAAGCTGGCGGCGGAGTAGGGCCCGATGCACGCCACGTTCTGGAGCTCCCCGGTCGGCTGGACCCTCCTGGTCATCGGCCAGATCCTGCTGATCACGGTCTGGCTGCTGATGACCTGCGCCTTCCTGGGCGTCTGGGGCGACCGCAAGCTTTTCGCCGGCGTGCAGATGCGCAAGGGACCGAACGTGGTCGGCCCCTTCGGCCTGCTGCAGCCCTTCGCCGACCTCGGCAAGTTCCTGCTCAAGGAGCTGCTGATCCCGGCCGGGGCGGACAAGTTCGTCTTCCTGCTGGCGCCTCTGATCAGCATTACCCTGGCGCTGGGGGCCTGGGCGGCGATGCCGCTGGCGCCCGGCTGGATCGTGTCCAACATCAGCGTCGGCATCCTCTACCTGTTCGCCGTCTCTTCGCTGGGCGTCTACGGCATCATCATGGGCGGCTGGGCGTCCAACTCGAAGTATCCGTTCCTGGGCGCCCTGCGCTCGGCCGCGCAGATGATCAGCTACGAGGTCTCGATCGGCTTCGTCATCGTCACCGTGATCCTGCTCGCCGGGTCGATGAACCTCGACCAGATCGTGCTGCGCCAGTCCGGCGGCATCACCCACTGGAACATCTTCGGCGGCGCCGGGATCCGGAAAGACCTGCCGGGCATCCTGGTGATGATCCCGATGGCGGTGATCTTCTTCATCTCGACCCTGGCCGAGACCAACCGCCCGCCCTTCGACCTCTCCGAGGCCGAGTCCGAGCTCGTGGCCGGCTACCAGGTCGAGTACGGCTCGACGCCCTACATGCTGTTCTATTTGGCCGAGACCGCCAACATCACCCTGATGAGCGGCCTCACCGCCACGCTCTTCTTCGGCGGCTGGCAGTCGCCATTTCCCATCTCGACGGCCGGCTGGGACCCGACGCTTGCCAGCATCTGGGGCTTCGGCTGGTTCTTCGGCAAGACCATCTTCTTCTACCTGCTCAACGGCATGGTCCGGGCCGTGGTGCCGCGCTACCGCTACGACCAGCTGATGCGGCTGGGCTGGAAGGTGTTCCTGCCGACCTCGCTGGTGGCCGTCGCGGCCATGGGCGCGATCCGCGTCTTCTGGCTCAACGCATGATCCGGGTGCTCGTCATCGCCGCGGCCTTCGCCGCCCTCTCCGCCTGCGCCTCTGAGAGCGGGCCCGAGGGCAATCCCTGGTACCAGATCGGCGACGCCAACTACGACACGGTAAAGGCCGCGTCCGACGCCTGCACGGCCAAGGGCGGGACCTTCCAGCTGAAGCAGAACGGCGATCCGACCCACATGGGCGACTACGAGTGCAAGCCTAAGGGAGCGAGCTGATGCTGGGCAGGATCGGCCAGGCGCTGAAGGGCGCGGCGCTGATGGACTTCGGCGTCGCCCTGTGGCTCGGCCTCGGCTACATGGTGCGCCCCAAGGCCACTGTGCAGTATCCGCACGAGCGCAACCCGCAATCGCCGCGCTTTCGCGGCGAGCACGCGCTGCGCCGCTACCCGAATGGCGAAGAGCGCTGCATCGCCTGCAAGCTCTGCGAGGCGATCTGCCCGGCCCAGGCCATCACCATCGAGGCCGAGCCGCGCGACGACGGCAGCCGCCGCGCCACGCGCTACGACATCGACATGGTGAAGTGCATCTACTGCGGCCTCTGCCAGGAGGCCTGCCCGGTCGATGCCATCGTCGAGGGGCCGAACATCGAGTACGCCGTCGAGACCCGCGAGGAGCTCTACTACGACAAGGAGCGCCTGCTGCTGAACGGCGACCGCTGGGAACGCGAGATCGCCCGCAACCTCGAGCTCGACGCTCCTTACCGCTGATGCCGAATAATCCCGCCCGCCTGCAGCAAAACCGGTTTCTCCCCGGAACGAACGCGCTAAGAGACGGGCGCGATCCTGGGGTCGGCGCCGCGTGCGCCGTGCGGATCTAGGGGGGCGGCGGCAGCTTCGATGGACCTGCAGACGATCGCCTTCTACCTGCTTGCGGGCGTATTGCTCGTCTCGGCGCTCGCCGTGATTTCGGCGCGCAGCCCCGTGCACAGCGTGCTGTTCCTGATCCTCGCCTTCTTCTCGGCGGCGGGACTCTTCGTGCTGCTCGGGGCCGAGTTCCTGGCGATGCTGCTGGTCATCGTCTACGTCGGCGCGGTCGCGGTGCTGTTCCTGTTCGTCGTGATGATGCTCGACGTGGACTTCGCGGCGCTGAAAGAGGGCTTCACCCGCTACCTGCCGATCGGCGGCCTGGTGGCGGGCGTGCTGGCCATCGAGATGGGTGCGATCGCGGTCATCGTCGCTCACGGCGGGGCGGCCGCGAAGTCGACCGGACCAGTGGTGCCGGTCGGCCACGTCACCAACGCCGAGACCATCGGGCGGGTGCTCTACACGGACTATGTCTACTACTTCCAGGCCGCCGGGCTGGTGCTGCTGGTGGCCATGATCGGCGCCATCGTGCTGACGCTGAAGCACAAGCCGGGCGTGCGCCGCCAGGTGATCGCCGACCAGGTCAGCCGCACCACGGCCACTGGCATGCGCGTCGTACAGATCAAACCGGGCGAGGGGATTGCGCCATGAGCGGCGGCGTCGGCCTTGCCCACTACCTGACCGTCGCGGCGGTGCTGTTCACCATCGGGGTGTTCGGCATCTTCGTGAACCGCAAGAACGTCATCGTCATCCTGATGTCGATCGAGCTGATCCTCCTGGCCGTGAACATCAACCTGGTCGCCTTCTCCAGCTTCCTGCACCAGGTCACCGGGCAGATCTTCGCGATGATCGTGTTGACGGTCGCGGCCGCCGAGGCCGCCGTAGGCCTCGCCATCCTCGTCACCTTCTTCCGCAACCGCGGCGACATCGCAGTGGATGATGCGTCGATGATGAAGGGGTAGGGGATGGGCAGAACGCAAATCTCGCCGATTGGCGCCCCTCCCCCTGGAGGGGAGGGGGCGGGGGTGGGGGGAACCCTCCGCCGCCCGTGCGGAGCAGATACGTCTGCCATCCGATCCTACCTGCGAGAGACCCCCACCCCCAACCCCTCCCCTCAAGGGGGAGGGGAGCGATGAACCCGCAACTCTTGGTCACTGTCCTGGTCTTCGCCCCGCTCTTGGGCGCGGTGATCGCCGGCCTGTTCGGCCGCCGCATCGGTGACACCGCCTCGATGGCGGTGACCACGGGCCTGCTGTTCCTGTCGTGCGCCCTCGGCTGGACCGCTTTCCTGGGCGCCTGGCGCTTCACCGTCACGCTCGCGCCCTTCATCAATGTCGGGACCTTCCAGTCGGCCTGGAGCGTCCGCATCGACAGCCTGTCCGACGTCATGCTGATCGTGGTGACGTCCGTGTCGGCCCTCGTGCATCTCTATTCCTGGGGGTACATGGCGGAGGACGACTCCAAGCCGCGCTTCTTCGCCTACCTGTCGTTCTTCACCTTCGCCATGCTGGCGCTGGTGACGGCGGCCGACTTCATGCAGCTGTTCTTCGGCTGGGAAGGCGTGGGCCTGGCCAGCTATTTGCTGATCGGCTTCTGGTTCAAGAAGCCCACCGCCAACGCCGCGGCGATCAAGGCGTTCGTGGTCAACCGGATCGGCGACTTCGGCTTTGCGCTGGGCATCATGACCACCTTCTGGGTGTTCGGCTCGATCCGCTTCGCCGACATCTTCCCGCAGGTCGCGGCGCACGCGAAGCAGGGCTGGGACTTCGGCAGCTGGCACTTCTATGCCGTCGACCTCGCCTGCGCCCTGCTCTTCGTCGGGGCGATGGGCAAGTCGGCGCAGTTCTTCCTGCACACCTGGCTGCCGGACGCGATGGAAGGTCCGACGCCGGTCTCGGCGCTGATCCACGCCGCCACCATGGTGACCGCCGGCGTCTACATGGTCTGCCTGCTCTCGCCGATGTTCGAATACGCGCCGACCGCCAAGGCCATCGTCACGGTGATCGGCGCGGTCACGGCGCTCTTCGCCGCGACCGTCGGCTTGGCGCAGAACGACATCAAGCGGGTGATCGCCTATTCGACCTGCTCGCAGCTTGGCTACATGTTCTTCGCGGCCGGCCTCGGGGCCTACCAGGCCTCGATGTTCCACCTCTTCACCCACGCCTTCTTCAAGGGCCTGCTCTTCCTCTCGGCCGGCAGCGTGATCAACGCCATGCACCACGAGCAGGACATGCGGGCGATGGGCGGCCTCTGGAAGAAGATTCCGATCACCTACGCGGTGATGCTGGCGGGCACCCTCGCCATCACCGGCGTCGGCTTCGACATCGGCGGCCACGGCATCGGCTTCGCGGGCTTCTACTCGAAGGACGCGATCATCGACGCAGGCTACCTGGCCGGCGTGCAGGGCAGCGGCCTCGGTTACTTCGCCTTCGTGATCGGCGTCCTGGCCGCCGGCCTGACCTCGTTCTACTCGTGGCGGCTGATCTTCATGACCTTCCACGGCACGCCGAAGTGGGCCCACGGTGAGCATGCCCACGACGCGCACGCCGAGCCCGATCATGGCCACGATGATCATGGACACGGCCACGCTCCGCTCGACCCGCACGAGAGTCCCTGGGTGATGCTGGTCCCGCTGCTGCTGTTGGCGGCTGGCGCGGTGTTCGCGGGCGGGCTTTTCGTCCACCAGTTCATCGGCGAGGGCCGCGACGACTTCTGGAAGGGCGCGATCTTCAATCTCAAATCGCCGCCGCTGGGCGAGGTGACGACCTGGTGGGTGGTCTGGGCGCCGCTAACGGTGACCGCCATCGGCTTCATTGGCGCCTGGTGGGTCTACATCCGCCACGAGGGCATGGGCGCGCGGATCGCGGCGCGGAAGGGTCCGGTCTGGAGCTTCCTCTACAACAAGTGGTACTTCGACGAGCTTTACGACGCGACCTTCGTGCGAGCCACGCGCTGGCTGGGCGACCTGTTCTGGAAGGGCGGCGACCAGAAGATCATCGACGGCCTGGGGCCCGACGGCGTGTCGGCGGTCTCTTACGCGGTCGGCCGGCGCACTGGGCGGCTGCAGACCGGCTACCTCTACCACTATGCCTTCGTCATGCTGCTCGGGGTGGTCGCGCTGCTTTCCTACGCCCTCTATGCCGTCTCGCGGGGAGGGCGCTAGGCGATGGTCGGCATCCTTTCAGCCGTCACCTTCCTGCCCCTGCTGGGGGTGGCCGCGATCCTGGCGCTGCGCTTCTTCGCGCCGGAAGGTGACCCCCGCGCGCCGGTCGCGGCGCGCTGGA
>DATAVF010000030.1:0-13618 GCA_036267835.1 Caulobacteraceae bacterium | reverse complement strand
AAGTCCGGGTTGCTGATCGCCGGGGTGATCACCGCCGGCGGCGCGATGCGCGAGGCGCCGAGAAGACCGATCCGCCACATCAGCCGAGCCTCCGGCGGTAGAGGGCGTTCAACCGCTCCCAGTGCCGCTCGGCGGAGGCCTTGTCATAGGCAGCGCGCTGCGGGAAGGCGAAACCGTGCTCGACGCCAGGGAAGAACTCGACTTCCGCCTTCACATCAGTGCCTTCGAGCGATTTTCTCAACGCCTCGATGGTCTCCGGCGGGGCCCAGCGGTCGGTCTCGGCGCAGGCGAAATAGAGCTCGGCCTTGGTCTGGTGGGCCCTGCGGTGTGGGCTGTTGTCCAGCTCGGTGACCAGGTAGGTGCCGTAGATCGAGGCCGCCGCGGCGACGCGCGTGGGCAGGGCGGCCGCCGCGTTGATCGCGAACTGGCCGCTCATGCAGTAGCCCAGCGTGCCGATCGTGCCCGGGCGCGCCGCCGGGTCGGCGTCCATGAAGTCGATCAGCGCCGCCGCGTCGGCCATCACCATGTCGATGGAGAGGCCGTTCATCAGCGCGAACATCCGCTCGCGCACCGAGGCATCGCCCAGTGCGCCGATCTCCATCACGCCCTCGCGGTAATAGAGGTTGGGCAGCATCACGTAGTAGCCGGACGTGCCGAGGCGCCGGGCCATGTCGCGCAGCTCCTCGCGGATCGCTGGCGCGTCCATGAAGAAGAGGATCGCCGGGTGCGGCCCGCCGCGCTCGGGATGGCAGATGAAGGTGGTGGTCAGCCCGTCGGGCGTCGGTATGTCCAGCTGGCGTTCGATCATGCGCGTCCCCTCGTTCTTTGCCCCACTATGACCGGCCCGGTGCGCTGGACAAAGGCCCAGCCGGCGGCCCATTTGAGCAGCGTGCCAAGAGGACGATTCATCACCTTGGAAGGCGGGGAGGGCGCGGGCAAATCCACCCAGGCCCGGCGCCTTGCCGCGCGGTTGCGGCAGCGGGGGCTGGAGGTGGCGACCACCCGCGAGCCCGGCGGATCGCCGGGCGCCGAGACCATCCGCGAGCTGCTGGTCACCGGCGGCGCGGACCGCTGGTCGGCCACCACCGAGACGCTGCTGATGTACGCCGCACGGCGCGACCATATCGAGCGCACCATCGCGCCGGCGCTCGCGGCGGGGACGTGGGTGATCAGCGACCGCTTCGCCGACTCGACGCGCGCCTACCAGGGCGCCGGCGGCGGCGTGCCAGCCTCGTTCATCCAGGCGCTGGAGCGCTATGTGCTGGGCGAATTGCGGCCCGACCTGACGCTGATCCTCGACCTGCCGGTAGAGGCCGGCATGGCCCGCGTCGCCGAGCGCACCCACGCCGAGACCCGCTTCGAGGCCAAGGGCGAGGCTTTCCACCAGCGCCTGCGTGAGGGTTTCCTGGCCATCGCCCGGGTCGAGGCCGACCGCTGCGAGGTGATCGACGCCAGCGCGCCGCTGGATGACGTGGAGGCCGCTATCTGGGCGGCCGTCGAAGCGCGGCTGGCGCCCTGATGGCCGAGCTCGCCCTGCCCCGCGACGTCGCCCTGCTCGAAGGCCACGAGGGGCCGGAGCGCGCCTTCCTGGATGCGCTGGAGCGGGGCCGGTTGCACCACGCCTGGCTGCTGGTCGGACCCGAGGGCGTCGGCAAGGCGACCTTCGCCTACCGCGCCGCCCGCCGGCTGCTCGGCGCGCGGCCGGAACCCGCCTACGGCGTGCTGGGCGCCGATCCGGAAGACCCGGTGTTCCGCCAAGTCGCCGGCCGGGCGCACCCGGACCTGATGGTGCTGGAGCGCGACGATCCGGACGCCAAGGCGCGCAAATCGATCCCGGTCGATGAGGCCCGCGCCCTGCCGGAGTTCTTCTCCAAATCGCCCGGCCGCGCGGCCTATCGGGTCGCGATCATCGACACCGCAGACGATCTGAATCCCAATGCCGCCAACGCCGTATTGAAGACTCTTGAGGAGCCGCCGGAGCGCGGCGTGCTGTTCCTGATCTCGCACCGGCCGGGCGCGCTGCTGCCGACCATCCGCTCGCGCTGCCGGCGTCTCGCCTTTAGCCCGCCGCCGGCCGAGCTGGTCGCGCCATGGGTGGCGGCGCAGGGCGACATGAGCCTGGAGGACGCGCTGCGGTGCCTCGCCATGGCGCGCGGTGGGCCGGGGAGGGCGCTGCGGCTCGCCGCGTCCAAGGCGCTCGATATCGACGATGCGGCCCGCGAACTGGTGGACCGGTTGCCCGCGGTCGATCGCTCCGCCGCTCAGGCGCTGGCCGACGGCTTCCGCGGCGCCGAAGGCGCGCAGCGCTTCGCGCTTTTAATGGACCGCATCGCCGCAGCCCTGCACGCTCGCGCCGCCGCCGGCGTGCTGGACGGGCGAGGGCGCTTCGACCGCGACGCCGAGGCCTGGAGCCTGGTCAGCGACCTGCCGGGCGAGGTCGAAGGCATCAACCTCGACCGCGCCGACGCCTTCTTCACCGCCCTCGGGCGCCTCGCCGCGCTGGCCTGACGCCCGATGCTGATCGCCAAATGCTCATAGACAGCCACGTGAACCTGCACGCGCCGCAGTACGACGCCGACCGCGAGGCGGTGATCGAGCGGGCGCGGGCCGCCGGCGTCGCCCGGATGGTGACCATCTGCGACAAGGTTTCGTCGCTGCCGGCGGTGCGCGCCGTCTCCGACGCCCACGCCGACATCTGGCACACGGTCGGCACGCATCCGCACGAAGCCAAGGAAGATCCTGAGCTTTCCGCCGCGCGGCTCATCGACCTGGCCGCCCATCCGCGCTGCGTCGGCATCGGCGAGACCGGCCTCGACTTCCACTACGACCTCTCGCCGCGCGACGTGCAGGCCCGGGTCTTCCGCGCCCACATCGGCGCAGCGCGCGCCACCGGTCTGCCGCTGGTGGTCCACGCCCGCGAAGCCGACGGCGAGATGGCCGACATTCTGGAAGACGAATACGCCCAGAAGCCGTTCAAGCTGCTGATGCACTGCTACACCTCCGGGCCGGAGCTGCTGGCGCGCACGGCGGCGCTGGGGGCCTGGTTCTCGGTCTCCGGCATCGCCACCTTCCGCAATGCCGAGGACGTGCGCGACCGGGTGCGGGCCATGCCGGAGGACCGGATCATCGTTGAGACCGACTGCCCCTACCTGGCCCCCATCCCGCACCGCGGCCGCCGCAACGAGCCGGCCTACATCGGCCTGGTGCTGGCCCAGCTCGCCGAAGTCCGCGGCTGGTCGCGCAGCGAGGCCGAGGCGCGCACGGAAGCCGCGTTCTTCGCGCTCTTCGATCGGATCCCGCGATGAGCGCCACGCTGGAAGTCACCATCCTGGGCTGCGGTTCGTCCGGCGGGGTGCCGCGCGCCGACGGCAACTGGGGCGTCTGCGACCCGGCCGATCCGCGCAACCGCCGCACCCGCTGCTCGGCGATGTTCCGGCGGCTGTCGGGGGAGGGGCCGGAGCGCTGGACCACGATCATCGTCGACGCCTCGCCGGAGTTTCGCCAGCAGACCGCCGCGGCAGGGACGAAACGCCTCGACGCCCTGCTGATGACCCACGATC
Organism: Caulobacteraceae bacterium; assembly: GCA_036267835.1. Classification (GTDB taxonomy): domain Bacteria; phylum Pseudomonadota; class Alphaproteobacteria; order Caulobacterales; family Caulobacteraceae; genus Acaudatibacter. The sequence goes on along the minus strand of DATAVF010000030.1, from coordinate 10,058 downwards.
ACGCCGACCAGGCCCACGGCATTGACGACATCCGCGCCTTCGCCCAGCGCCAGCGCGCACGCATCCCGTGCCACGTCGATGCCGCCACGCGGGAGACGTTGGAGCGCCGCTTCGCCTACATCTTCCATGGCGACAAGGGCTATCCGCCAATCTCCGACCTCACGCCGATCCCGGCGCACGGCACGCTCTGGCAGGTCGATGGGCCCTCCGGCGCCATCCCCGTGGTGACTTTCGACCAGGACCATGGCGAGGTGAGGAGCGTCGGCTATCGCTTCGGCGGCGTGGCCTATTCGCCGGACGTGCTGCAGCTCGACGAGGCGGCATTCGCGGCGCTGGCGGGGCTCGACCTCTGGATCATCGACGCGCTGCGCTACACGCCGCACCCGACCCATTCCCATGTCGAACGCACCTTGGGCTGGATCGAGCGCCTGAAGCCGCGCCGGGCTATCCTCACCAACATGCACATCGATCTCGACTACACCGAGCTGACAGCGCGGCTGCCGCCCGCCGTCGAGCTGGCGACCGACGGCATGCGGCTCGAAGTCGAACTGGAATTGCTGTGAGAACTTCGCCGCTTAGGCTGGGATTCCTCGCGTCGAACAACGGCTCGGGCATGCGCGCCATCGTGGGCGCCATCGAGGCCGGCGGCCTGGCGGCCGAGGCCCGGCTGATTATCAGCAATCGCCGCGAAGCCCCGGCGCTGGCCTTCGCCGCCAGCCGGGGCCTGGCGACCCTGGTGATCCCGACCCGCGCCGACCCGGCCGCCGCCGACGCCGCGCTGGCCGCCGCGCTGGCGGACGCCGGCGTCGAGCTGGTGGTGCTGTCCGGCTACCTGCGCAAACTCGGCCCCACGACGCTGCGCGCATTCCCGAGCCGCATCCTCAACGTCCATCCGGCGCTGCTGCCCAGGTTCGGCGGCGAGGGCATGTACGGCCGCCGCGTCCACGAAGCCGTGGCCGCGTCAGGCGACGCCATCAGCGGCGCGACCGTGCACCTGGTCGACGAGGAATACGACCACGGCCCGCCGCTGGCCGCCGCCGAAGTGCCGCTGTCGCCCGACGACGACGCCGCCGCGATCGAAGCCAAGGTCACCGCCGCCGAACCCGGCCTGCTGGTCGACGTGGTGCGCCGGATCTGCGAGGGGAGCCTGGCGCTGCCGTGACCGGCATGTCCAATTTCCGATAATCTTCCTTAGACGCGATCTGGATGTAGATCACCGATAGAGATGTCACCGGCCTCACCGATTGAGATGACACAGTCGTCCCTTTTGGCTTCGGCGTTGAGGGTGACGGCTGATGACGGTGATTACGATGAGCCGCACAGAGCTCAGCCGGTTGCGCGAGCTCAACATCGACATCCTGTGCGCCAACGCGCCCCAGGCCAAGGGCCGGGTCGAGCGCGCCCACAAGACGCTGCAGGACCGCCTGGTGAAGGAGCTGCGCCTGGCTGGCGCCGATGACATTGACGCGGGCAACGCCCTGCTCCCGGCCTTCATGGCCGACTACAACCGGCGCTTCGCCAAGCCTGCCCGGAACGACAAGGATCTGCATCGGCCTCTTGGGCCGCACGACGATCTTGATGGCAGTTTCGCTTGGCGCGTCGAGCGCACGGTCACCAACTCCCTGACGGTCCAGTACGACCGTGTGATGTTTATCCTCGAGCCGAACGACATCACCCGCGCGCTGGCCCGCAAGAAGGTCACCGTCTACGATTTCCCGGACGGCCGCATCGAGGTCCGTCACCAGGGCTTGGCCCTGCCCTACCGCACCTTCGACCGGATCGCGCGGGTCGATCAGGGCGCCATCGTCGAGAACAAGCGGCTGAGCGAGGCGCTGGAGCTATGTCGGGCGATGCAGGCCGAGTTGCCGCCGAAGCTGCGAAGCCGGAAAGCGCCAGCGAGGACAGCTCAGGCGACGCACATGTTCGGCGCATAGATGAAGTCTAGGACTCGATAGGCTTTTTGACGGGATACTTTGCCAAAATGGCCCGACACCCTTTCATGGCAGAAGCGAGGTATGTCTGGTCTGAAGCAAAGTCGATGCGATGACTTTGGGTCATATGATCCGGCGTGATTTCAACGACCACTTGGATATGACCTAAAGAGCCACACGTAACCTTCACGTTGAGCGTCGGCTCCATGCAGGCCAGCTCGGCCGTGCCTTTCAGGTCACGATTCAACGCTTCCAGTTGCTCAAGGAATCCTTCGATTTCGTCCGCCCTCAACCAAGACCTTTGCGCATCGATGCGAGCACCGGGCGCCTCGACATGCGCGTGGACGGTCATCCAGTTCCCATCCCAATAGTCCTCGCTATTCGGAAACTGTCGTCCCAGAGCCCAAATGGAGAGGCCTTCGAGCTTCAGATCGGGATCGCCATAGAGGTCTTGTGGGTGACGCATTTTTTGATTTTAGCGGCCCGAGCGTTGCAGCACGAGTCACAACGCCTACGTGCCTCGCACGCCTAACGGCGCACTCGAAAAACAAAGACGAAGCTGATCGTTCAGTGCGCGGGCGCGGCGTTCGGGCTCTGCGCTGGCTGAGGGCTACGCGCCCGCCCGCCGCCCCGGCTCCGGCCGTTTGTGCCATCTCTAACGGTGACAGAAAGTGTCTTCTCTAACCGGCGTAGACACTGGATCGCACCAGAAGCCACCCAGGAGCCCTTCCCTTGGAGCCGTCCGTTGTCCAGCGCGCCGTGGCCGCTGCCATGTCGATCGCCTCGGCGCTCGACCTGGTGGCTGACGACGCCGTGGTGCTTCAAAACTCGAACATGCTCGCCGTGCGCCTGCTGCCGTGCGACGTCTTTGCGCGGATCGCGCTCAAGGCGCAGCAGGTGGCGCAGTTCGAAATCGAACTCGCGGGGCGGCTCGCCGACACCGGGAGCCCTGTCGCGGCGCTTGAGCCGCGGGTTGAGCCTCGCCCGTACGAGCATGACGGCTTCGTCGTTACGCTGTGGACCTACTATGCGCCGCTGACGCCTCCAGGCGTTGCCCCTGATGTCTATGCCAACGCGCTCGCGCGGCTGCACGCCGGCATGCGTAAGATCGACCTCCCGACGCGGCGCTTCACGGATCGGGTCGCGGAGGCCCAGCAACTCGTCGCGAGCCCGGGCGAAACGCCGGCGCTCGCCGACGCGGATCGGCAGCTGCTCAACGAGAGGCTGGGCAGCCTGAAGCGAGCGATCGCGGCTCGCGCCGCGCCGGAACAGGTGCTGCACGGCGAGCCGCACCCCGGCAATCTGCTCGCCACAAAGGCCGGCCCTGTGTTCATCGACCTGGAGACCTGCTGCCGGGGGCCGATCGAGTTCGACCTGGCCCACGCGCCCGAAGAGGTCGCCCTGCACTATCCCGGCGTCGATCAGGATTTGCTCAGCGATTGCCGACACCTCGTCCTGGCGATGGTCGCGGCATGGCGCTGGGATGCGCGTGACGAGTTCCCGGACGGGCGACGCGTGGGTCACGAACTGATCAGCACCCTGCGCCGCGGGCCGCCTTGGCCCTCACTCGAGGTGATGATGCGGCGTTTGAACGATCCGTAATTCGGCGTAGGCACTGGCGTGTGTAGCGAGCGCGTATGATCCCTCCCCCGATATCGCACGAGAACGACTCGGCTGCCGCGGAGAGGCTGAGGCGGCTGTTCCTGATCTTTGGCGCCACGCAATGCGCCGGCAGGTCGGCGGTCTACGAGGCGCTGAGCCTGGCGATCGCGGGCGACGAACGCCTGTTCGGGCTCCTCAGAGACACGCCGAGCGATCAGCAGCGGCCGAGCCTGCTGTTCGCCTGCGTGAACCTGCTGCTGGCCACGGACCTGGGCCACGAGCTGGCGGCCTACTATCCGATCCATGGTGGGGTCCGCTCGGTCGACGAGCGGCTGGCTCCGGCGTTCTCGGCCTTCTGCGAGGCGCATCGCGGCGCGCTGGCCGGCCTGCTGCGCCAGCGCTCCACCCAGACCAACGAGATTCGCCGGTGTGTCGCGCTGGCGCTCGGGCTGGGCCATGTGCAGGCGCGCTGGCCGGGGCCGCTCGCCCTGATGGAGGTCGGCGCCAGCGCCGGCCTCAACCTGATGTTCGACCACTACCGCTATCGTCTAGGCGGCCCCGACGTGGAGACAGGCGCCGGCTCGCCTGTCGTGGTCAGCTGCGAGATTCGCGGCGCCGCCCCGGGCGCCAGCCTGCTCGGCGCCCCGCCGACCATCACCCACCGGCGCGGCGTCGACCAGCACCCGATCGACCTCGCCGATCCGGACGCCAGAGCCTGGCTGGAGGCGTTCATCTGGCCGGAACAGGTGCAGGACCTCGCCACCTTGCGCGGCGCGATCGAGCTGTCGCGCTCGAACCCGGCCGCCCGCGTGGTCAGCGGCGAAGCCACCGCCGATGTGGCCCGCCTGATCGCCGAGCTGCCCGGCGTGGAACCCGTCGCCGTGTTCACCGCCTCGCTGCTCAGCTACCTGCCGCTGACGGGCCGCCGGGCCTTCCTGGCCCAGCTCGACGAAGCAGCCGCGCGCCGACGGGTGGCCTGGATCTTCGCCGAGGGGCCAGGGCTGCTGGCCACGGCCGGGCTGACGCCCCCTGCCCTCAGCGGACCCCTCGCGCAGCGCAACAGCCTCTACCTGGTCGGCGCGAGCCTGCGCGGCGCGGGCGGCGCGGATACGCTGCTCGCCCTCGCCGACCCCTACCTGCGCTGGCTGGCGCCCGCCAGGGACGAGCACGACGAATTCCACTGGGTGGAGGAGAGGGCCTACGCCGCCCGTCCATAGATCGCCGGGTCCAGGGCGAACGCCGACCCCTGCCAGTCGCCCTTGCCCGCGGCGCGCTTGCCACGGTTCTCCGCCGCGATCCGGCGGAACAGCCTCAGCGCCTGCATGTCGTCCAGGCCATCGGTATCCAGGCCCAGATGCTCGGCGAAGAGCTCGCAGCGCAGCGCTCGGGCGAAAGCCGGGTCCCAGACCGCGGCGTTCATTTCGGTCGAACCAAAGAGCGAGTAGCCGTGCAGATTGCCCGAACCGATGGTCGCCCAGGCATCGTCCACGATCATCAGCTTGGCATGCACATAGACGTCGCGGCGCCGGCCGCGCGCATCCAGGCCAGCGATGCCGGCCAGGGTGAAGTGCGGATAGGCGGCCAGGGCCGCGCGGGCCTCCAGGAAGGCCAGCCGCTCCGGCGTCGGCGCGATGTTGAGCGCCGCCTCCGGCTCGGCGGGCGCGAGGAAGACCACCTCGACGCCACGCTCCAGCGCCTGCCGCAGGGCCTCGGCGATCTCGCGAACCTCGAAGGCCTGGTTCTCCAGGTAGATGCTTCGGCGCGCCGCGCCGATCGCCAGCAGGTATTGCTCGAGGATCGAGGCCTCGCCGTCCGGATGCGAGCGGCGATAGCGGCGGGCATGCAGGGTGCGCTGGACCTGCACCGTGCTGGGGCCGCGGGGCGCGGCGGCGGCCTCAGGCTCGGCCAGATCCTCGCGACCGCCCTGCCCCCAGATCCCGCCCTCCAGCTGTCGCTCGCTCGCCTCGTTCCAACGCTGGACGAAGTTGCGGTGCACGTCGCTCGCCGACGGGCCCGCCAGCTCCAGATAGGCGTCATGGTTCTCGTGCTCGCCGCCGCCGGTGTGGCCGGGCGCGACGACCGAGCGCGGATTGAGGTTGATGCCGCCGATGAAGGCGACCTCCCCGTCCTGGCCGGCGTCGATCAGCCAGCTCTTCTGGTGCTGGCAATAGCTGCCGTGCGCCCGATCCCAGCGCAGGCTGATGCGCGGCGCCCGCTCGGCCAGCATGCGGCGCTGCTCCGGCGAGCCCCAGAAGGTGCGCGGTTCGTAAACCTGCGTCTGCGGATTTGGCCGCCAGAACACCACCCGCACGTCGACGCCGCGCTGGCCGGCGCGGTCCAGCACATCGAAGAGATCGCCCTGCCTGTCCGGCATCTGGAAGTCCGGCGTCATGAAGGCCACGGTCGCCCAGACGCTGTGCCTGGCCGCCGCGATCGCCGCGCAGATGCGCCGGAACGCCGGCTCGCCGTCGATCAGCGCGCGCACGGCGTTGCCCGGCCGCGCCGGATAGGCGCAGCGCTCGGCGAACGGGACGTGCGGCTCGCGCGCCGGGGTCATCGCGCCAGCATCTCCCCGAGCGCCGCACCGATCTCGGCGAGCGCCTGGCGGGCGGCGGCCGAGACGTGGGTCAGGTTGCCGAAGCCGTGGATCAGCGGCGGGTATTCGCGCCAGACCACCTCGCGGCCGGCCGCGCGCAGGTTCTCGGCCAGCGCCAGGGCGTCGGCCCGGCAAGGGTCGAGCGGGCCGCCGGCCACGATCAGGCTGGGCGACGGCGCCATCGGCAGCGAGAGCAGCGACGGCGCGCCCGAGCCGCCGAGCTGGGCGTCGATGTAGCGGACGGCGGCCCAGCCGACGGCGCGCGTCTCCTGCAGCAGGGTCTCGGCCCACACCGCCTCGTCCATCTGCACCAGCGGGTAGAGCAGCAGCTGGGCGGCAAAGGCGCCCGGATGGTCAGGCTCGATCTGCGCGGCGGAAGCCGCGGCCAGGTAGGCGCCGGCCGAGTCTCCCCCGATGGCGATGCGGGCGCCTCGGGCGAGCGCCGCCTCGCCGAGCAACCACCTGGCCACCGAGCCCGCGTCGTCGAGCTGGGCCGGAAACCGGTGCTCGGGCGCGAGCCGATAGCGGGAGGCGAGCACCCGCAGGCCGCCGGCGTGCGCCAGGCGGATGCAGAGCGCCTCGTGGGTGTCGAGGTCGCTGACCACGAAGCCGCCGCCGTGGAAATAGAGCAGCAGCGGCGCATCCTCCGCCACGCCGGCCGGCCGGTAGAGCCGCGCCTCCAGCGGGCCCTCGGCGCCCGGCGCCTGCAACTCCCGCCGTTCCGCCAGCTCGGGCAGCGAGCGATCGTGGCCGGAAAGGCCGGCGTGGATCGCCTCACGCGCCCGCTCCAGCGCCCAGCGGTGCGAGGCGTCCAGCAGGCCGGCGAGGGGCGGCGGAACGGTCATCGTCGCATCCTAGCCGATCGCCGGCGGAGCGGACGCCGCGGGTGGCGGCCCGAGGAATGCCAGCACCGCAGCGTTGAAACCGGCCGGGTCCTGCAGCGGCGCGAAGTGGCTCACCCCAGGCAGCATCACCAGTTCCGCGCCCAGGATGGTGCGGGCGAGGTAGAGGGTGTGGGCGCGGCGGATGAACTCCTCATGCTCGCCGTCGGCGATGGCGATGGCGGGGCCGCGGATCGCGGCGAGGTCGGCGGCGGTGTAGTTCGGCTCACTGAGCTGCATGGCCAGCACCCAGCGGGCGAAGGCGTGATAGGCGCGCGGGGTTTCGGAGACGTGGCGGTAGTTGGCGGCCAGGAGGGCGTCGACCCTGCCCAGGATCGGCGAGAAAATGCCCGCCGGGTTGAGGCCGGCGAGATCCATGTTGGCGCCGAAGGCGAAGACGCGGGTCTGGCGCTCCGGGTGGGACATGGCGAGGACCAGAGCGACGATGGCCCCGTCGCTCCAGCCGACGAAGGCCGCGCGATCGATGCCGGCGGCGTCCATCACCGCGATCACATCATCGGCCATTTGCGCGTAGTGCAGCGGGCGGCCATCGCGGGTGCTGCGACCGTGGCCGCGGCTGTCGATCGTGACCACGCGCCAGCCGGCTGCGACAAAGGCCGGGACCTGGTCGCCCCAGAGGTCGCTGCTGGCGTCGCCGCCGTGCAGCAGGATCAGCGGCGGCCCGGCGCCGAAGCTGGCGAACCAGATCGAGGCGCCATCGCGCGCCGCCCGCCCCTCGGTCCGCTCCACCGGCAGCGGGTCCGGTGCGGGCAGGGTCTTCCAGGCATCGGCCATGGCAAGCCCTTCGCGCTCTCAGGCGTCTTCCAGATAGACCACCCCCGGCGCGGTCTTCAGCGCGCCGCGGGCGGCCGCGTCCAGCACATAGCGGCCGGGCAGCTTCAGCTCCGCCTCGCGCCCGCCGGGGAAGCCTGCCACCAGCACCACGTCGCCGCCGCCGCTCGAAGCGTGCTTCAGCCGCTGGCGCAGCGCGCCGGCATCGGCCGCCGCGGTGGAAAGATGCACGCGCAGCGAGGCCGGTACCTGTTCGATGGTGTGGTCGAGCGGCTCGGCCGCGTCGCCGAAAAAGCGCACGTCGCCGTCGGTGGACTTGGCCCGCACCCGGATGACGATGTGGGCGCCCGGTTCCAGCACGTCACGGAACTTGCGCAGCGCCTCGGGCGGGAACATCACCTCGTATTCGCCGGTGGGGTCGGAGAGGCTGACGAAGGCGAACTTGTCGCCGCTGCCGGACGCACTGCGCTCCTGGCGCCGCCGCACGACGCCGGCCATGCGGAACGCCTCCGAGCCCGACCTCGCCTGCAGCAGGGCGTCGGCGAACATGGTGGTGCGCCGCCGGCGCAGCATCTCCATCACGTCATCGAGCGGGTGGCCGCTGAAGTAGAAACCCACCGCCGCCAGCTCCTCGTCGAGCTGCACCGGCGCCGCGAACGGCTGGGTCTTGGGCAGCCGCGGACGGCTGGCGTCGGCGTGCTCGGCGCCGAAGAGGGTGGCCTGGCCGGAGTTGCGCTCGGCGGCGACGCTCTGCGAATAGGCCATCAGGTCGTCGGCCGCGGCCAGGATCTGGGCGCGGTTGGGGTGGATGGCGTCGAAGGCGCCCGCGCGGGCCAGGTTCTCCAGCGCCCGCTTGCCCAGCGCCCGGGGATCGATTCGCTCGAGAAAATCGAACAGGTCGCGGAACGGTCCGCCCTCCTGGCGCACCTCCACGATATGATGCATGGCCGCCACGCCCACATTGCGCACGGCGCCCAGCGCGTAGAGCACCTCCCCGTCCGCCACCTCGAAGTCGGCGCCCGAGCGGTTCACGTCCGGCGGGCGGATGATCACGTTGGAGCGGCGGGCGTCCTGGTAGAACAGGGCCAGCTTGTCGGTGTTGGAGATGTCGAGGCTCATCGAGCCGGCGAAGAACTCCACCGGCGCGTTCGCCTTCAGCCAGGCCGTCTGGTACGAGATCAGGGCGTAGGGCATGGCGTGGCTCTTGTTGAAGCCGTAGCCCGCGAACTTCTCCATTCGCTCGAAGATGAGCGTCGCCGTCTTCGCCTCGACGCCCCGCTCCGCCGCGCCGGCCAGGAAGCGCTCGCGCTGCTGGTCCATCTCGGACTTCTTCTTCTTGCCCATGGCGCGGCGCAGTAGGTCGGCCTCGCCCAGGCTGTAGCCGGCCAGGATCTGGGCGATCTTCATCACCTGTTCCTGGTAGACGATCACCCCGAAGGTCGGCCCCAGCACCTCCTCGGTCAGCGGGTGCACCACGTCGACGGGTTTGCGCCCGGCCTTGCACTCCACGTACTCGGGGATCGAATCCATCGGCCCCGGCCGATAGAGCGAGATCAGGTCGGAGACCTCCTCCAGGTGGGTGGGCCGCAGCTGGCGCAGAATGTCGCGCATCCCCTGCCCTTCCATCTGGAACACGCCCAGGGTCTGGCCGGAGGTCATCAGGTCGTAGGCCGGGGCGTTATCCAGCGGCAGGCTGTCGAGCGGGAAATCCGCCCCGCGCCGCTTCAGATAGCCCATCGCCCGGTCGATCACGGTCAGGGTCTTCAGGCCCAGGAAGTCGAACTTCACCGGGCCGGCGCTTTCCACCCACTTCATGTTGAACTGGGTCGCCGGCATGTCGGAGCGCGGATCGCGGTAGAGCGGCACCAGCTCGGTCAGCGGCCGGTCGCCGATGACGATGCCCGCGGCGTGGGTCGAGGCGTTGCGGTAGAGGCCCTCGAGCTGCAGGGCGATGTCGAGCAGCTCGGAGACCCCCTCCTCCCGCTCGCGGGCGTGCTGCAACCTCGGCTCGATCTCGATGGCCTTGGCCAGGGTGACGGGCGCGGCGGGATTGTTGGGCACCATCTTGGCCAGGCGGTCGACGAGGCCCAGCGGCAGCTGCAGCACCCGGCCGACGTCGCGCAGCACGGCGCGGGCCTGCAAGGTGCCGAAGGTGATGATCTGGGCGACGCGGTCGCGGCCATACTTGGCCTGCACGTAGGCGATCACCTCCTCGCGCCGCTCCTGGCAGAAGTCGATGTCGAAGTCGGGCATCGA
>DATAVF010000029.1:0-12226 GCA_036267835.1 Caulobacteraceae bacterium | reverse complement strand
ATGAACGACGGCTTCCCCGAGCGGCGCACGGCGCGCGGCGGCGCCGAGGTGATCGGCTCGAAGGACCTGACCGTCATCCACCACGCCTCGCAGCGCTTCATCTCGGCGCTGGTGCTGGACGGGGTGCTGGAGCGCTTCCCGGCCTTGCGCGGCGGCGTCATCGAGATCGGCGCCGGCTGGGTTCCGGACATGGTCCGCCGCCTCGACCACGCCGCCGACATCTGGGCCAGGTCCGAGCCGCACCTGGCGCTGATGAAGCGCAAGCCCTCGGAGCAGATCCAGGGCCAGCTGCGCTTCACGCCCTATCCCTTCGAGGACGTGGCCCAGATCATGCGCGAGACCTGCCCGGACCTCTACCTGTTCTCGTCCGACTACCCCCATGCCGAAGGCGGCCGCGACCCCATCGGCCGCTTCGACCGCTCGCTGGTTGATGCGGACGAGGCGGCGAAAGCCGGGTTCTTCGCGCGGAACTTTCGGGTGCTCTACCCGAACGCGGCGGCGGCGCCGTGAGTCAGTGGGTGGGGCGCTTGTGGCCCCAGATGCTGGGCTTGTCGTGGCGGCCGACCCGCCAGGTGGCGTCATCGACCTCGATCGCGCCGTAACCGAACTCGACCTCGAAGCCGGCCGGAGTACGGGCGTAGAACGAGACCATCTGGTCGTTGGTGTGTCGCCCCAGGCTCGAGGTGATGGTCGCGCCCGCCGCGCCGGCCCGCTCCAGGGCGAAGCCCACGGCGTCGAGGCTCGGCGTCTGCAGCATGAAGTGGTGCAGGCGCTTGGGCGTCGGGATCGGCATCAGCGCCAGGGTGTGGTGGCGCCGATTGCAGTGGAAGAACTCCATGTCGAAGCTGAACTGCGGGCCGGCCCTCATGCGGATGATGTCGGAGAGGCGGAAGCCCAGGATGTCCTGGTAGAAGCGCCGCGCCGCATCCATGTCCTTGGTGCCAAGCACCACGTGGCCGAGGCCCTGGTCGCCGGTGACGAAGGCGCCCTCGCCGGCCGGCGAGGCGAAGGGGCGCTCGCTGCGTACGGTCGGGCCGTAGAACACCTCGACCGCCAGCCCGTCCGGATCCTGGCAGGTGATCAGGCCCAGCACCCCGCGCTCGGCGACCAGCGCCGGATCGCCATTGCCGACGGCGACGCCCGCCTCCGCAAGCTTGGCGCGCATGGCCTCGAGCTCGGCGCGGCCGGCGACTTCGAAGCCCACATAGGCCAGGTCGTCCGATTCCCCGGCTTCGACCGCGATCCGCCAGGCCAGGTTGTCCACCCGGTAGCGGCCCGCTGCCTCGCCGGGCATCAGGCCGAGCACGCCGGTGGCGAAGGCGTCCCACGCGGCGGCGTCCTTCACCTGGAAGCCGAGATAGCCGAGCGATCCGATACTCATGACGTGCGCTCCCTATTGCCTCGCGGGGGTCGGGCTCGCGCCGTACTTGGCGGCGAGGCCGCCCCCGGCTGCGGCGCGGCCGATGCCGCGCACGGCGATGCCGGTGTCGAGGCTGAGCACGCCGCCGGTGGCCGGCCGGCTGTCGCGCCGCGAGGCCAGGAAGACGTAGCCGCCGGCGTAGTCGGCGGTCGCGGGCACCTTGCCCAGCGGCACGGCCGGGCCGGCGCCGGCCGAGAGGTTGATGCTGCCGATCGAGCGCTCGGCGAGGCCGAGGGCGCTGGGCCCGCGCAGGTCGGTCTCGATCGGGCCGGGCGCGACGCCGTTCACCCGCACCGCCGGCGCCAGCTCGTAGGCCAGCTGGCGGATCAGCCCGACCACGGCGTGCTTGGAGGCCGTGTAGAGCGGCCCGCCGCCGGCCGGGTCGAAGCCGGCGTTGGAGACGGTGAAGATCATCGCGCCCGCCGAACGCACCAGGGCCGGCAGCGCCGCCTTGGCGAGGCTCAGGTAGCCCTTCACATTGACGTGGAAGAGTTCGTCGAAGGCCGCGTCGAGCCGCTCGGCCGGCAGGGCGTCGAGTGACATCGAGTAGTCCCAGATGCCGGCGTTGCCGATGGCGCAGTCGAGCTTGCCGTAGCGCGCCACGCAGGCATCGACCGCGGCCTGGTTGTCGGCGAGCACCCGCACGTCGCCTGCCACCACCTCGACGCGGCCGGGATGCGCGGCCGCAAGGTCGGCCAGCCGCTCCGGCGTGCGGTCGAGCACGGCCAGGTCGGCGCCTTCCTCAAGGAACCGCTCGGCGATCGCCCGGCCGAGGCCGGATGCGCCGCCGGTGATCAGCACTGCTTCGCCCGCCAGCGCGCCCATCAGAAGAGGGTGCTCATGTTGGTGGTGTGGATCACCGTCTGGTCGAGGAAGATGTGGCGCCGGGCCAGCCGAAAGCCGCCCTCGACGCGCCGCAAGGTATCGACGCGCCGCCCGACCCAGCTGCTGACCTCGCTGTTCAGCCGCGTGCGGTAGAGGTGAAAGGCGACTTCAACTGTAATCTCGGCGCCCGCTGTCTCCTGGATGCGCACATTGGAGACGAAGTGACGTGAGCGCGATGGCGGGTCTTCCGACCAGGCCGAGCCGGCCTCCAGCTTCTTGACCCGCATCTCCAGCATGGCGCGGTCGTCGTCGAAATAGGCCATGTCGCCGGGCTTGGTGAACTCCATGCCGATGTCGCTGAGCGTCACCGTCCGCCGGATCGGCATCCAGTAGTGGATGTCGTCGGTGACCAGCGCCAGCCAGGCGCGGTACTCGCGCGCATCCAGCAGCGCCGCCTCGTCGTAGAGGAATTGCTCGACTTCGAACTGCAGCAGCGCCCGCTCGGCGAGGCTCAGCTGCGCGGCTTGCAGCCGGGTCCGGGTCTCGCCGTCCATCAGACCACCCCCGTCGGCGGGGCCGAGCGCGTGGCTTCCAGTTCGGCCCAGTCGCGCGCCGCCACCCACTCACTCCACGAGCGGTAGAACCAGCGCTGGCCGTGCTCGCCGACATAGCCCTCGATCGAGGTCTGGCCGTTCTCGCCGACCTGCACCTCATCATGGCCCAGGCCCATCAAGAGGGCCGCTCCCAGCTTGCGGCTGGAGAAGCCGGACGCGGCCCGGGTGCTCTGGCTCCAGTTCTCGCCATCGTCCTGCTCGAGCAGGCCGGCCGGCCCGAAGAGGTGGGTCGCCATCCGCATCACCGCCTGGCGGTAAGGCGCCGGCATGTCCTTCGGCACGATGGTGAACCACCAGAGCTCGGTGTGCCGGGGCCCACGCGGCAGGCGCAGGCACAGCTGCTGGCCGCCCAGGGTGATCCAGAGGTTGGGGAAGAGGTTCGGGTGCCCCATGCTGCGCACGCCCTCCTGGCCCATCAGTTCGGTGGCGGCGCGGGGGCGGATGCGCAGGGTCGGAACCTGGCCCGAGCGCGCGAATTCGATGCGCTCCTCGTCGCTCATCAGGTCGATCTTGTCCTGCAGCTCCTTGGAGAGGCCGGGGCCGCCGATCGCCTGGCCGTAGTCGCCCAGCATCACCATCTGGCTTTTCGGCTGGGTGACGGCGGCGGGATCGAAGATGCCCGCGGTCCCGGCCGAGGCGTGGCTGTACATGACGTGATACCAGTCGAAGAGGTTATCGACGGCGATCTTCCAGTTGCAGTCGATGATGTTCTTCTGGATGCCGTCCACCACCTCGACCTCGCCGTTGGCGCAGACCATGCCGAGGCCGGTGCGGCCGACGTCGCCGAGGAAGTCGTAGAGCGGCGGCGCGTCGGCGCTCATGGTGGCGAAGTAGAAGCCGAGGTAGCTTTCGACCTTGGCCGCCGTCACCAGCCCCAGCCGGCTCTTGTCGATGTCGCCGCGGTAGTAGGTCGATTGGCCGGGCACGCCGATCAGCCGTCCGTCCAGCCCATAGTTCCAGCCGTGATAGCTGCAGACGAACGACTTGGCCCGGCCCTGCTCGGCGCGGCAGAGGGCGTTGCCACGGTGGCGGCAGGTGTTGAGCAGGACATTGATCTGCCCCTCTTCGTCGCGGACGCAGATCACCTGGTCCTCGCCGATGTAGTTGATGAAGTAGTCGCCGGCGTTCTTCAGCTGCGACTCGTGGCACATGAAGTTCCAGCCGCGGGCGAAGACGCGCTCCAGCTCCAGCTGGTAGAGCGCCGCGTCCGAATGGACCCGCCGATCCAGCCACCCGGTCTTGGCATCGAAGAGGGCGCGAATCTCGTCCGCCTCCCACGCCGGTTCGATCGCCTGCGTTCCGTCCGCCATGCGCGCCTCCCGATTTTGCCCGAGCTTAGTGCAACGGGACGGGCGGCGAGAGAGCCGATCGTTCGGCAGAATTGATAATTAGTCCGCCGGCGCGGGTTCGACCGGCGCCGGCTCTTCCTGCCGGACCATGGCGCGCTGGAAGGCCGGGCGCTGCATCAGGCGCTCCAGATAGGCCAGGGAGTTGGGCTTGTAGCGCGCATCGAGGTCCAGGCTGCGGCCGAAGTAGAGGGCGAAATGCACCGCGATGTCGGCCATGGTGAAGCGGTCGGCGCATAGATACTCGCGCCCCTTCAGCGCCGCCTCGACCGAGCGCAGCCGCGACAGGTACCAGATCGAGTAGTCCTCGACCGCCTGCGGCAGGCGCCGCTCTGCGGGTTCCAGCTGGGTGTAACGCAGCACGATGGTCTGCGGGAAAGTCAGGGTGGCGTCGCTGCGATAGAGCCAGTTGAGGTAGTCGCCGTAGGCGGCCTCGCCGGGATCGACGCGCAGGGTGTTGGGGCCGGCGGTCTCGGCCAGGTAATGGCAGATGCCGGAGGACTCGGTCATGGTCAGCGGCCCGTGGGTCAGGGTCGGCACGGTGCCCAGCGGATTGATGTTCAGGTAGCCGGGGAAGCGCGCCCGCGGCGGGAAGGGCATGTTCACCAGCTCGTAGTCCAGCCCCAGTTCCTCCAGCGCCCAGAGGGCGCGCAGCGAACGGGCGTTCTTGCAGTGATAGAGCTTCATGGCGCCAAGTGTCGCAAACGCCGTGGGAGCCGTCCATGATCGTGCACGACCTCAGCCCTGCCGCCCTGGCCCGGATGGCCTGGGCCGACCTCGCCACGACGATCGGCATGCCGCCGGCGCCGATCGAGCCATTCGACTTCAACGGCTGTGTCTGCGGCGTCGCCAGCTTCACCGGCCAGCCGCCGTGGGAACTGCACGGCGACGGTGACGAACTGATCCATGTGCTGGCCGGCAGCACCACCCTGACGCTGCGGCAGGGCGGCGAGGAGACGCAGCGCACGCTGCGCGCCGGCGACCTCGCCATCGTGCCCAAGGGCTGCTGGCACAGAAACCATGCGCCGGACGGCGTCACCGTCCTCTACATGAGCCCGCGGGACGGTGGCCGGAACTCCTGGGACGACCCGGCAATGCTCGAATAGGTAGGCTGGGCGAGGACGAGAGATGACAACCGTAGTCACAGGCGGGACCAAAGGCATCGGCCTCGCCATCGCGCGGCGCCTGGCTCGGCCTGGCGAAGCGCTGGTGCTGGCCTACCACGCCGACGATGCGGCGGCGCTGGCGGCCGAGACCGAGCTGGCGGCGACCGGGGCGCGGGTGACGTTGGCGCGGGCGGATGTCGGCGAGATCGCGGGCGCCGCGGCGGTGATGGCGCAGGCTGCGGCCGTGGCCGACGGCGGCCCGCTCGCCCTCGTGCACAACGCGGCGATGATCTACCCGACCTCGCTGCTGGAGGCGGACCTGGGGCGCTTCACCCAGGCGATCCACGTTAACGGCCTCTCGCTGCTCTACCTCGTGCAGGCGGCGCTGCCGCAGCTGGTGCGCGGCAGCGGCGTGGTCTTCATCACCAGCGCCGGCGCGCGCACGCCGCAGGCCAACTACGCCGCGCTTGGCGTCGGCAAGGCGCTGGCCGAGAGCCTGGTGCGCTATTTGGTGGCCGAACTGGCGCCGCGCGGCGTGCGCATCAACGCCGTGGCGCCCGGCCTTGTCGCCACCAGCTCGGTCGCTGGCATGGTGGGGAGCGAGGAGGCCGCGGCGCGCCTGCTGGAACGCGCCGGCCGCGCCAACCCCTCGGGCCGCCTCACCGAGGACAGCGACTACGCCGCCGTGGTCGAGTTCCTGCTCAGCCCCGCCGCCGCCTTCGTGCAGGGCCAGGTGATCCATGCCAACGGCGGTGCTTACGTGCCGGCATAGCTACTCCAAACCGCTCCTCCCATGCGAAGCGGGGGAGGTGTCGATCGGAGATCGACGGAGGGGGCCCTCCCGGTCCACCGGAAGGCCGCGCCACGGCTTGCAAGCTGGCGCACCCCCTCCGTCGCGCTCCGCGCGCCTCCTCCCCTGCTTCGCAAGGGAGGAGCGGCTTTCTTCAGATCTGCCGCGACCGCCCCGCCCAGTAGGGCTCACGCACCCGGTTGCGCAGGATCTTGCCGGCGGCGCTGCGGGGGAGTTCGCCCACGAAATCGAGGCCGCGGGGGACCTTGAACTTGGCCAGGTTGGCGACCGCGAACGCGAGGATTTCGTCGCGCGTGCCCTCGCTGGCCGCGTAGCCCGGCTTCAGCTGGATCACGGCGCGCACCTCCTCGCCGTACTCGTCGTGGGGCACGCCGATGGTGCAGCTGTCTTCGACGGCGGGGTGCTTGATCAGCTCGTTATCGACCTCCTGTGGGTAGATGTTCACCCCGCCGGCGATGATGGTCTCGGCGCTGCGGCCGGTAAGGAAGAGGTAGCCGTCCTCGTCGAAATAGCCGATGTCGCCGAGCGTGAAGTAGTCGCCCTGCCGCGACGCCTCGGTCTTCTTCTGGTCCTTGTAATACTCGAACCCGGCCGACGGCACCCGCATGTAGATCGTGCCGGCGACGCCCACCCCGCACTCTTTGCCCGCATCGTTGACGATCCGCGCCGCCTCCGGGCTCGGCCGCCGCCCGACGGTGCCGGGCTTGGTCAGCCACTCCTCGGAGCGCACCGTGAAACCCGCGCCACCCTCGGAGCCGGCGTAGTATTCCGACAGCACCGGGCCGAACCACTCGATCATCGCCCGCTTCACCTCGGGCGGGCAGGGCGCGGCGCCATGGTTCAGCCGCTTGAGCGACGAGACGTCGTACTTGGCCCGCACCTCCGCCGGCAGGGCCAGCAGGCGCTGGAACATGATCGGCACGAAGTGCGAGTGGGTGATCCGCCGGGCCTCGATCAGCCGCAGCACCTCTTCGGAGTCCCAGCGGTCGAGAAAGACGATCGGCAGGCCGTTCATCAGCGGCGCCCGCACGTTCCCGGCCAGCGGCGCGGCGTGATAGGCCGGGCCGGTGCAGAGGTAGATGTCGCGCTCGCGGTCGGCCTCCATCTGGAAGGCGCCGTAGACCACGCCCGGCTTGAACACGCCCTTCGGCCGGCCGGTGGTGCCGGAGGTGTAGAGCATGGTGTAGCCGCGGACGGGGTCCGCGATGTCGGCGCTGTCCAGCGGCGCCAGCGCTTCGTCGTAGTCGGCAAAGCCGGCGACCGGCCCGCCGATCGCGACCTTCAGCACCAGGTTCGGGCACTGTGGCGCGGCTCGCTCGGCCGCGGCGGCGATGCGCACGTCGGCGAAGAAGGCTTTCGCTTCGCAGTCCTGCACGATGTAGGCGATCTCGTCGCCGGTCAGGTGCCAGTTGACGGGCGTGCAGCGCATGCCGACACGTAACGCCCCCAGCAGCACATCGCAGAACTCCGCCCGGTTGCTGCAGGCCAGCGCCACCGAGTCGCCCGGCTGCAGTCCCGCGCCGCGCAGCAGCCGCGCCACGCGGTTGGCGTTGGCGTTGAGCTCGCCGAAGGTGCGGTCCTGGCCGGTGTAGTCGTAGATAGCCACCCGGTCCGGCTGCAGCTCGGCCCACACCGCCGGCTGCATGCCGAGCTGGGCGGCCGCGTTCACCCGCGCGGCCAGCGCTTCGATGCTCTCGGTCGTGGTCATCGCGCCCCTCAGGCCGGATTGTTGCGGGCGATGAAGGCGGCCATCCCGTCGATGTAGGCCTGCGGGATGAAGCCCCGCATCACCGCCGACAGGTGGCCCTTGCCGGGCAGCACCAGGTTGGTGAAGTCGTCCAACTCGCGCCACAGCCGGTGGGTCTTGGCCATCGGCGCGTCGAACTCGCCGTTGATCGCCATCACCGGGAACTTGATCTTGGCCAGGTCGAGGCGCGCCAACAGGGCCTCGCGGCGCTTGATCATGTCCTCGCTGCGCGCCCGCTGCCGGGCTTCGTCCTCGGGCGTCGCCGGCGCGGTGCGGGCGGCGGCATTGTTGCCGATCTCCTGGCCGCGCGCGGCCTGGGCGGCCTGGTAGGCGGCGCGGGCCTGGGCCGCCTCGGGATCGAGCGCATACTTGTCCTGCGGGATGCTGTCCTTGAACTCAGCCGTCTCGCCGACGCCGGAGCCGTGGAACCCGGCGGTGATGAACCGGTTCGCGTGGTCGACGAGCAGCGACAGCGTCACCCCGCCGCCCATCGAGTAGCCGGCGATATGCGCCTTGCCGATGCCCTGCGCGTCCATGAACTCGATCACGTCCACCGCCATCTTCGCGCGTCCCTCCGGCGGCCCGTTCTCGGAGAGGCCGTGGGCGCGCATGTCGATGCCGATCACCCGGTTTGTGGCCGCGAGCCGCGGCGCGATGCCGTTGGAGAACCAGTTGCCCACCGCGCTGCCCCCAGCGCCGTGTATCAGGATCACGGGCGTGCCATGGCCCATCTCCACGTAGTGCAGCTTCGTACCATCGGAGGTGGTGAAATAGTGATCCGTCCAGACCCGTGCCGGCTCGGCCTCCGCGCTGCTCATGCTGTTCCCCTCTGCCTGTCGTTTCTGGAGCAGCCGCTAGTCACGCCTGCCTACAGACGCACCCTAAGGCGATCAGCCTGCTTGGGGAAGTGCAGACTTCCTAGCCTCCCCCTCAGGAGGAGGCGCTCTTGGCACGTCCGGCTCTGTAGTCACTCCTACCTAAAAACAGTCCGAAGGAACGGCATGGTCGATGACAGGACACCGCCCCCGCCGACGCGGCTGCGCACCGGGTCGGCGTTCCCTGCGCCGCCGGGCCCCGCCCCAACCCGACGCGCCACTCTAAGGCCAAGCTCGTCAGCGGCAAAACGCGTCTCATTCAAATGGAGGACGCCGGGCTTGCGTCCGAGAGCCAGCTTGGCCTCCGACGGCACCGTCTTCGCCGGCGACCGCGTCGGGCTGGATTGCAACAGCGCCCTCGTCGGGGCCAGCTTGACCGCGCACAAGGGGCCGCTGACCGTCTTCGTCCGCTACCGCGCCGCGTTCTCAAGCAACTGGGTGAGGGCCGGCCTGTGCGTCGCGTTCTGACGCGCCGGCCAGCGCCGGCTCAGGCCATGGGCT
Source organism: Caulobacteraceae bacterium (assembly GCA_036267835.1). GTDB lineage: Bacteria > Pseudomonadota > Alphaproteobacteria > Caulobacterales > Caulobacteraceae > Acaudatibacter. The sequence continues at coordinate 2,981 of DATAVF010000029.1, read as the reverse complement.
TCAGCGCGGCGACCAGGGCCTGGAACGCGTCGGTGCGGCGGAGGCTGGCGAAAGCCGGGTCGCAGACGATTTCGACGTACTCGGTCTCGCGCCTGTCGAGCGACTTCTGCAGCCAGGTCAGCGCGGCGCTTTCGTTGCGGGACATCGCATAGAGCTTGGCGACCGAATAGGCGGTGGCCGTGCCGACCCGCGCCCGCTCCAGCCGGTCGGCGAGCAGCGCCGCCAGCATGCCGCGCCGCCCCGCCACGTCGTAGCCGACGCGCGCGGCGTCCAGGGCGACGGCGTCGGAGCGATCGCCGGGCGTGGCCGCCGCGAGGCTGGCAGCTTGGCGCAGGTAGTCCCGGTCCATGCCGGTGACGAGGTAGATGGCCGCCAGGTACCGCTGAGACGGCCGGAAGCCCGGATCGAGCGCTGTGACCTCGCGCAGCAGAGCCACCCCCTCCGGCTGGCGCCCGGCGAACACCAGCATCAGCCCCCGGTCGGCGCGGATCGGCAGGGACGCCGGGTCGAGCGTCAGGGCCCGGTCGATCTCGCGCAAGGCCGCGGAATGGTCGGCCTGGGCGCTCAGGAAGGTGGCGTGCCAGTGCCGGATGGTGACGCTGTCCGGGTCCAGGCCGATGGCACGCGAGAAGCTGAGTTCCGCTGCAGGGGCGTCCCAGAAGCTCCAGAAATCGACGAAGGCCGAGGCGGCGTGGGCCATCGCGAGGGTGTCGTCCAGCGCCAGGGCCCGCCGCGCCGCGCTGCGCGCCATCGGATAGGCCTGCGCATCGGGCATGAGGGTGAATTCGCGCAGCAGAATGTAGGTCTTGGCCAGGCCGACGAAGGCGGCGGCGCAGGTCGGGTCGAGGCGAGCCGCCGCGTTGAAGGCGTCGAGGGCGTGGTTGAGGCCGCTGGGCGTGCGCTGGGCCCAGCCCCGCTCACCCTCGGCGCAATAACCGTCCACGGAAGCGGGCGGCTGATCTCGCGCGGGCCGCAGCGGCTGGCGCGCCCCGCGCAGCCGGGCCGGCGCCGCCTCGGGGACCCGGCTTTCGTCCTGGGCCAGTCCCGCGCCGGTGAGCCAGGAGTCGAGTTCGGAAATCTCGGCGTAGACCTGGCTGCGCTTGGCGCCGGGCAGGCGGTGGATCGGCAGGCCCCGCTCGGCCTCCCAGCGGCGAACCGTGCGCTCGTCGCGGCCGAAATAGAGCGAAACCGCCTTCCACGAATCCAGCCTGGTCCTGTCGCCATTCCGGAAGGTCACGGCGCCCGCCTCCCAACGCCCGCTGATACCCGTTTATGCCCGCTCATGCCCGCCCGCGACAAGCGAGCGTCGCCATAAGCTCGGCCGCGGCAGGCGGCCCCGTCGGGAGCCCGCGCCGAGAGCTACCGGGGACTGGCCATGCAGCCGTTCAAGCATCCAGGCGATTTGGACCATCCGGGAACTCCGGCCCGCGCGGCGCGGCGGCTGGGCCTGCTGTTCGCCACCGCCTCCGCACTCGCCATCGCCGGCGCCGCCAGCGCCCAGTGTGTCGTTAACCCGACGACGCCCTACACCAACACGGGCGCCCTCAACTGCCTCGTCTTCGATGACGGGGCCGCCCACACCGGCGATGTCACCAACGCTGCTTCGGGCACGATCACTTCGTCGACCATCGACGGCGTCTCCGTCTACGCGAACACCACAATCAGCGGCTCGATCGTCAACAACGGTACGATCACCATCGCCGAGAGCATGCCCAGCTTGCGGCTGAAGGGCCTGCTGATCCAATCAGCGACGGTCGGAGTGAACCTGGTCAACACCGGCAACGTCACAGCGTCGGATCTGGACGTCGAGCTGATCAACGCCACCATCGGCGGCGCCATTAACAACAGCGGCAACCTGACTGGGACTTCAACCGGGGGCTCCGGCGGAATCGGCATCATCGATAGCGACATCAATACGAGCAGCGCCCAGAACTCGACCGTCGTCCGCGGCGGAATCTTCAACGCCAGCGCCGGCGTGATCACCGGCCCGAGCGCCGGCGTCTTCATTGATGGCAGCTCCTTCAACAGCGCCGGAACCATCATCGACGGCGGCATTGTCAACGACGGGAACATGACCGCAACGAGCATCGGTTACGGTCTCTACATCAGCGGAAATGCGGGCAACCTTGCCGCGGGCGGCGCGGCGGTGGTGAACGGTGGCATCACCAACAACGGCAACATCACAGGTGGACTTGGCGGGATCGGCATCGCGGGCGGCACGGTCACGGGCGGCATCGTCAACACCGGCCTTGTCGCCGGCGTCCTGGAAGGATTGCAGGCGGTCGACGCTTCCATCAGCGGCGACATCGACAACACCGCCAGCGGGACCATCGGCGCCACGCAGGGCCCGGTTATCGACGTCTCCGCCGAGACACTAATCCTTAGTTCGGTCGCCACCGGCGCCACGAGCACGATCGTGGGCAACACCACGATCCAGGGCAACATCGTCAATGCCGGCGCGCTGGTCGTCCCGAAAGCGGCGGAAGGGATCTATCTGTCCGGCACCGGCACGGTCACCGTTACGGTGACCGGCAACATCGTCAACTCGGGGATCATCGACAGCCTGTCTTCCGCCGCCACCGGCACCATCGGCATCGACGTCGCCCAGCAAGCCACCCTCCAGGGCCAGGTCCTCAACTCCGGCAACCTCGACACCTCCGTCGGGATCGAGGTGGACGGGGGCGCGGTCGTGGGCGGCATCGTCAATACGGGCGCCGTGAACGTCGGAGGCGAGGGCTACGCAATCGCTTTGCAAGGGAACGCCGTCGTCAGCGGCGGCATCACCAACAACGGCGCGATGGGCGGCGCCGCGGGCGGGATCGGCATCTTCAGCAGCACGCTCACCGGAGGCTTGCTCAACACCGGTTCCATCGTCGGCGGCACGGTCGGCATCGAGGTGACCGACGCCTCAATCACCGGCGACATCTACAACACGGCCACCGGCGGGATCGAGTCGGTGAACGGCTCGGCGATCGTGATCA
>DATAVF010000028.1:0-19767 GCA_036267835.1 Caulobacteraceae bacterium | reverse complement strand
GGGTTGACCGCGAACTGCACGTTGGAGCCGCCGGTCTCCACCCCCACTTCGCGCAACACCGCGATCGCGGCGGTGCGCATGCGCTGGTATTCCTTGTCGGTCAGGGTCAGCGCCGGGGCGACGGTGATCGAGTCGCCGGTGTGCACGCCCATCGGGTCGATGTTCTCGATCGAGCAGACGATGATGCAGTTGTCGGCCGCATCACGCACCACCTCGAGCTCGAACTCCTTCCAGCCGAGCACGCTCTCCTCGATCAGCACCTCGTGGGTCGGCGACAGGTCGAGGCCGCGCTCGACGATCTCGCGGAACTCCTCGAGGTTGTAGGCGATGCCGCCGCCGGTGCCGGCCAGGGTGAACGACGGCCGGATGATCGCCGGCAGGCCCACCAGCGCCTGCGCCGCCAGCGCCTCGTCCAGCGTGTGGGCGACGCCGGACTTGGGGCTTTCCAGCCCGATCTTGTCCATCGCGTCGCGGAACTTCAGCCGGTCCTCGGCCTTGTCGATCACCTCGGCGCGGGCGCCGATCATCTCGACGCCGTACTTCTCCAGCACCCCCAGCCGCTCGAGCTCCAGCGACACGTTGAGCGCCGTCTGGCCGCCCATGGTGGGCAAGAGGGCGTCCGGCCGCTCCTTGGCGATGATCTGCTCGACCATGGCCGCGGTAATCGGCTCCACGTAGGTGGCGTCGGCCACCTCGGGGTCGGTCATGATGGTGGCGGGGTTGGAGTTGACCAGGATGATCCGGTAGCCCTCGGCCCGGAGCGCCTTGCAGGCCTGCACGCCCGAGTAGTCGAACTCGCACGCCTGGCCGATCACGATAGGCCCGGCGCCGATGATCAGGATCGAGCCGATGTCGGTGCGTTTGGGCATTCGTTCTCGCGCAAAATCGCGGGCGGCGCGGCGGGCGCGCCCGGTTCAGATCAGGCTTCAGGTTAAGCGGCTCGATTACAGGTGAGGGGGTGGGGTGGCAAGTGGCCTGCGCCTCCCCCGCAGGGGGAGGGGGACCGCCGAAGGTGGTGGAGGGGGTACGTTGCAGCGCACTTGCATTGCAGCAGTGGGCGCTGGCTAGTTTCCGACGCAAGCGCGTGGCGTCATACCCCCTCCACCGCTTCGCGGTTCCCCTCCCCCTCTGGGGGAGGCTCGATAGTCGGAGGACATTTGCGCACCCTGGCGGTCATCGCGCTGAAGGGCGGGTCGGGGAAGACCACGGTGGCCACCCACCTGGCCCTGGCCGCGCACCTGCGCGGCGTCGCGACCCTGGTCGCCGACGTCGATCCGCAGCGCTCGGCGCAGAACATCCTCGCGTCGCGCGTGGCGTCCGGCCCGGACTGCGTCGCCACCACCGGCGCGTCCCTGCTCTCAACCCAGTTCGCGGCGGTGGGGCTGAAGAAGCAGCTGCTGGTGGTCGATACCCCCGCCGGCATGGTCGAGGACGTCACCGAGGCGGTGGTGCTGGCCGACCTCTGCGTGATGGTGGTGCGCCCGACCCTGATCGACCTCTCCGGCCTCGCCCGCACCCTCACCCTGGTGCGCCGCCTGGCCAAGCCCGCCATCGTGGTGATGAACCAGGCCCCGACCGCCCGCGAGGGCGTCGAGCCGCCGCTGGTGGCCCGCGCCCTGCGCGGCCTCGACTACATGCAGGTGGTGACCGCCCCCACCATCCTGCGCTCACGCACCATCTACCAGACCGCCCTGGAAACCGGCCGCTCCGCCGAGGAATCCGGCGAGACCGCGGCGGCCACCGAGGTCGCCGCGCTTTGGACTTACGTCGAGGCCACCCTGGAAGTCGCGGCCGAAGACGATTGATCCACTCCTCACCCGTGAAACGGGGGAGGTGGCAGCCGTCAGGCTGACGGAGGGGGCGCAAGGCCGCAGGCCGCTAACCTCGCAGCTTGGTCTACGCCGCCTTGCGCCCCCTCCGTCGCGCTCCGCGCGCCACCTCCCCCGTTCCGCTGTGCTACACGGGGGAGGAGAGAGCTGGAGAGACTCCATGTCCGACGCCATCGCCCCTTCGCTGCAGGCCGTGCTGGGTCAGGTGCGGGTGATCAGCAGCGAGGATGGGCGCTCGGTGATCGAATACGAGGTGAGCCCGCAGATGTGCCACTCAGGCGGTGTGGCGCAGGGCGGGTTCGTCTGCGGCTGGATCGACTCGGCCATGGCCCACGCCTCGATGACCCTCTCCCCCGGCATGACCCCGATGTCGCTGGAGCTGAAGGTCAGCTACTTCGCCCCGGCGCGCCCCGGCCTGGTGGTCGCCGAGGGCTGGATCGAGCGACGCGGCCGCACCAACTGCTTCGCCGAGGGCCGCCTCCTCGACACCACCGGCCAGGTCCTCGCCAAGGGCAGCTCGACCATCCGCCTGATCCCCCGCGAGGCGGTCGAGGCCAGCGCCAGGCGCGCCGCCAGGTAGCTCCGGCGCGCTCGCTGCGTCCGACTTTGCTCAGGTCACAGCTAATCTGCGGCGGCGCGGACGAGTTGTCACAAAATCCCGGTATCGCTCTGGTCACGGAGCGTGGGGGACCTGGGATGAGCGACGCCGATATCGAGGACATCGAAGCCTGCGCCCTGGCCGGCCGCCGCCCGCGTGACGCCGGCCCCTACCGCATCCAGGTCGGCGACGCCCACTTCGAGTTTCAGTCGGTGATTGCGCCGGGCCCGGTGCTCACCGGCCGCGCCCTGCGCGAACTCGCCGCGCTCACCCCGCCGCACGACCACCTCTGCCTCGCCCTGCAGACCGACGGCCTCTTGGAAGAAGTGCGCCTCGACGAGACCATCGACCTGCGCGCCGGCATCGAGAAGTTCTTCGCCTTCAAGAACGACCGCTTCTACCGCTTCCTCCTCGACGGCCGCGAATACCAGTGGGGCGGCGCCTTCGTCACCGGCGCCATGCTGCTGAAACTCGCCAAACTCGACCCCGCCACCCACACGGTGACCCAACGCCTCCCCGAAGGCGGCGAACGCACGGTCGGCCCCGCGGCGCTGGTCGACCTGGGCGAGGCGGGGGTGGAGGATTTCGTCACCAAGGCGGTGGCGTCGGCCTGACCTTACCTCCGCTCCGCCGCCACCCGGTCCAGCACCGGCAGCAGGTAGCGCAGGAACGCCTCCGGGTTTTCCGACATCGGGAAGTGGCCCACGCCCTCCATCGCCGCCCACGTCGAGCCCGCGATCGCCTCGTGGGCAGCCCTTCCGTGCTCCGAAGTCCCGCTGGCGTCGTATTCGCCGGAGAGGATGTGGACGGCCACCCGCTTGGTGTCGATCGCGGCTGCGGTGGCGCGGAGGTCGTAGTCCTCGAGGTAGTAGTGGAGGTCGCCGAGGAAGGCGGGGGGCCAGGCGGCGGCGTAGACTTGGCTGGTTTCCTTGCGCAGCGCCTCTGGGGAGGTGGGGCTCATCAGCGAGTTCATCAGGCGGGCCTTGTAGTCGCTGCCGATGCGCGGGTCCCAGAGGGCGCCCAGGGCCTTGATGTCGGTCTCGATCTTCAGGGCGCCTTCCAGCGAGATGACGGCGCTGAAGAGGTCGGGGTGATGGAGGGCCAGGTCGAGCGCCAGCAGGCCGCCGACCGAGCAGCCCATGAAGACCGGGCGGTCCAGGCCGAGCGCACCGGCCAGGGCGACGGGGACGGCGCGCAGGAAGTCGCCGGTCAGCTGGTAGGGCTCGGCCCACCACTTGGGGCCGACCGGGGGCAGGGACTTGCCGTGGAAGGGCAGATCGTAGGCGATCAGGCGGAAGCGGCCGGTGATCTCCGGGCGCTCGAAGAGGTGGCGCCACTGGGCGCCGTGGCAGCCGGCGGTATGCTGGAGGAGCAGCGGGATGCCGGCGCCGGCTTCCTCGAAATAGACGCGGTAGTCCTGGCCGGCGATGGCGAGGTGGATGTAGCGGCCGACCGGGCTGTCGAAGCTGCCGGGCGCGGGCGGCGGCGGCGCGGCGGGTTCGTCGCGGGCCGGGCGCAGCAGCTCCACGGCGCGCATCACGGCCGGGTAGTACTGGGCGTAGCAGACCGGGTCGGCGGCGAGGGTCATCTGCCGCGCGCCGATCAGGTTGGAGACGTCGGTCTGGAAGCGGGCCGGTGTGGCGGCCAGCAGCCCGGCCCAGACCGCGTCCGGGGCGGCCAGCGCAATCACGCCCGGCGCGCCGGCAGGGGCGTCGCCGGCGAAGGCGCGGCCGTCGTCAAGCGCCAGGGTCAGCGCGCCGGCGGGGTGCTCCAGGCGCAGACCGCCGGTCCAGCGGCGCGAGGCGATGCGGAACTCGCCGTCGGCGGCGCAGGCGGCGGCGAGGCTTCGCGAGGTGTGCTGGCTGAGCACGGACGGGGCGGCTAGTGCAGCCGGCGCTTGCGCTGCAGCGCCAGGCGGTCGCCGGAGCGCACCTCCACGTCGAACACGTCCTGCTCGCGCTGGATGGTCAGCGGCAGGGTGACGCCGGGCGGACCCAGGGCCCAGAGCGCCTTGTAGAAGCCGGCGAGGGTCTTGACGCGCTTGCCGGCGACCCGGTGGACGATGTCGGCGCGGCGCAGTTCGGCGCGGGCGGCGGGGCCGCCGGAGGTGACGTCGGTAATCACCACGTGGCCGTGCACCTCGGCGGCGGTGACGCCGAGCCAGGGCCGCGGCGCGTGGGCCGGCTTGCCGCGGGACAGGTCGGGCAGCAGCGGCGGCAGCAGCTCGGCCGGCACGTACATGTTGAGCGGCGAGCCCTCGCCGCTCGGCGACTGGTGCTCCATGCGCAGCGAGCCGACGCCGATCAGCTCGCCGGCCGGGCCGATCAGGGCCGCGCCGTTCCAGTGCGGGTGGGCCGGCTCGACGAAGAGCGCCTCCTCGAGGAAGTATTCCCAGTAGCCGGCGAAGGGCTGGCGGGCGAGCACGTGGCCGCTCAGCGAATGAGCGCGGCCGCCGGCGCCGGCGGCGACCACGGCCGCCTCGGGGCGCACCTTGCGCGAGTCGCCGATGCGCAAGCTGGGCAGGTCGAGCGGCTCCAGCGCGTGGATCAGGCCGAAGCCGGTGGGCTGGTCGATGGCCAGCGTGTGGGCCGGGATCTGGCGGCCGTCATTGGTGGTCAGGTTGACGTCGTCGGCCTCGGTCAGCAGGTAGCCGATGGTCAGCAGCAGGTCGTCGTCGATGATGATGGCATTGCCCATGCGCTCGGTGCCGAGCGTGCGGGCGGACATGGCGTCGGCCGGGATGGTGGCCTCGACCACGATCACCGACGAAAGGGCGCGCTCGAGGTCGTAGTCGAACAGCTGCCCGATGGGGCGATGCTCCTCATCCACCTCGTAGCCGGCGAATGGCGAGGCTGGCACGGGACCTCCAACTCAGTTGCGAAAGCGCATGCTACGCCATGCGCAGGCTCTGTCGCACGTGAATTTGGCTAGAGCTGGTCTTTGTAGCGGGCCAGCGCCTCGGAGGTGCTTTCCGCTTCGCCGATGCCGCCGGTCTGGTCGCGGATCATTTCGCCGAGGCTGGGCAGGGTGTCGCGGGCGATGTGGGTGGCGGCATCCCAGATGCGGGCGCGCATCATCGCCTTGGGGCAATGCAGGTAGACCTCGCGGACGGCGATCTCGACCACGGTGCGCGGCGGCTTGCCGAACTCGACCAGGGTTTCGAGCAGGGCGGGGTCGTCGGTGAGGCTGGCGCGGCCGTTGAGGCGCAGGGCGTCGTCGATGCCCGGCACGAAGAACAGCATGCCGATCTCGCCGGCGCCGGAGAGCAGGTTGCGGAAACTGTCGAGGCGGTTGTTGCCTGGGCGGTCGGGCATGAGCAGGCGCCTGGGGCCGGCGATATGCACGAAGCCCGGCGCGCCGCCGCGGGGGCTGGCGTCGACCGTGCCATCGGCTCCGACGGTGGCGAAGACGCAGAACGGCGAGAGGGCGATGAAGCGCGCCGCGTGCGGGTCGATGTGGTCGATCACCTTGGCCACCGTCCGCGGCTTCGGCGCGGGATAGAGCCGATCGAGATCTTCGAGGGCGAGCATCCGCATAGCTTACTCCTCACCCGTGAAACGGGGGAGGGGGACCGTGCGGAGCACGGTGGAGGGGGCGTCTCGCCGGCAGACGTGGGAGCGCCCCCTCCGTCGCGCTCCGCGCGCCACCTCCCCTGCTGCGCGGGTGAGGAGCGGGGAATTTACCGCCCGGCGAACTCCGGCGCGCGCTTCTCCACGAACGCCTTGGCCGCCGCGGCGTGGTCGGCGGTCATCATGGTGCGGACCATGTGCATGGCTTCCATGTCCAGCACCTCGGAGAGGGTGGCGTGCTGGGCGGTGTTGAGGTTGCGCTTCATGTAGCCGACGGCGATGGTCGGCAGGCCGGCGAGGCGCTTGGCCCAGGCGGCAGCCTCGGCCGGCAGGTCGGCGGCGGGCACGGCCTTGTTGACGATGCCGAGCGCGGCGGCCTCGGCGCCGGTGATCACGTCGGCGGTGAAGTAGAGCTCGCGGGTCTTGGCCGCGCCCACGAGGTGGGTGAGGAAATAGGAGCCGCCGTAGTCGCCGGCCAGGCCCACCTTGGAGAAGGCGGTAGTGAGCTTGGCGCCCTCGGCCGCGATGCGCAGGTCGCAGGCCAGCGCGATCGAGAGGCCGGCGCCGGCCGCCGGGCCCGGGATCACCGCCAGCGTCGGCTTCGGCATCTCGTGCAGCAGCTTCACCATTTCCATGCCGCGGCGCAGACCCGCGACCCGGCTTTCGAGGCTGGGGCCGGCGCCCGAGCCCGGCCCGGCGCCGCGGCTGTTGTCGGCCGCGAAGCCCTTGACGTCGCCGCCGGAGCAGAAGGCCCCGCCCGCGCCGGTCAGCACCACGGCCCGCACCTTGGGGTCGTAGGCGGCGCGCATCAGCGCCGGCTCCATGGCGCCCAGCATCTCGCCGGAGAGGGCGTTGCGCGCCTCCGGACGGTTCATGGTCAGGGTAACGACGCCGTCCTCGAACGTCTCGATCAGATGGTCGGTCATGGGGCTTCCTCCGTTTTCCGCATTTCTACAGAAAACCGACCGGCAGGCGAGGGCGCCGCGACGGCGCCCTACCTGGTCTGGCGGGTATTGCTCCAGACGATCTGGCAGATGCCGACCAGGGCCAGGATGGCGCCGTAGATCGCCCAGTGCACGTCGCTGACCATGAAGCCGCGCAGGATGGCCTTCGGTCCGACGTTGAGGCCCTGCATCACCCAGACGCTGCCCATGAAGACCATCAGGAGGCCGATCAGGCTGCTGATGATCCGCATGACGATATTGAACGCTGCCCGCATGGCCCCGGCCTCCCGACCTTCACCCGTCTCGCCGGATACGGCGGCGGGTTGTTACCGGCCATTCTCGCGCAAAAGCGTAGCCACGGCGAGCCCATCTCACGTCGGGTCACGATTTCCTTTCGGGCGCGGCCCGCCTAGGTTTTGCGAATGAGCACGCCCGAAATCATCCTGCACCACTACGACACCTCGCCGTTTTCGGAGAAGCCGCGGCTGCTGTTCGGCCTCTACGGCCTGGCCTGGCGCTCGGTGATCCAGCCGACGATCATGCCCAAGCCCGACCTGACGCCGCTGACTGGTGGCTACCGGCGCATCCCGGTGATGCAGGTGGGGGCCGACGTCTATTGCGACAGCCAGGTGATCATGGCCGAGATCGCGGCGCGGGCCGGGGCCGACCTGGCGGCCGGCGGCGCCTGGGCGATCAACATCTGGGCCGACCGGCAGTTCTTCGGGGCCACCGTGCCGATCATCTTCGGCGAGATCGAGGTTCCGCGCGCCTTCATCGAGGACCGCGAGAAACTGTCGGGCCGGCCGTTCGACACGGCGGCGATGAAGGCGGCCGGGCTGGTGATGGGCGCCCAGTACCGCGCCCAGGCGGCCTGGATCGACGCGGCGCTGGCCAAGGCGGACTACCTGGCGGGCGATGCGCCAGGGCTGGCGGACGTGTCGGCCTACATGAACGTCTGGTTCCTGCGCGGCGCCGCGCCGGCCACCTTCGAGAAGCTGACCGCGGGGCTGGGGCGCTTCAAGGCCTGGAGCGGCCGCGTCCACGCCATCGGCCACGGCCAGCGCGAGGAGATGACGCCGGCCCAGGCGCTGATCGTCGCCAAGACCAGCGAGCCCGCGCCCTACGCCGATCACGACGCCGCCGACCCGCTGGGCCTGGCGCCCGGCGCGGCGGTCGCCGTGTCGGCCGACGACTACGGCCGCGATCCGATCGAGGGGACGCTGGTGGCCGCCAACGCCAGCCGCGTGGTGCTGGCTCGCGACGAGCCGACCCTGGGGCGGCTGCACCTGCACTTCCCCCGCGTCGGCTACATCGTCAGCGCCCGCTAGGGCCAGCGCTCGCTAGGGCCAGCGCTCGCTAGGGATCGAGCAGCTTCAGCCGGAAAATCAGCCCGCTGACGCCCGCGCCGACCAGCGGGGCCACGATGAACAGCCACAGCTGCGAGATCGCCTGGCCACCGACCAGCAGCGCCGGGCCGAAGCTGCGCGCCGGGTTCACCGAGACGCCGGTGATCTGGATGCCGACGATGTGGATCGCCGCCAGGGTGATGCCGATGGCGAGGCCGGCCAGCGGCAGTTCCGAGCGCGGCCCCTCAACGGCTTCCAGCGACAGCTTCGGCCCGGTGGAACCCAGGATCACCAGGGTGAAGAGGGCGGTCATCACCACTTCGAACACCGCGGCGGCGGCCAGAGGGTATTCGCCGAGATAGCCCGGGCCCCAGCCGTTCTGGCCGAGGCCGTGGGCCGTGCCGCCGGCGATCACCAACAGGATGGCCGCGCCGGCCAGAGCCCCGGCGAACTGCGCGACCCAGTATTGCAACATCTCCATCAGCGGCATCCGGCCGGCGACGAAGACCGCCAGGCTGACCGCCGGGTTGACGTGGCAGCCGGAGACCGGGCCGATGGCGTAGGCCATGGCCACGATGGCAAAGCCGAAGGCCAGCGCGATGCCGAGCTGGCCGACGTGATCGCCTCCCAACACCGCCGCCCCGCACCCGACCAGGACCAGCACCAGCGTCCCGACGAACTCGGCCAGCATCTTCTTCATTGGCGTGTCCTCCAGCGAGCCGGTTGGCCCGACTCCTTTGGTCCAGCCTACGCCCGTTCCGCCCACACGGTCGATGCGCGCCGCGAGGCAAGCGGCGGCAGCGCCGATTGCGCGCCCGCAGCCCGCCACCTATGCTTGGTCCCCTTCAGGAGGACTTCCGTTGCGCCAGCCGACGAACCGCACCCGCCCGTTCGTCAGCTCATCCCAGGCGCCCCATGTCCTCCCTGATCACCCTCGACGGCCTCACTGACGCCAGCCCAGACGGCCGCGTCCTCTTCGAAAACCTGACCCTCGCCTTCGGGCGGGAAAAGACCGGCCTCGTCGGCCGCAACGGCGTCGGCAAGACGACGCTGGTGCGCCTGATGCTGGGCGAGCGGACGCCTGCGGCCGGCGTGGTGGCCGTGGCCGGCCGCCTCGCCGTGCTGCGCCAGCAGCTGGCCCCGCCGCCGGGCGCGCAGGTTGCCGACCTGCTCGGCGTCGCCGAGGCGCTGGCGGCGCTGGCGCGGCTCGAAGCCGGGGAGGGGCGAGACGGCGACCTCGAAACGGCCGACTGGGGCTTGCCGGTCCGCATCGAGGCGGCGCTGGCCGAGGTCGGACTGGCCGGTGTGGCGCTGGATCGGGCCGCCGATGCGCTCAGCGGCGGTCAGCTGACCCGCGGGGCGCTGGCGGCGCTGCTGGTCGCCGAGCCGGACTTCATCCTCATGGACGAGCCGACCAACAACCTCGACGCCGAGGGCCGCGCGGCCCTGGCCGCCATGCTGGAGCGTTGGCGCGGCGGCGCGCTGGTGGTCAGCCACGACCGCGCGCTGCTGCGCCGCATGGACCGCATCGTCGAGCTGACCAGCCTGGGCGCCAACGTCTATGGCGGCAATTACGACCTCTACGCCGCCCGCAAGGCCGAGGCCGAGGCCGCCGCGGCGCGCGACCTGGAGCAGGCCGAGCAGGCGATGGCCCGCACCGGCCGCGAGATCCAGCAAGCCAAGGAGCGCAAGGCCCGTTCCGACGCTCGCGGCAAACAGCTAGGCGCCAAGGGCGGCATCCCGCGGATCGTGCTGGGCGCCATGGCCGAGGCTGCCCAGAACACCGGCGGACGCCAGAACCGCCTCGCCGAACGCCTGCGCGCCGAAGCCGAGCGCGATCTCGCCGACGCCGAAGCGCGCGTCGAACGGGTGCGGCGCCTGGCCTTCGATCTGCCACCCTCCGGCCTGCCCGACGGGCGGCTGGCGCTGGCGTTCGAGGACGTCGCCTTCGCCTGGCCGGACGGGACGCCGGTGCTGGCGGATGTGTCTTTCCGCCTGACCGGGCCCGAGCGCGTCGCCGTCACCGGCCCCAACGGCGCCGGCAAGACCACCCTGATCCGCCTCGCCACCGGTGCGCTGGAGCCGACCGCCGGGCGGGTGCGGCGGGGCGTCGAAGCGGTGGTGCTCGACCAGCGCGCGGCCCTGCTGCGCGACGACGAGACCCTGCTGGCCAACTTCCGCCGCCTCAACCCCGCCGCCGACGACAACGCCGCCCATTCGGCGCTGGCCCGCTTCGTGTTCCGCAATGTCACGGCGCTGAAGCCGGCTGGCGCGCTCAGCGGCGGTGAACGCCTGCGCGCCGCCCTCGCCTGCGCCCTGATGGCCGCCCGTCCGCCGCAGCTGATCATCCTCGACGAACCGACCAACCACCTCGACCTCGACTCGATCGCCGCCATCGAAGCCGCCCTCGCCGCCTACGACGGCGCCCTCCTGGTGGTCAGTCACGACCGCGACTTCCTCGCCGCGATCGGGGTGGAGCGGGAGGTCGTGTTAGGCCGCTGACCGGGCCACCACCCGGAACGTGCCCCGAGCCTTGGCGCAGGCCTTGCCGTCGGCGGTGACGGTGGCCTCGGCGAAGCAGAGGGTCGAGCCGGCCTTGTTCACGGTCGGGTTGATCTCGACCCACTGGCCGAGCTGGGCCGAGCCGAGGAAGTCCACCGCCAGGCTCACGGTCACCAGGCTGGAGATCTCGCCGAGCGTCTCGGCGCACGAGAGGCCCATGGCGTTGTCAGCGAGCGCCGAAATCAAGCCGCCGTGGACGAAGCCGCGGCCATTGGCGTGGGTGCGGGCGGCCTGGAAGCCCAGGCGCACCGTCCCCTCGGCCTTGCGGCTGTAGAGCGGCTCCCAGGCGTCGGTGACCGGGCTCTTGCGGTAGTGCCGGGCGAAACCCTCCGGCGGGGCGAACTCGGGCGCCATCGATCGACTCCGGGCTTGGCGGGACCAGAGGCGCTGGCCGGGCGACGGAGTCAAACGATTGTTTCAAACGATCGTTCGAAGCCGCGGGCGCAGATGCGTCTTCAGCGCTCCCAGGAAGAGCTCGCGCAGAAAGACCGCCGAGTGGCCGCCGCCGGGGAGGGTTTCCAGGAGCACGTCGGGCGCCGAGAGGCCGGCCGCGTAGGCGGCGACCGCCGCCGTGGGCGTGTAGAGGTCGTCCGAGCCTTGCAGGAACAGCATCGGGACTTCGAACGCCGGGCCCAGCGCCCAGGCGTCGAACGCCGCGATCTCACCGCGCAGCGCCAGGTAGGCGACGGTGGCGCGCTCCCGGCCCGCGGGGTCCTGCGGTGGCATGGCGGCGAAGGCGGCGCGCTCGGCGGCCGTGGGCGCCGTGACATATTTCGACTTCACCAGCTCGCGCTCGATCTCGGGGTAGGGCGGCGGGCCGATTCCTTGCAGCTCGGCGATCGCCGCCGCGTCGCCCCTCGCGGTCGCCGCGTCCAGCGCCATCCGGTAAGCGAGCGCTTCCTGCCGCGCCCAGTGCACGATCTGTCCCGTGCCCACATACGCCGCGACGAGGTCAGGCCGCGCCTTGGCCAGCCGCAGGCCGATGATCGAGCCGCCCGACACGCCGAGCACCGCCAGCCGGCGCACGCCGAGCCGCGCGCAGGCGATCTCGGCCACGGCCGCGGCGTCGGCTGCCAGCCGGCCCAGCGACAACGTCGGGTTGCCGTGCGGGGCGTGGGTCGCCCCGGCGCCCGGCTGGTCCCAGTGCACGAGGGTGAAGTCCGCCTCCCACGGCGCGAAGTAGCTGGCGATGGCGCTGAGCGCGACGCCGGGCCCCGAGAGGATCAGCAGCGCCGGGTTGGCGGCGTCGGCGCCGCGCAGGGTGACCCATTGGCGGGCGCCGCGGATGGGCGCGAAGAAGGCTTGATCGACGCGCACGGGCGCGGCTTCGCTGGACGCGGGCATGTCGGGATCCAATCTGGCTGAATGAGAAACCCCGCCGACGGGCGCCAGCGGGGTTCGAGTGTCAGCATGCAAAGCCGGCCGGGCGCCGTCAAGCCGGCTGCAGCAGGTCCCAGAGGTTGCCGTAGAGGTCTTCCCAGACCGCGACCACGCCGTAGGGTTCGCGCCTCGGCTCCCGCACGAAGCGCACGCCGCGGGCGGTCATTGCGGCGTAGTCTCGCTCGAAGTCGTCGGTATGGAGGAAGAAGCCGACGCGGCCGCCGGTCTGGTCGCCGATCCGCGCGGTCTGGCGCTGCCCCACACCCTGGGCCAGCAGCACGCCGCCAGCCGCGCCCCGTGGCCGAACGACCACCCAGCGCTTTCCCGCGCCGAGCGGCGTATCCTCGACCAGCTCGAACCCGATTTTGTCGCGGTAGAAGGCGACGGCCTCGTCATAGTCGCGGACCACGATCGTGGTGAGGGCCAGCAGCTGGGGCATGGCGCTGCATAGCACTGCAGGCGGCGCTCAGGCGCGGCATGGCGCGCCTCAGGCCTTCTGGTTCAGGGTGATCGCGGTGGCGGCCGTCGAGCGGCCAGCGTTCGGCCCATAGGCGCGGCCGACGTTGCGACGGGCGGCGATCTCGTCGGCGATGGCCTTGACGATGCCCTCGGTCACCGTCTTCGAAGCCGCCAGCGCGCGGCCCTGGCGGCCCAGCACCGACTCGAATGCCTCGGTCGAGCGCAGCAGGCGCCGACGCACTTCCGGCCGCGCCGCCTCCAGCAGCTTCGGCTGGGCCCGCACGGCGGCGGAGGCGGCCTTGTAGATGTTGGTGAGCTTGCTGATCTCGGGGATGCCGGGCGCGGCGTCCTGCGGACGGTGCTCCTCGAAGGCGCGTGCCTGGGCGGCGAGCAGCGCCGTGAGCTTCTCGGTGAGATCGGCGACCGCGTTCAGGTCGAGCTGGCCGTTGGCGTCGATCACGCGTGCGCCTCCGTCAGCCCCTGCAGCTTGAGCATCTCGCGCTCGACCGAGTTGGAGATGCCGACGCCGCCGCGCGAGGCCATCTGCTTGGCCATGGCCTCGGCCAGGAACGACTTCCACATGTCCTCGCCCTCGCCGCCGCCGAAGGGCGGTGAGGTGCTGACGCTCTTGAACATGGTCTGCACCATGCTGGTCAGGAACGACGCCTCGAACTTCTGCGCCGTCTGGTGGATCTGGCCGCGCCGGGCGAGCTCGGCCGCGCTGGTGGGCGCCGGGGCCGGGGTCGTCGAAGCGACGTCGAGGGAGGGCAGGGTAAAGGTGCTCATCACATCACCGCTATGTCGGCTTGCAGGGCGCCCGCGGCCTTGATGGCCTGCAGGATCGAAATCATGTCGCGCGGCGTCACGCCGAGGGCGTTCAGCCCCTTGACCAGGGTCGAGAGCGAGGTGTTGCCGCCGACCAGCAATAGCTTCTTGCCCTTGTCCTCGTTCACGCTGACGGTGGACTGGGGCACGGTGGTGGTCACGCCCTGGCTCAGCGGGTTGGGCTGGCTGACGGCCGGCTTTTCCTCGACGCTGATAGTCAGATTGCCCTGGGCGATGGCGACCTCGCTGATGCGCACGTCCTCGCCCATCACCACGACGCCGGACACCTCGTCGACCACCACCTTGGCCGGCGACTCGGGCTCGACCTGCAGGTCCTCGACCGCGGTGACGAAGTCGACCATGGCGTGGCCGGCGGGCGGGGTGATGGTGATGGTGGTGGGGTTGTCGGCCGTGGCGCTGCCGGGGAAGGCGGTGTCGATGGCGGCGGCGACGCGGCTGGCGGTGGTGAAGTCGGGATTGCGCAAGGTCAGGCGCAGGCTCGACATGCCGTTGAAGGTGAAGCCGGTGTCGCGCTCGACGATCGCCCCGGCGGCGATGCGCCCGGCGGTCGGCACGCCGCGGGTGATCGACGAGCCGGAGGCGCCCGAGGCCGAGACCGCGCCGGTCTGCACCGTGCCCTGCGCCACCGCGTAGGTATTGCCGTCAGGCGCCATCAGCTGGGTCATCACCAGGGTGCCGCCCAGCAAGCTCTTGGCGTCGCCCATGGCTGAGACGGTGGCGTCGATATTGGAGCCGGGGCCGGCGAACGGCGGCAGGCGGGCGGTCACCATCACCGCGGCGATGTTCTTGGTGTTGAGCAGCTGGGTGGCGGCCGGGTCGTGGGTGTTGACGCCGAGCCGCTCCATCATCGACTGGATGGCCTGCTTGGTGAACGGCGCGTTCTGGAGCGAGTCACCGGTGTTGTTGAGGCCGACCACCAGGCCGTAGCCGACCAGCAGGTTGTCGCGGACGCCCTCGACCTCGACGATGTCCTTGATCCGCGAGCCGGCAAGCGCGGGGCCGACGGCAAGCGAACAGAGGAAAATCGCCAGGGCGGCGAGGCGGAACGGCTGAAACATAGAGGCCCTCTCGGTCGACAGGGCCGGCTATGCGAGAAGCTTGCCAGGGCGCTGGTGACGAAACCTCAATCAAAACAAGGCTATCTGATCGGCGGGCGTGGCGCGGCGTCAGGCCTCGGCAGAATCTGCCCGGCATTAACCATGCCGCAAGCTGACGGCTGAACAGTGGGGGCCACATTGGGCTACCTGACGCGGGACCTTTACGCATGAAAGTGAGCGGACCTTCCGGTCCCAGCTCGGTGAGCGGCGGCGGCGCGGCGCGTCAGCCGGCGGCGGCGAGCGGCTTCGCGCCGATCGCGCCGCAGGGCGGCGGACCCGCGGGCGTATCGGCCGCATCGGGCGTCTCCCACGTCAGTTCGCTCGACGCGCTGATGGCGCTGCAGGAAGTCGGCGGGCCGCTGGAGCGGCGCAAGCGCGCGGTCAATCGCGGCGGCAAGCTGCTGGATGCGCTGGAGAATTTGCGGGTCGGCGTGCTTGAGGGCAACGTCACCACCGGCTCGATGGAGGCCCTGACGCGGGCGGTGCGCGAGCAGCGCCAGTTGACCGACGATCCAGCGCTCGAAGGCGTGCTTGACGAGATCGAGACCCGGGCGGCGGTGGAACTGGCCAAGCTCGAGGTGGCGCGGGTTGCGGCGTAATCGCACCTGTTACGCGAGGCGCGTTGCTGGGCAGCGGACATTTGCTTATAAGCCGCCCGCCCGACGTATGAAGCGGGACTTGGTTCGGGGGCTATGAGGCGTCGATGCAAGTGGCTACGGCAATGCTGAAACAGGCCGAGTATCGTCCGACCGAGGACGAAGAGTTTATGAATGACCGCCAGGTCGAGTATTTCAAACAAAAGCTGCTCGACTGGAAGGAAGATATTCTCCGCGAATCTCGCGACACAGTCATTCATCTACAATCCGAAACCGAAAATCACCCTGACCTGGCCGACCGTGCGTCGTCGGAAACCGATCGGGCACTGGAGCTTCGCACTCGCGACCGCCAGCGCAAGCTGATCTCCAAGATCGACGAGGCGTTGCGCCGGATCGAAGAAGGCGCGTACGGCTACTGCGAGGAGACCGGCGAGCCGATCGGTATCGCCCGCCTCGAAGCCCGCCCCATCGCCACGCTCAGCGTCGAAGCCCAGGAACGCCACGAGCGCCGCGAACGCGTCCACCGCGACGACTGACGGCCCGGCGCGCCGGCGCGCTGTCCCCCGCATATCCTCTCCGCGTCGCATAGTTCGAACGGGTTATGCGGCGCCCGCAGGAGCCCGTTAGGTTCTGCGGCATCGCGAGAGGAACTCAAAGCGCCCATGCGCAGGATCACCAACGGCCCGCTCTGCGTCGCCGTGGCCGTGGGCGCTCTGCTGGCGGGATGCCAGCCCTCTGCTCCCACCGCGGCCGCCGCCGGCGGCGGTGGCGCGGTTGCGCCGACGCCGGTGTCCTTCCCGGCCGGCGCCACGGCGCAGACCACCTTCACCGACCCCACCGAGGACGCCTTTACCGTCTCCGTGCCGCAGGGCTGGACAGTGAGGGGCGGGGTGCAGCGGTCCTCGCCGATCGCCGCCTCGCTCTGGGTCACCGCCACGTCGCCCGACGGCGCCACGGTGATCGAGATTGGCGACCCCTCGATCCCGTCTTTCGTCGCGCCATCGGCGGCGCACCCGGCCGGCTCGACGGTGCAGACCGCTTTCGGCGCGCCGGGTCTGGCCGAGCCTTACGAGTCGGGCGTGCAGTTCGCGCAGGACTACGCGGCGCGCACCTTCGCGCAGACCTGCGCGCTGCGGCCGCTGGGAACCCAGGCGGAACCGGGCCTGGCGCAGACCGCGCAGGCGTCGACCGCTCAGATCGCCGCGCAGGTCGGGGTCCCGCCGCCCGCCGCGCAGTTCGATGGCGGCTCAGCGACGTTCGGCTGCCAGGTCAACGGGGCCAGCGACGCCGTGGGCGTGATCGCCGTGACCGGCCTGACGCCTCTGCCGGTGGACAATGTCTGGACCGTCAGCCTGCTCGTCGCCTACCGCACGCCTGCCGCCAGCCAGGCTCAGACCGACCAGCTGGCCCGCGCCATGCGCGCCAGCATGACTCCCAACCCGCAGTGGCAGCTGAAGATGGCGGCGGCCGAGCGCCAGCAACTGGCCACGATACAGCAGAACGCGCTGGCCACGCAGGCCGCGCTCGCAGCGCGGGCGGCGCGGGCGAGGGAGGCGCTGACGGCCGAGCAGGCTTCCAACGCGGCCTTAGCCGCCAACCACACCCGCAGCTCGGCCGCGGCGCCGAACTGACGACCCAGGCCGCGCGCCGCTGTCCCCACATGTCCTCTCCCACATGTCGCATAGGCCAAACGGGTTATGCGACGCTCACCGCGACCGGTTAAGGCTGGGTCAGCATCGCGAGAGGAACTCAGCGCACATGCGTAAGATCACCGCCGGCCTTGCGCCGCTCTGCACCACGGTTGCCGTGGGCGTTCTGCTGGCGGCATGCCAGCCTGCGGCGCCCGGCGCGTCAGCCGCGGGCGGCGGCGGCGTCGCGCCGACGCCGGTGTCGTTCCCGTCCGGCGCGGCGGCGGCGACCACCTTCACCGATCCGACCGAAGGGGCCTTCTCGCTTTCCGTGCCGCAAGGCTGGACAGTGAAGGGCGGCGTCCAGCGCGTCTCAGCGGCGGTCGCCCAGCCCTGGGTCACCGCGACGTCACCGGACGGCGCGACGGTGATCGCCCTCGGCGATCCGTCAGTGCCGCCGTTCGTCCTGCCCTCGCAGATGCACGGCGCCGGACAGCAAGTGCAAACTGCGTCCGGCGTGATGGGCCTGGTCGAGCCTTACGAAAACGGCGTCCAGTTCGCGCAGGACTATGCATCGCGCAGCTTCGCCAACACCTGCCAGCTGCAGCCGATGGGCAACCAGGCGGAGCCGGGCCTGGCCCAGATGATGCAGGCGCAAGGCGTCCAGCTCGCGGCCCAGGTCGGAATCACGCCCCAGCCCGCTCAGCTCGACGGCGGCTCGGCCACCTTCGGCTGCCAGGTGGGCGGTGTCGCTGAGGTCGTCGGGGTGATGGACGTGACCACCCTGCTTCAGTCGGCTGGCGGCGGCAGTTGGAGCGTTCCGCTGCTGGTCGCCTACCGCACGCCCGCCGCCAGCCAGGCGCAGACCGATCAGCTGGCGCGCGCCATGCGCGGAAGCATGACGACCAATCCGCAGTGGCAGGCGAAGATGATCGCCGCCGCGCGCCAGGGCCTGAACGGTATCCAGCAGAACGGCGCGGCCGCTCAAGCGGCGCTGGGGCAACAGGAAATCGGCGAGCAGACCATGCTCAATCAGCACGAGGCGGGCCTCAACGGCGCCATCGACGCCAACCATGACGCCTTCGCGACCGAGCAGCAGCAACAGCAGGCCGACCACGACGCCGGCATCGCCCAGCAGACCCAGGCTCAGCAGACCGGTCAGGACGCCGAGATGCGCGACATCCAGAACCAGCAGTGCGTGCAGTGGTACGACGCCGCCCACACCCGCTGCGCGGTCACGGCCCCGAACTGACGCGGCCGGGCGGGGTGGCGCGCAGCCACTCCAGTATGGAGGGGTTGAGTTCGCGGGGGTAGGTGTGGCCGAGGTCGGGGATCTCCCGGTAGGTCACATTGGCGCCGTGGACCGCGAGAGCGGCCTGGGCTTCGCGCGCCATCTGCACCGGGAACATCCAGTCGCGCACGCCGTGGGCGATGTGGATCGGCAGACCGGCCATCCGTTCCTCGTCGGCCATCTCGGCCAGGAAGGTGTGGAGGGCGGCTGAGGCCGGCGCGAGGTGGGTGAAGGGCGATGACGGCTCCAGCCCGCTGACGTAGCAGAAGGTGCCGCCGTCGCTCATGCCGGTCAGCAGCAGGCGATCCGGGTCGATGTTCCAGCGCTCTTGGGCGGCGTCCAGGATGCGGCGCAGGTCCGGGGTGTCGATGTCGGGGCCGGAGAGCGACCAGGTGTCGCCGACCGCGGTGGGCGCGATCAGGATGGCGCCATAGGTGCGGGCCTCGCGCAGCCAGCTCCAGAGGAAGTTCCGGCCGTTGCCAGCCCCGCCGTGCAGGGCCACGACCAGCGGCCAGGCTTCGTCCGCGGCGTAGTACTCCGGCGCATAGGCCGACCAGGCGCCGCGCGCGCCGAGCTCGCCGCCACCGTGCAGCAGGCCGACGGCTTCGTGGCGGGTCTCGCTGGCGAGCTTGGCCGCGAGGGCGGCGTCGCCCCGCATCGGCGGATCGAGGAAGAAGCGGCTGACCGGGGGCAGGGCGTCCGCCAGCGGGTAGAGCGCCTCCTGGGCGCGCGGCGCGCGGCCCAGCGCCCGGAAGACGGCGCGCATGTCGCCCGCGTGCTCGGCGGCGGCGCGCAGGGAGGTGAAGCCGGCAATCACCGCTTCGGCGGCCTCGGTGAGGGCCGTGCGCACCGCGCCGAGGTTTTCCGGCCAGGCTTCCAGCCGCGGCAGCTCGGCCAGCACCGCCTCGTCCGGCGCGCCGAGGGCCTCCAGCACCGGGCGCACGTCGCTGGGGTCCAGGTGGCGGGCGGCGAAGCCCAGGGCCTCCAGGGCGCGCAGCAGCGGCGGCAGGAGGGCGACGAGGTCGCCCAGCGTCTCGTCCGCCATGTCGCTCTCCGGAGGGTCAGCCGGCCGTCTTGGCCTTGTCCATCATCTCGGCGAAGCGAGCGAAGAGATAGAGGCTGTCTTTCGGGCCGGGCGAGGCCTCGGGGTGGTGCTGGACCGAGAAGATCGGCCGGCCCTCGACCGCCAGCCCGGCGTTGGTGCCGTCGAAGAGCGAGACGTGGGTCTCCTGCACCGCGGCCGGCAGGCTGGCGCGGTCGACGGTGAAGCCGTGGTTCATCGACACGATCTCGACCTTGCCGGTGGTCAGGTCCTTCACCGGGTGGTTCGCGCCGTGGTGGCCCTGTTCCATCTTCACGGTGCGGGCGCCAAGCGCCAGGGCCAGCATCTGGTGGCCGAGGCAGATGCCGAACAGCGGCTTGCCGCTGGCGGCCAGCTTCTGGATCGTCGGCACCGCGTACTTGCCGGTGGCGGCCGGGTCGCCCGGGCCGTTGGAGAGCAGCACGCCATCCGGATTGCGCGCCAGGATGTCCTCGGCGGAGGTGCCGGCCGGCACCACCGTGGCGCGGGCGCCGACGGCGGCAAGGGCGCGCAGGATGTTACGCTTCACCCCATAGTCGAC
>DATAVF010000027.1:0-2045 GCA_036267835.1 Caulobacteraceae bacterium | reverse complement strand
CACGGTCAGTCCGTTGCGGATCACCGTGACCTCGCGCGACTTCACGCGGGCTTCGAACGAGATCTGCTTGCCGTCGTTCCAGATATCCACCGTCACCGTCTCGCCCGGGAAGACCGGCGAGGAGAAGCGCACCTGGTGGCTGAGGATCTGGTCGGCGTCGTAGTCGAGCACCGATTGCAGCACCGCGCGGCAGGTGATGCCGTAAGTGCAGAGGCCATGCAGGATCGGGCGCGGGAAGCCGGCTCTACGGGCGAACTCCGGGTCGGAGTGCAGCGGGTTGCGGTCGCCGTTCAGCCGGTAGAGCAGCGCCTGGTCGGGGCGGGTGGAGATGTCCACCGTGAGGTCCGGGGCGCGGGTCGGCACCTTGTGAGGCTCAGGCTGGCCCTCGGTCGGGCCGCCGAAGCCGCCGTCGCCTCTGGCGAACATCGAGCCGGTCAGGGTGGCGGCCTTCTCGCCCTTCTCGTCGGTCCAGGTGGTCTCGTTGACCACCACCGCGCCCTTGCCCTCGCCCTTGTCCCAGGCGCCGACGGTGCGGCCCTCGGCGGTGTAAGTTCCGCTAGCCGAGAGCGGCTTGTGCAGCTCCACCTTCTGCTCGCCGTGCACCATCATCAGGAAGTTGATCTGGCTGGGGCGATGGCCGGCCGGCAGCGGCGGCGTATTGGCCCCCGCCGCGGCGCGCCCGCCGCCGCCAGCCGCGGCCAGCACCGTGGCCGCCGTCGGCACCACCTTCAGTCCGCTCTCGTAGACGAAGGGCAGCTCCTTGGCGCCCATCGGGTCGGCGCCCAAGCCGATGCCGAGGGCGTAGAGCATCACGTCCTTGTCGCCGTAGGTGAAGGTGCGGGCGGCAGTGCGCTGGTCGAGAATGTCGGGATAGTAGATCGGCATGGCAGGGCGTCTCCTCGTGGTTTGCGCGCATCAAAGCGGCGCCGGAGCCGGGCGCGCAAGGCCGCATTGCGAGCCTCGCGCCGATCGGTTAGACACCCCCGCTCTCCTGAAAGCCGCTATCCGCCCGGAGCCCCATGGCCACTCCTCCCGCCGCCAATCCGCCGCCGCCCGTCGCCGAGTTCACCGGCAACGTGTTGTTCTATTCCAAGCCCGAGCCGCTCTCGCGTGAGACGCACGCCAAGCTGGGCCTGCGGCGGGTCGAAAAGCCGTTCAGCTTCGCCGCCGGCGCCAATGTGGTGCCGCTGACCGTGGCCGAGTTCCCGGCCGCCGGCCTTTCCTACCCGATCATCTTCGCCGGCGAGCGCTACCAGCCGCTGGCGGTGATGGGCGTCGGCCCCGGCATGAACCTCTACGTGCAGGCCGACGGCGGCTTCGAAGTGGGGGCCTACATCCCGGCCTATATCCGCCGCTATCCGTTCGTGCTCGCCTCCGACAACACGCGCGGCCAACTGGTGGTCTGCATCGACCGCAACGCCTCGATGCTGGGCGAGGATTACGACCTCGCCTTCTTCGACGAGAAGGGCGAGGCCACCGACTACACCAATGGCTGCGTGCAGTTCTGCAACGACTTCGAGACCGAAGGCCGGCGCACCGAGGCCTTCATCAACGTGCTGAAGGAACTCGACCTGTTCGAGATCAAGCGCGCCAACTTCACCCCGGTGAACCCCGACGGCACGCCTGGCGCGCCGCAGCCGATCGCCGAGTACTTCTCCGTCTCCGAAGAGAAGCTGAAGGCGCTGCCGGAAGCGAAGCTGAAGGAGCTGGTGGGCAACGGCGCGATCGCCCAGATCTACGCCCACCTGATGTCGCTAACCGGCTGGGATCGTCTGATCGCCCTGGCGATCGCCCGCGGCGCCGCCGTGGTCGGCGCCCCGCCGCCGGCCAACGTGAACTAGCGCCCGATCGAGCTACGGCGTCCGCGCCTTCACCCACGCGGCCGACTCCGCCACCGCGCGGCTGCTGGCGCCGAGCTGGGCGAAGAAGGGCCAGATGTGGATCATGTGCGGCCAGATGCGCAGGGTGACGTCCACCTGGGCGAAGCCGGCGCGTTCGGCCAGCAGCACCGAGTCGCTCATCAGCACCTCCTCGGAGCCGACCTG
>DATAVF010000026.1:0-20080 GCA_036267835.1 Caulobacteraceae bacterium | reverse complement strand
TCGGCGCCGGTGGACGACTCCTCCAGCGTGTCGGCCATCACGTGGCGGTCGTACTGCTCCCAGAGCCAGCGCTTCGAGGCAAGGTCCGGCGCGGCGATCAGCTTCAGCACCGCCGCTTCCCAGTCGGTGGGAGCAGGGATGTCGGCCGGATCGAGGCGCGGTTCGGCGTGCGGCTCGACCCAGGGCCGGTGGTAGAGCGGCGCATCTTCCGTGAGGGGCGCCAGCGGGATGTCGCAGACCACCTCGCCGCCGTGGGTCAGGATCAGGCGGCCGGTGTCGGTGGTGGCGCCGATGACGGCGGCGTCCAGGCCCCACTTGGCGAAGATGCGGGCGCCGTCGGGCTCGCGGCCCGGCTTCAGGATTGCCAGCATCCGCTCCTGGCTCTCCGACAGCATCATCTCGTAGGCGCTCATGCCGGTCTCGCGCTGCGGCACCTTGTCGAGATCGAGTTCGATGCCGACGTCGCCCTTGCCGGCCATCTCCACCGACGATGAGGTGAGGCCAGCCGCGCCCATGTCCTGGATAGCGGCGACCGCGCCCGAGGCCATCAGCTCCAGCGTCGCCTCGATCAGCAGCTTCTCGGCGAAGGGGTCGCCGACCTGCACAGTGGGGCGCTTCTCGTCGGAGTCCTCGCCGAACTCGGCAGAGGCCATGGTCGCGCCATGGATGCCATCGCGCCCTGTCTTGGAGCCGAAGTAGACCACTGGCAGGCCCGAGGCCGGCGCGGCCGAGTAGAAGATCTTGTCGGTATCGGCGATGCCCACGCACATGGCGTTGACCAGGATGTTGCCGTCGTAGCCGCGGTGGAAGTTGGTCTCGCCGGCGACGGTCGGCACGCCGACGCAATTGCCGTAGCCGGCGATGCCGGCCACCACGCCGGACACCAGCCGCCGCGTCTTGGGGTGAGAAGGATCGCCAAATCGGAGTGCATTGAGCAGCGCGATCGGCCGCGCACCCATGGTGAAGACGTCGCGCATGATGCCGCCTACGCCCGTCGCCGCGCCCTGGTAGGGTTCGATGAACGAGGGGTGGTTGTGGCTCTCCATCTTGAAGACCACGGCCTGGCCGTCGCCGATATCGACCACGCCGGCATTCTCGCCCGGCCCCTGGATCACCCGCGGCCCCTTGGTCGGGAACTTCGAGAGGTGCGCACGGCTGGACTTGTAGGAGCAGTGCTCGGACCACATCACAGAGAACACGCCGAGCTCCAGGTAGTTTGGCTCGCGGTTCAGGCGCTGGACGATCAGGTCGTACTCGTCCGGCTTCAGCCCGAACGATTGGGCGGTTTCGCGGAGGGCTGCGGAGGTGTCGTCCATGGCGGTCCTCTTAGCGGCTTTCGCCCCGGCGGTGAAACCTGCGGAACCATCCGCCGGGCCCCGTGTTTCAATCCGCGTCGGACACCCCCATCCGACTTTGTATTTCGACCCCCGAAGGCTCCGCCCCCCTCAGCGCCTTCGCCGATCGAAGCAAAGGGCCGGCTCGCATCGCGCGCCGGCCCTTTCGCCTTTCCGGATTCCCCCGCACCTCGGCCCGACCGGCGCTGCCTTCCGCAAATCCGGCCGCGAGCAGGCAGACGGCAGCGGAGGCGTTCAATGACGACGTTATTCCGCTCTCCGGAACGACGACGGCAGCTACGACGATAGCCATCGGCTCGCCGTGGTCCGGCTGAATTCGGCGACGGGCTCTACGGGGAAACCCATATGGCGACCGATCATCCGTATTCGGATCACCGCATTGCGCTGGAGTCCGCCGTGGTCGTCTGGCTGCAAGGCGGCATGGCGGCACCGCGCTGCGCTAGTCCAGCCTCGCCCCATTGAGGGGCGGGGAGCCTTCGTCAGTTGCCCAGGTTGATGCTGAAGCCGCCGGCGCGCTGCTGACCGCCGCTGGACGGCATGTACTTGGCGATCTCTTCGGCCAGGTTGAGGATCGGCATCGATTGCAGGTGCACCTCGCCGGGCCCGGTCAGGGTGGCCAGGAACAGGCCTTCGCCGCCGAAGATGGCGTTGGCGAAGCCGGGCATCATCTGGATGTCGAAGCCGACGGTGGGCGCATGCACGCCGACGTGGCCGGCGTGCACCATCAGCCGTTCGCCCGAGGCCAACTGCTTGGTCACCACCTCGCCCGAGAGGTCGAGGAAGACCATGCCCGGCCCGGTCACCTTCTGCAGCATGAAGCCGGCGCCGCCGAAGAAGCCCGCGCCCATCTTCTTCTGCCAGGCGATCTCGAAGGTCACCGACTTCTCGGCGCAGAGGAAGGTCTCCTTGCGGCAGATCACCGATTCGCCGCCCGCCAGCTGGCGGGCGAGGATCGTGCCCGGAAAGCGCGGCGCGAAGGCCACGTGGCCGCCGCGCTGGGCGGTGAAGTCGGTGATGAACAGGCTGCCGCCCGCCAGGCTGCGCTTCAGCCCGGCAAAGAATCCCCCGCCGGTGTTGGTCGACATGGTCACGCCGTCGCTCATCCAGGCCATGGTGGCGGTCTGGCTGTAGACGGTCTCGCCTGGGGCGAGGTCGACACCGACGGTCTGCATCACCGTCCCGGAAACTTCATATTTCATCGTGCGGCCTTGTTGCGCGTGTTGGCGGATCGACTCTGCATATCGGGCGGAGGCGACCAGCATAGTCACAGCTTGGCTATTCGAGGCTAGCCGGAATCAGGCGCTCGCCAGCACGCTCTGGAAGAAGAGCGCGCCGTCCGCCGAGCCAAGCTCCGGTTCGAAGGCGCGGTCGGGGTGGGGCATCATGCCCAGCACATTGCCGCGCTGGCTGACGATGCCGGCGATGTCGCGCGCCGAGCCGTTGGGGTTGTCGCGGTAGCGGAACACCACTTGGCCCTCGCCTTCGAGCCGCTCGAGCGTGGCCTCGTCAGCGTAGAAATTGCCCTCGCCGTGGCCGATGGTCATGGTCACTTCGCGCCGGCCGCCGAAGCCGGCGGTGAAGCGCGTCTGGGCGTTGGCGACCTCCAGCGCGACCGGCATGCAGAGGTACTTCAGGCCGGCGTTGCGCAAGAGGGCGCCCGGCAGCATCCGCGCTTCGCAGAGCACCTGGAAGCCGTTGCAGATGCCGGCCACCGCGACGCCGCGCTCGGCGGCGGCGCGCACCTCGGCCATCACCGGCGACAGCGAGGCCATCGCGCCGCAGCGCAAATAGTCGCCATAGGCGAAGCCGCCGGGCAGCACGATCATGTCGAGGCCGGCGGGCAACTCGGTGTCGCCGTGCCAGACCATGGCCACCTCAGCGCCCGTCGAGCGCTCGATCGCCACCTTGCAGTCGCGGTCGCAGTTGGAGCCGGGGAAGACGATGACGGCGGCCTTCATGCGGCGACCTCTGCGGCGGGGGCGGGAAAGCGATGCTTGAAGTCGAAGGCGTGCGGCGTCGGACCCTTGGCGCGCAAATGCAGGAGGCGCTGGTAGCACTCCACCGGGTCCGGCCGCTCGCCCGCGGGAACCCACCACAGCGCCAGGATGGTCGCCGTCGCTGGCTGGAACCACTCATGGCGCCGGCGCACGAAGTCGCGGTGCTCGCTGCGATAGACGAAGGCGGCCAGGTGCTCGGCGCTCTCCCAGACCGAGACGTTGATCGCCAGCAACGGATCGGCCCCGTTCGGCCGGATGTCGGTCGCATCGTCGCCCACCCCGGTCAGCCGCCAGACGAAGCCGGGCTGGACGTCGGCCAAGGCGTTGATGCGGGCGAGATTATTGCGGAAGTCGTCGATGCGCGGATCGTCAACAGGCGCCAGCAGCCGGCCGAAATTGACTTGCGCCAGGTGGTAGGCGCTCACGCGACTTCCGCGCGGTAGCCTTCGATCACGGTGTTGGCGAGCAGCTTCTCGCACATGGCCTTGACCTCGGCCTCGGCCGCGGTGCGGTCCGGCGCGGCGAGGTCGAACTCGATCACCCGGCCGATGCGCACGTTGTCCACGCCGCCCCAGCCCAGGCCGTGCAGCGCGCTCTCCACCGCCTTGCCCTGCACGTCGAGCACGCCGGGCTTGAGGAAGATGTGGACTGTGGCCTTCATTGAAATCCTCCCCCGGAGGGGGAGGGGGACCGCGTAGCGGTGGAGGGGGTACGTTGCAGCGCGCTCACTCCTCAAACAAATCCTTCAATCACGACGGCTTCGG
This sequence comes from Caulobacteraceae bacterium, assembly GCA_036267835.1. GTDB lineage: Bacteria > Pseudomonadota > Alphaproteobacteria > Caulobacterales > Caulobacteraceae > Acaudatibacter. The sequence goes on along the minus strand of DATAVF010000026.1, from coordinate 15,964 downwards.
CGGGCGGCGTACCCCCTCCACCACTCCGTGGTCCCCCTCCCCCTACGGGGAGGCGCGTTAGTGTATGCCCCCCTGAATCACCGTCGGCATTTCCTTCATGATCCCGAGGCGCCGCGCCACTTCGGTATAGCTCTCGATGACGTTGCCGAGGTCGCGGCGGAAGCGGTCCTTGTCGAGCTTCTCGTTGGTCAGGCTGTCCCACAGCCGGCAGGAATCCGGGCTGATCTCGTCGGCCAGGATGATGCGGGCGAAGTCGCCTTCCCAGACCCGGCCGTACTCCACCTTGAAGTCTACCAGGGTGATGCCGACCGCGCCGAACATGCCGCTCAAGTAGTCGTTCACGCGCAGGGTCAGCGCCATGATGTCGTCGATCTCCTGGGTCGAGGCCCAGTTGAAGGCGGTGATGTGCTCCTCGGCCACCATCGGGTCGTGCAGCTTGTCGTCCTTCAGGTAGAACTCGATGATCGAGCGCGGCAGCGGCTGGCCCTCGGGGATGCCGAAGCGCTGCGACAGCGATCCGGCCGCGATGTTGCGGCAGACCACTTCCAGCGGGATGATCTCGACTTCCTTGATCAACTGCTCGCGCAGGTTGAGCCGCTTGATGAAGTGGTTCTGCACCCCGATCGTGTTCAGCCGCGTCATCACGAACTCGCTGATGCGGTTGTTGATCACGCCTTTGCCTTCGAGCACCGCCCGCTTGGTGGCGTCGAAGGCGGTGGTGTCGTCCTTGAAGTACTGGATCAGGGTGCCCGGCTCGGGTCCTTCGTAAAGGATCTTGGCCTTGCCCTCGTAGATCTTCTTGCGGCGAGTCATCTGCAGCCTTCCTCCGGCGCGCTGACCCCTCGGAAACAAAAGCGCGCGCGGATGGCGATCCGGCGCGCGGCTGTCCGACTCGGGGTCGCGTCTCGCTTCAAGGCTGCGCAAGACTAGCGGAATTACCCCACTGCCGCAAACGGCGCGTGGGCCGGCGCTCGCCATGGCCGCCGAATTGGGCGATGACGGCGGTGATGCCGGACGACGCCGCCCAGAACCAGACGCACGCCCCGACCCCGACCGTCTATCCGCGCATGGGCGGCGGCGAGGCCATGACCGCCATCCTCGTCGGGCATGGCAAGGACAGCTGGCGCGACGCCTACCACTACCTGCTGACCATGCCGCTGTGGCGATTTCTGGCCGTGCTGGCGACGGGCTATTTCGCCGTCAATGCCGTCTTCGGCCTGGCCTACTACCTGGTCGGCGGTGTCGTGGGCGTGCAGCCCGGCAGCTATGCCGACGACTTCTTCTTCTCGGTCGAGACTATGAGCACGGTCGGCTACGGCCAGCTGTGGCCGAAGAGCGCGCCGGCGCACTGGATCATGGCGCTGGAAAGCTTCATCGGCCTGCTCAACGTGGCCATCGTCACGGGCCTCTTCTTCGCCCGCTTCTCGCGGCCGACGGCGCGGGTGATGTTCTCCGACCGGGCCGTGGTGACGGCGCTGAACGGCGTGCCAACGCTGATGCTGCGGGCCGCCAACCGGCGGCGCAACCGCATCGTCGAGGCCGAGGTCTCGGTCACCCTGGTGCGCGACACGACGACGCTGGAAGGCACGTCCCTGCGCAGCTTCGAGACCCTGGAAACCGTGCGCTCGCGCTCGCCGGTTTTCACCCTTACGTGGCAGATCATGCACCGGATCGACGAGGCGAGCCCTCTCTACAGCGAGAGCGTGGAGAGCCTGAAGGCGCGTCAGGCGGAGATTGTGGTGATCGTCCGCGGCCTCGATGAGACCTTCGCCCAGACCATCCACGCCCGCGGCTCATACACGCCAGACGAGATTGTCTGGGGCTCGCGGCTGGTGGATATTTTCACCCGCGACGCCGACGGCCGGCCTGTGATCGACTACACGCATTTCCACGATATCGTCTGAGCGCGGCTCAGTTCCGATTGCCGGGGTGCGTCGCGCGGGATAAGACCCCTGACCTGCCGCCGCCGTGGAGCGCCCATGTCCGCTTTCGAGGACCGTGAGAAGGGCTTCGAGAAGAAGTTCGCCGCCGACCAGGAATCCGAGTTTCGCGTGCAGTCGCGCGGCTCACGGATGCTGGGCGACTGGGCGGCCAAGAAGATGGGGCTGGAGAACGTCGAGGATTACATCCGCGCGGTCGTGCGCGCCGAACTGGGCGCCGGTGGCGAGGACGACGTGGTGCGCAAGGTGATCCAGGATCTCGCCGGCGCTGGCATCGAGGTGCGCGAGACCGAAGTGCGCTCCAAAATGGACGAATTCCTGGCCATCGCCCGCGAGCAGGTGAAGACCGGCGGCTGAGGCTGCCGTCAGGTGGTGCGGGAAGCCGGCGGCGAGACGCCCGGCGCCGGCGCGGCCAGCAGGGGCGAGACCACCGCATCGAAGCTGGCGTCGGTAAACGCCTCTGCCGCGGCGTAGCGAACGATTCCCCCACGATCGATGACGAAGTTGGTCGGCACCGCACCCAGGTCGCCGTAACCGCCGCCTGAGATCCGGGTGGCGAGGGGGAACGACAACACCCGGGCCAGCGGCCTCAGCTTGGAGTCCGGGACCGAGTCCTCGGTGGTGAGGGCGAACAGCTTCAGGTCGTCGTCGTGGCGACGCCGGATGTAGGCGTCCAGCATCGGGAGTTCGATGCGGCAAGGGGCGCACCAGGTCGCCCAAAAGTTGAGTACGACCACCTTCCCGGCGAGCTCCGCCAGGGTGACCTTGCGGCCATCGAAGGTGGTGATGGTGAACGGCGGCGATGGCTTGCCGATGCGCGGATGGTCGAACATCCCGCCCAGGAACCCGACCGACGTTGCGCCGGCGAGAAACTCTCGGCGTCCGGTTTCCAACATGTCCCCTCCTGCCCCCAAACTCGACTCGCTTCAGGCTTTGGCGCGCACGCGCTCGTTGATGGCCTCGAGCAGCTCCGTCCCCCAGTTCGGCGCGATCTCCGAGCCCAGGGCGTACTGCGGCGGCACCGCTTCGGGGCCGGCGCCGGGTGGCATGGGCGGGGAGAAGTAGCCGAGCGCATAGCTGCCCATCGAATAGCCGAGCAGGGCCTGCAGCTTCGGATCGAGGGTGCGGGCGATGGCCGGCGGGCAGGAGAGATACTGGTTCTCCTCCTGGCGCAGCCAGCCCAGGCAGTAGGTGATGTTGATGCCGGTCCGGTCGCCGTCGGAGCGATTCTCGCCGCCCGCGTGGATCACCGAGCCGGAATAGACCAGCACCGAGCCGCGCTTCATCTCGGCAAAACCGATCTCGTGCGGCTCGGCTCGGCGCTCGTCCGGCCAGGCGGGGCTGCCGGGCACGACGCGGGTGGCGCCGTTCTCCTCGGTGAAATCGGTCATCGCCCAGATGGTGTTCAGCTGCGGCTCGACGCCCTTGAGGAAGCCGCCCCAGGCCAGCCGGTCGCGGTGAAGCGGCTGGCGCGGCTGGCCGGGCTGGATGCGGATCACCTGGGTCAGGTGCAGCTGGTAGCGGTCGCACGAGCGCTTCAGGAAGGCGTCGCACGCCGCCAGGATGGCCGGATGCATGACCAGCTCCCGGCACGCCGGCGAGCGCGCGACCAGGGCGCCGGTGCGGGTGGTCAGATGCCCGGTGAAGCTGTCCCGCCCGCCGGCGGTGGCCTCGACATAGGGATCGATCTCGCCGCCCACCCGATCGACCTCGGCTGGCGTGAGCATGCTGTCGAGGATGAGCGCGCCGTCGCTATCCAGCAGGTCGCTGATCGTCTGGGCCGGCGCGTCGGCGGGCAGATGCTTCAGGGTCGGCATGGCGGCGCTCCGGTCGGAGCTGCCACTTCATGCCCTGCAAGCGCGCCGGTCAATCTCCCCACGTTGGCTTACTCCGCGGCCGCCCGCATCTCTTCTTCGCCGAACACGCGCTGGAAGATCGTGGGCACGTGGGTGAAGTGCCAGGTGGGGTCGAAAAGCGCGGACAGTTCCTCCGGCGTCAGGGCCGCGGCGACTTCCGGGTCGGCCTTGAGGAAGTCGAGGAAGACGCCTTCGCCGCGCCAGACCTTCATCGCGTTGCGCTGCACGGCCGAGTAGGAGTCCTCGCGCGACAGGCCCTTCTGGGTCAGGGCCAGCAGCACGCGTTGCGAGTGCACGAGGCCGCCGAGGCGGTCGAGGTTCTTGGCCATGTTCTCCGGATAGACCACCAGCCGCTCGACCACGGTCGCGAGGCGGCGCAGGGCGAAGTCGAGGTGCACGGTGCTGTCCGGCGCAATGGCGCGCTCGACCGACGAGTGGCTGATGTCGCGCTCGTGCCAGAGCGTCACGTCCTCCATCGCCGGGGTCACCGCGGAACGCACCAGGCGGGCCAGGCCGGTGAGATTCTCGGTCAGGATCGGGTTGCGCTTGTGCGGCATCGCCGAGGAGCCCTTCTGACCGACGTCGAACGCTTCCTCGGCCTCCAGCACCTCGGTGCGCTGCAGGTGGCGGATCTCGGTGGCCAAGCGCTCGATGCTCGAGGCGACCACGGCCAGCGCCGCGAAATAGGCGGCATGCCGGTCGCGCGGGATCACCTGGGTGGAGACCGGCTCGGGGACTAGGCCCAGCATCCTGGCGACATGCGCCTCGACCCGCGGATCGACGCTGGCGAAGGTGCCGACCGGACCGGAGATGGCGCAGGTGGCGATCTCGAATCGGGCCATCGCCAGCCGCTCGCGGGCCCGCACGAACTCGGCGTAGTGGCCGGCCAGCTTCAGGCCGAAGGTCGTGGGCTCGGCGTGGACAGCGTGGCTGCGCGCCACGCACGGGGTCATCTTGTACTCCAGCGCCCGGCGCTTCAGCGCCTTCAGCACCAGATCGACGTCGTCCAGCAGCAGGTCGGTGGCGCGGCACAGCTGCACGGCCAGCGCCGTATCGTTGACGTCCGACGAGGTCATGCCTTGATGGAGGAAGCGCGCTTCGGGGCCGACGAGTTCGGTGACGTGGGTCAGGAAGGCGATGACGTCATGCTTGGTCTCGCGCTCGATCTCGTCGATCCGGGCTACGTCCCAGATGGCGCCCCGGCCCTTTTCCCAGATGCGCTCGGCCGCGGCCTTGGGGATGACGCCGAGTTCGGCCATCGCGTCGGCGGCGTGCGCCTCGATCTCGAACATGATGGTGAACCTGGTCTGCGGCGACCAGATCTCGGCGGCTTCGGGCCGGGTGTAGCGGGGGATCATGGGCGGGTAGATAGTCCCGCCGCGCGCTGAGGGAAAGCCGCGCGCGGTTGCCGTCAGTCGATGATCAGCAGGGCGGCGGCGACATCGTCGCGGACCTTGCCACGCGGGTGGGCCTCGCAGGCTTCGTCCGCGGCCTCCAGGTCCCGCAGCTGAGCCAGCAGCGGCGCCACGCCGCCGTGCAGCGCGGCGTTCATCAACGAGCGGCCATCGTGGACGTGGAAGGTGTCGATCAGCCGGTAGAGGCCGTCGGTCATCAGGAACAGGTGGTCGCCGGTTGACGCCGGAGCTGTCTCCTGGTGGCCGCGGCCCACCCAGCGCAGGCTGAGATCGACGATGGCGTAGCCGCGGTCGGTGTTGGCCGTGGCACGGCGTTGGCGCTCCAGCGGCAGCAGGCGCTCGAAGAGGTCCGCGCCGTCGACGCCGGCCGCCCGCAGCCGCGCGGCTTCGCGCCCCACCGGACCCGCGCCATCACCCGGCTTGCGCCCGAACTCGGTCACCCGTCCGCCGCTGGAGCGAAGCAGCCAACAGTCGCCCAGGGTCGTGAGCTGCAAACGCCCTTGCCAGAGCCGCGCTATCAGGAGGCAGGCTGTGGGCCCATCGATGATCGGAAGCTCGGGCGTGCTCGGCTCCGCCTCGAAGCGCCCGATGGCGTGCTCAGCGGCGGCCTGCAACAGGTCCCCCGTTGGGGCGGCGTCGTCCCAGTGCGCCTTCAGGCCGGCGTTCACCGCGTGTACCAGCCAGTGCGGATCGCTGGGCGCGCCGGCGATGATGTCGGGCACGATGCCGGTGGCCCCGTCGAAGATCCAGGCGGCCTGGGCGTTGCGGTCGAACAGGTCCTCGCTGGCGCGCGCCCCGCTCGCCTGGTCGATGCGTTCGATGAGTCTGAGTTCCGCCACGGCTCAAGTCTCCCCGCGCTCCGCCGCCGCCTTTTTCAGGTCCTTCGAGAGCGTCAGGGCGGCCAGGAAGTAGTGCAGGGCGCCCCAGCCGTAGAAGAAGAAGGTGACGAGCTCGCCCTGCTGGGTGGCCCGGATCAGGGTGGGCTTGCAGGCGGCGGTGAGGGCCGCGACCGCGCCCTTCTTCGGAACGCCGCCGGGACAGAGGTCGGCGTACTGGGTCCCGGCGCCCTGGCCGTGGCCGAACATCTGCACCAGCGAGTCCCAGATGCCGTGGGCGCCCGGGTGAGTGAAGCCGAACTGGGCGAACTGGTCGATCAGCCAGCCGGTGAAGGGCGGCCCGCCCCCGAGCGCGATCAGGTTGAGGAAGAGGAAGAGCACGGCCGTGGCGGTGGCGCGGCGGCGGGTGTCGACCGAATTCTGGATCACCCCGAAGGTGGGGCCGAGGTAGGTGTACTGGAAGATGCCCGGCAGCAGCAGAATCCAGGCGGCCACGTGCCAGTCGGTGCGGGTGTAGGCGGCGATGTAGATCGGCAGGGCGATGGCGAGGCCAATGCCGGGCACCAGGGCGTACCAGGCCTTGCTGCGCTTGCTCAGCCAGTCGGTGACGAAGCCGCCGAAAAGGGTGCCTGAGCCGGCAGAAATGCCGCCGATGATGCCGAAGAGCACGCCCACCACCGCCAGCCCCAGCCCGAAAGTGCGGATGAAATACGGCGAGGCGAACTGGCCCGCGCCATAGCCCGCGAACGAAGCCAGAGTGACGCCCAGGGTCATGTTGAGGAACGACCAGGTGCCGAAGATGCGGGCGCCGACGGCGCCTAGTTCGCGCAGCTCGAAGATCAGCTCCTGCATCACCGTACGCCGGGGTAGTGCGGGGGGCGCCTCATCGGGCGTCACGTCCTCAGGCAGGGCGGGGAGGGCTTCGCTGTCGGCATGGCCGCGCGGCGGCTCCTTGACGATCAGCTTCAGCGCGATGGCGACCAGCACGCCGGGGATGCCGACGATGAAGAAGGCCATGCGCCAGTTCAGGTACTGGGCGATCAGGCCGCCGAAGATCGCCCCCAGCATGCCGCCCAGCGGGATGCCGAAGGCGAAGACCGCCAGGGCCGAGGCGCGACGCTTGGGCTCGTAGTAGTCCGAGATCAGCGAGTGCGCCGGCGGCGAGCAGCCCGCCTCGCCGATGCCGACCCCGACCCGGAAGGCCAGCATGGCCCCGAAGTTGGGCGCCAGGCCGCAAAGCGCGGTGAAGGCCGACCACAGGGTGATGCAGACGGCCATCACATTGACCCGGCTGACGCGCTCGGCCAGCCGGGCGATCGGCACGCCCAGCAAGGTGTAGAGCAGAGCGAAGGCCAGCCCGCCCAGCAGGCCCAGCTGGTTGTCGGTGATGCCGAGGCTTTCCTTCATCGGCTGGCCGATGATGCCGACGATGGTGCGGTCGACGAAGTTGAGCGTGTAGACCAGCGTTAGCATGCTCAGCACGCCGCGCTTGTAGCTCTCGGAGAACAGCGGCTTGCGCGGGGCGGCTCGGCCAGCGGGCGTATCCGCGGCGCTCAACTGACCACATCCCGGCGCACGGTGCGGCGGGCGATCAGCAGGAGCACGACCGAGATCGCCGTGAAGCCGACGGTGATGATCAGCGCCCAGCGCAGGCCCTCGGCCGGGCCCATGTGCTGGGCGCCCGAGAGATAGTCGCTGAGGGCGCCGGCGAAGGGTGGGCCTAAGCCCAGGCCGATCAGGTTGAGGATCAGTAGCAGCAGGGCCGCGGCGGTGGCGCGGCTGTGCGGGCCGACCACGCTTTGCGCCGTCGAATAGAACGGCCCGTACCAGACGGTGCCCAGCATGTTGGTGACGAAGATCAGCGGGATGGCGATCAGCGTTGGCACGAGGAAGATGGCGCAGAGCACCGGGATGGCGATCAGGGCGGCGATGGCTGGGAAGGTCATGTGGACGCGGCGGTCGCGGCCGATGGCGCGGTCGGCGACCCAGCCGCCCAGCACCGTGCCGGTGAACCCGCCGGCGCCGATCATCAGCCCGGTGGCGATGCCGATGAAGCCCTGGGCCTTCAGGTGGAAGGGCGCCGCGAGTGTCGCCAGCTCGGGGCCGTGCACGCGCAGGAAGAAGGCCTGGATAAAGAAGAGGTGCGCATAGCCGACGAAGGCGAAGAACCCGGCTGCCACGGCCGTCAGCCAGAAGGTCGGCTTGCCGGATAGCTCTTTGAATACCGCGGCCAGGTCGCGGAACGCCTTGCCGAGGTCCACCGGCGCCGGGTCGGGCCGGCCGCGCGGCTCGCGCACCGTAAAGGCGACGACGGCGGCCAGCACCAGCCCAGGCGCGCCGGCGATCAGAAAGGCGGAGCGCCAGCCGAAGGCGTCGGCCAGCACCCCGCCCAACGCCGAGCCCAGCATGGTGCCGATCGGCACGCCCAGCGAGTAGAACGCCAGCCCTGACGCCCGCTGCTGCTGGGTGCTGATGTCGGCGATCAGCGAGTGGGACGAGGGGTTGCACCCCGCCTCGCCGAAGCCCACCCCCAGCCGCGCCAGGGCCAGCGGCAGGAAGCTGCCCACCCGCCCGCTCAGCGCCGTGAAGGCGCTCCAGATGGTCAGGCTGAGCGCGATGATCAGCGGCCGGCTGCGGCGGTCGGCGATGCGCGCGATCGGCACGCCCAGGAAGGTATAGAAGATCACGAACACCGGCCCGGTCAGGATGCCCATCTGGGTGTCCTTGATGTGCAGGTCCTTCTCGATCGGCTGCACCAGGATCGACAGCAGCTGCCGGTCGAGGAAGCTCAAGGTGTAGGCGATGAGCAGCAGGATCAGGATGTAGCGGCGCATGGCGTCGCCGACCGCGGTGCGCGCGCCGGAGCCGACGACGTCGATAGGCGCCTCGGCCTCGGCCATACGCTGCGTCTCCCCCCGGAACGCGGGTCGCCCCCGCACCACGCTTTGCTTATTTGCGCCGGCAAACTAGACGGGCGGGGCGTGAACTCAAGGCCCGGGAGGCTAGGCCATGGAATTGCTGATCGGGGACAAGCTGTGGTCGAGCTGGTCGCTCAGACCCTGGCTCGCATTGAAGCATCTGGGCGATCCCTTCACCGAGACGCTGATCCGCCTGCGCACCGAGGAGACCAACGATCAGGCCCGCGCGGCTGGCTCGTCCAACGGCCAGGTGCCGGTGCTGAAGGATGGGCAGGTGACGATCTGGGACTCGCTGGCGATCTGCGAATACCTGGCCGACCACCATCCTGGCCGGCTCTGGCCCTCCGACCCGACGGCGCGGGCGCTGGGCCGCGCAGCGGCCTCGGAGATGCACGCGGGCTTCCATTCGCTGCGCGGCGAGTGCCCGATGGACCTCGCGCTGCGGGTCCAGCACGAGGTGTCGGAGCTGACCCACAAGGACCTGCGCCGGCTGGTGGAGCTGTGGAGCGGGCTGCTGGCCCGCTTCGGCGGTCAGTACCTGGTGGGCGCGTGGTCGATCGCCGACGCCTTCTACACGCCGGTGGCGACCCGCATCCGCAGCTACGGCCTGCGCCTCTCCGACTATGGCGACGCCGGCCCCTGCGCCGCCTATGTCGAGCGGCTGCTGGCGACGCCGGAGTTCCTGGAGTGGGAAGCCGCCGCCCTGGCTGAGGCGCAGTCATGATCCGCGGCGGCTGCCTCTGCGGCGCGGTCGGCTACGAGGCGGAGGGGTTCTCGGGCCCGGTCGTGCACTGCCACTGCCGCACTTGCCAGAAGTCCCACAGCGCGGCCTTCAACACGACCGGTCGGGCGCTGCGGTCGGGCTTCCGCTGGACGCGCGGCGACGAGGTGCGGCGCTCGTTCGAGTCGACGCCCGGCAAGCTGCGCTGGTTCTGCAGCCAGTGCGGCGCGCACCTGATGGCCGAGTGGGTGGCCGCCGACCAGGTCATTCTGCGCGTCGGCAGCGTCGACGAGGGCATGGAGGGCGTGACGCCTGCCGCGCACATCTGGACCAGCTTCCAGGCCCCCTGGGACCACGGCGCCGACGACCTGCCGCGCCATGCCGAGGGTATGCCGGGCTAGTCCTCGCGGCCCAGCGGCTGCGCTGCGGCCGGGCCCGGGGCCGCGCCGGCCTGCTGCGCCTGCCAGCTGGCGCCGAACTCGCCGGGGATGACGCCGGTCTCAGCGATGTAGGCGAGCAAGCCGAAGCTCATCGCGGCCTGCAGCACTACCAGGATGACGAGGATCGGCCGCGCCCAGGGCCGGCGCGCGCCGCGGTCGCTCCAGAGTACGGTCATCGCGGTCCAGAGCGCCATCAGCGGGGTGATGACGATCATGTAGTGGCGATAGGAGCCCGCGCCGAAGAAGGTGATCAGGGTGAGCAGGCCGCCGTAGCCGAAGCAGGCCGCGGCGATCAGCAGGGTCTCGGGGCTGTCGCCCAGCAAGACGGCGCGGGGCGTGGGACGAGCGGGGCCGAGGGCGGCGCGGACTGCGCGGGCCAGCACGGCGATGGCGGCCACGATCAGCGCGACCTGGATCGCGGCCATCAGCCAGCTCGAGGCGCTGCCCAGGCGGGGCCAGGCGAGGAAGTCGGCGAAGGCGTGCTTGCCCAGGGTGTACTGAGCGCCATAGCCGAAGAACTGGGTGAACCAGCGCATGTAGAAGCTGGCGGCTGGGGCGCTGAGGTGGGCGTGGGCGCCGGAGCCGTGGCCGAGCATCTGCAGCAGCCACGGGATCGCGGGCAGGGCGCCCAGCGCGCTGCCGGCCAGCCAGCCGAGCCACGGAAACGCGCGGCGGTCCAGCGCGAGCGTCCACGCGGCGATGGCCAAGGCCAGGAAGGCGACGCCCATGTGCACCTGCGCCATCAGCGCGCCCAGGAGCCCCCAGGCGAAGGCGGCGGCCGGGTGCTTGCGATGCCACCACGCGGCCAGGAAACCGACCATGGCCAAGGGAAGGGTGCTGGGCGGCCAGATCTTGCGCTCCAGGATGATCGCCACCGGGTTCACCGCCCACAGTCCCAGCGCCCAGAGCCACGGCTCGCGCCGCGCCTTGGGGATCGCCAGAAAGGCGAAGGCGGCGAAGGCGACCAGCGCCGCGACGTTCAGCACCTGCACCGCGCCGGCCAGGTCCGGCGGGCTGCGCACACCGAAGAGCCGGGTCAGGCAGGCGAAGATCCAGAGGCTCATCCCCGGATTGGGCGCGCCGATGCTGCTCGGCATGCCTGTCGCCGGCCACCCGCCCTGCGCGACCATCGCCTGGGCGTGGACGTAGGTCCATTGCTCGTCGGACTTCCACTCGATCACGCCGTGGAAGCCGAGCCGCAGCGCCGCGCCCACGGCGACGGCGGCGATGGCGCACGCCACCGGCGCGGCGCGCCGGACGCGCCCTCGCCAGTCGGTCGGATCGTCGCTCGCCATCGCCGTGGGTCGTACCTCAGCGGCGCGGAAAACGCCTAGCGGAACGAGAGTGAGTCCACGCAAGCGCTGCGCGCTTCGGACGGCTTCCCGCCCGTGGTAGGGTGGCCAGATGAACGACCCGCCCGAGGACGCCGAGACTCCCATCCAACGCGCCCTGCGGATCAAGAAGGCCGCGGCCGAAGCCAAGACGCCGCGCGCCGCCGGCTTTCAGCGCGCCCAGCAGACGAAGGTCGCGTCAGGCAAGTCCAAGCCCTGGATGAAGCGCTAAGCGCCCTCGGTGGCGGCTAGGCGGGCGCGGCGAGGGCCCTGTCCAGGCGCAGGGAATCGCCCCGCGTCGAGAGCGCGATCAGCGTCTCGGTCGCCGCCGCCACGACCATGCGGATGATGCGGGCGAGCGGGGTGTTGGCGTCGTGGTGCCGCTCGGCGAACGCCAGGTGGTCGTCCTCTTCGACCTGGATCTCCCGCACCAGCGCGGCGAGCGGCGGATCGACCCGATCCAGGAAGGCGGCCTGGCTCTTCAGGTGCCCATGTACGGTCGCCTCCACGACCGCCGTGCACGCCATGACCGCGTCGGGACCGAGAAGTGCGGTCAGGCGCCCGAGCAGCCAACCGCCCGCCGACCAGACGATCAGCGCCCGGCAGGGCTTCGCGCGCCGATCCGGCATGGCGTCGCGAAAGGCGCAGCGGTGGCGCATCTCATGCGCCAGCGTCTGCTCCAGCCATCGCTGCAACTCAGCATGGCGCGCGCCCAGCCCGGCGATCTGGGCCGTATAGATCGAGACGGCGCCATGCTCGCCGGCATGATCCACGCGCAGGATGCGGCGCACGACTTGATCTGGTCCTGGTTCGTCCATTGGCGCGATCATACCAGCAGGCGCCCGGAAGGTCCCAGGCGGAAGCACGGTTGCGCAAGGCTGGCGTTCGCGCTAAAACACTGAACCAGATGGTTCAGTTATCGACCCACCTCGACGTCTCCTTTGCCGCGTTGTCGGACGCGACCCGGCGTGGCGTGCTGGAGCGGCTCGGCAACGCGGATGCTTCGATCTCCGAGCTCGCGGCGACATTTCACATGACCCTCACGGGCATGAAGAAACACGTCGGCGTGCTCGAACAGGCGGGGCTGGTCGTCACGGAAAAGGTCGGACGGGTGCGCACCTGCAAGCTCGGCCGCAGCCGGCTGACGGACGAAACCGCCTGGATCGAGGCATACCGCCGGCACTGGGCCGGGCGTTTCGACGAGCTGGACAAGGTCGTCGAGGAATTGAAACAAAAGGAGCTATCCGATGGACGCAGGTAGCGATCCGGCCGGCGGGAAAGCCCGAACAACCGCGCAACGGACATCGGACCGGGAACTGGTGGTGACGCGCACCATCGACGGTCCGGCGCGCCTGGTGTTCGAGGCGTGGGCCAAGCCGGAACTGTTCCAGCGGTGGTGGGCGCCGACGTCGTTCGGCGTGACCCTGATCTCCTACGAGGCCGACGTGCGCACCGGCGGCGGCTACCGCCTGGAGATGGGCCATCCTTCCTTCGACCGGCCGATGGTGTTCTTCGGCAAATATCTTGAAGTGACGCCAGGCGCCCGCCTCGTCTGGACCAACGACGAGGGCGGCGAAGCCGGGCCGGTGACCACGGTGACCTTCGAGGAGAATGCCGGCGCGACGCTGGTCGTCGTGCACGAGCTCTACCCGTCGAAAGAAGCGCTCGACGAAGCCGTGGCCTCGGGCAGCACCAGCGGCTGGGGCGAACAGTTCGAGCAGCTTGACGAGCTGATCACCGCCCTGAACGCGAAAGCCTGAAGGCCGTGGAACTCTAGATCAGCCCCAGCGCCTTGAAGCTCGCCACGCCCTCGCGGCCGACCACCAGGTGGTCGTGCACGGCGATCTTCAGCACGCGGCCGGCGTCGATGACCTGGCGGGTCATGTCGATGTCGGCGGGGCTGGGGGTGGGGTCGCCCGAGGGGTGGTTGTGGACCAGGATCACGGCGCTGGCCGAGAGTTCCAGGGCGCGGCGGGCGACTTCGCGCGGATAGACCGGGGCGTGATCGACGGTGCCCTCGTTCAGGGTCTCGTCGGCGATCAGCTGGTTCTTCTTGTCGAGAAAGAGCACCCGGAACTGCTCGCGCGGCTCATGCGCCAGCGCGGTCCTCGTGTAGGCCAGCAGGGCGTTCCAGGAGGAGATCACCGGCCGCTTGGTCACCTCGTGGCGGCCGATGCGCAGCGCTGCCTCCTGCATCAGCTTCAGGTCCAGCGCCACTGACGCGCCGACGCCCTTCACCTGGCGCAGCGCCTCGCTCGGGGCGCAGAGCACGCCGGCCAGGCCATCGAAACGCTCGAGCAGCGCCTTGGCCAGCGGCTTCACATCGCCCTGCGGCAGGCTGCGGAACAGGAACAGCTCCAGCAACTCGTAGTCAGGCAGGGCGCCCATCGCCAGCCGCGCCCGCTGGCGCAGCCGCTCGCGATGCCCGAGATGCGGCGCGGGCGTCTGCGACGACGCGGCCCACCACTGGTCGGCGTTGATCGGCGCTTCTTCGACGGCGGCAGGTCGTCCCATGGCGACCAATGTTCACTATCTGTTCGAGCGCGGCAAGGGGCAAAATGCGCCGCCTTGCTTGACGCGCCGGCCCGGCTCTGGCTCCCGCTAAGGCATGGGCCAGCCGCAGTTCATTCCGGGGATCGAGCTTTCGCGGCGCTACTTCCACGAGGCGGTCGAGCCAGTGCTGGCGGCGGCCTTCCCGCGGCTGGCCTATGGCGCCGCGCTGATCGGCTACGGCTCGGAAGTGCAGGGCTTCGACACGGCCATGTCCACCGACCACAACTGGGGGCCGCGGCTGCTGCTGTTCCTGGGCGCGGACGACCTGGCGGCGCTGGAGGGCGACTTGCGGGCCGCGCTGGAGGCAGGGGTCGCCGAGACGTTCCTGGGCTGGCCGACCCGCATCGAGATCGATACCGGCGCGACCGGGCGACAACGCGCCGCTCTGCGGATCGAGGCGCACGCACTGGCCGACTGGGTCTGGGGGTGGCTGGGCATCGACGCCAGCCGCGAGCCGCCTTGGCGCGCCTGGCTCGGGATCCCGGAGCAGCGGCTGATCGACGTGACCGCGGGGGCGGTCTACCGCGACGACCGGGGCGAGCTGGCGGCGCTGCGCGCGAGGCTGGCCTTTTTCCCGCGCGACGTCTGGCTGCACAAGCTGGCCTGCCAGTGGGCGCGGATCGGCCAGGAGCAGGCCTTCATCGGCCGCACCGGCGACCTCGGCGACGACCTCGGCTCGCGCATCCTGACCGCCCGCCTGGCCCGCGACGTGATGCGGCTGGCGTTCCTGACCGAGCGCCGCTACGCGCCCTATCCGAAGTGGTTCGGAACGGCCTTCGCGGGGCTGGGCTGCGCCGCCGAGATCGGCCCGCTGCTGGCCACGGCGCTCCGCGCCGACGACCGCCGGCAGCGCGAGCGCGGCATCGCCGGCGCCGCGCTGGGCCTCGCCGAGCTGCATCTGCGCCTCGGCCATCCAGGCGCGCTCGTCCCGCGTCTCAGCACCTTCTCCGAGATGGTCCGCGCGCCAGGCCACCCGCCCAGCCACAACGGGGTTGCGCCCGACCGCGACTTCACGGTGATCAACGCCGATGCCCTGGCTGGCGCCATCCGGGCTGAAATCCGCGATTCCGAAATCCGCGCCCTCTCGCCCGTGGGCGCCGTCGACCAGTTCAGCGACTCCACCGACCTTCTGTCGTGGCCGCGCCTCACGCTCGCCGTCGCCGAGGCGGTGGCGCTGGACCGCGCGGCGCGCGACATGCCGCCTCGGGCGTGAGCGTCCCCACAGCCTTTCCGGGAGCTTAGGTCCGGACGGCCGACTCAAGCCGCTGGGTCAGAGCGTTGAAGACCTGGCCTGGCGTCCGCAGGTCGGCGTCGGCGCCGTAGAGGGCGCGCAATTCGGTGAAGTGCGCGTCCGGGGTCAGGGTCAGCGGGGCGATGCGGTCGAGCTTGGCGAGCGTCTCGGCGCCGGGCTTCTGGCCGGGCTCCCACATCAGACCCCAGACGTCCCAGGGCAGCATCTCCATGTTGTTGAGGGCGGCCAGGTCGCGGACCAGATTGCCGGCGACGAACCAGAGGCCGTGCATGTCCATGATCCCGAACTGATCCGGGTCGGCCTCGCCGGAGCGGCAGCGCCGCCAGGCTTCGCCGGCGACCAGGAACGCATCGCGCGGCACATCCAGCGGGTCGAAGCCGAGCTTGAGCGCTGCGGTCTGTACGGCGTCCATCTGCGCGTCGCCGAGACGCCAGCCGGCGGCGTCATCCCAGTACTCGACCACCCAATGGTCCACCGGCGTGCCGTCGAAATAAAGGCCGAAGCCGCAGCGGGAGCGGGCGGGGATGCCCTGGCGGCGCAGCAAGGCCGTGGCCAGCACGCTGAAGTGGCGGCAGACGCCGACGACGCGGCGGTCCGGGGCACGCGCCTCAGTCGTCCCGCCCAGCGCGGCCAGGATGGCGGCGCTATCGCGAAGATGGGTCTGGGCGATGCGGGGGGCGGTCAGGGTCTCGCCGTAAGCGC
>DATAVF010000025.1:0-10399 GCA_036267835.1 Caulobacteraceae bacterium | reverse complement strand
TCGAAACCGCGCTCGGAGAAAGTCTCCAGCGCGCTCTGCAGAATCGCCGCCCTGGTGGCCGCGAGCCGCGCCTTGCGGATCGTCGGCGGCTGTTTCGGCGCGCGTTCGGAGGGCGGCGAGGGCGCATCGGGCGCGGTCGGCGCATCGGCCTGCCCGCCGGCCGCCGCCCCCTTCCGTCCCGCCGAGCGCGCATCCATGGCTGTCTCCATCGGCGCCGATACTAGCTGACCGCGTCGAGCCGTGTCGCGGCGCATTTCGCAAGGGCCGAACCGCCGCCAACCCTGGCAAGGTCACGATACGACCGTATAATGAACTCCGGGGGCCACGAGGGAAGCATCTGATGTTCAATGACATATTGTACTCGGTCGAGGCCGGTGTCGCGACGCTGACGCTTAACCGGCCGCGCTACCGCAACGCCCAGAGCTACCGCTTGCTGGACGAGGTCGACCAGGCGCTGGCTGAGGCCGGCGCCGACCGCACGGTGCGGGTGGTGGTGATCCGCGGCGCCGGGGGACACTTCTCGTCCGGCCACGACCTCGGCACGCCGGAGGACGTCGCCTACAAGGCGCAGCTCGGGGCCGAGCCGGGGATCGAGTTCTACGACCAGTTCAAGCGCTACAACCTCGACCTGCTGCTGCGCTGGCGCGAGTTCCCCAAGCCGACCATCGCCATGGTGGAAGGCTACTGCATCTTCGCCGGCTGGATGCTGGCCTCGGTCTGCGACGTGGTGCTGGCCGCTGACGACGCGGAGTTCCTGCCCACCTTCTTCGAGTTCATGTGCGTGCCCTGGGACATCGGCGTGCGCCGGGCCAAGGAGGTGTGCTTCGAATCGCGCTTCCTCTCCGCCCAGGAGGCCGCCGCTTATGGGCTGGTGAACCGCGTCTTGCCGCCGGCCGAGCTCGAGCGGGAGACCTACGCCTATGCGGCGCGCGTCGCTGAGCAGGACCCGGCGCGCCTGCGCTTCATGAAGCTTCAGATGAACAAGGCGCAGGACATCCAGGGCTTCTCCCGCGCCATGGAGGACTCGTTCGGCGACTTCATCGCCATGTCCTACCTGCCAGGCGCGCAGGAAGGCCGGCGCACGCGCGGCGGCTTGCGCATGGCGGGGGTCGAGCTGGCGTTGCGCGGCAAGCGGGGCGAGCGGCCGGGCGTTTGACCCGCCTCAGGGTGACAGCGGCTCGGTGGGCTCCAGCGCCAGCACGATGCGCTCATGCTCGCCCTTGCGCATCGGCGAGAAGATCATGGTCAGGCTGGCGATGCAGTAGCCGGCGAGCGGCACGCCGACCATCAGCGCCTTCATCCCGGCCAGGGTCTCGGCGGTCTGCGCGTGGTTGGCGCGGTAGCCGATGAAGGCGAGGCCGGCGCCGAACAGTCCCGCGCCGACGCCCAGCGACACCTTGGCGAAGAAGCCGGCCAGGCCAAAGAGGAAGGCTTCGGTGCGAAGGCCGGTGTGCAGTTGGCCGTACTCGACGGTGTCCGGCAGCATGGCCCAGAAGCTGAAGGCCCAGCCGACCGCACAGACCTCGTTGAAGATCAGGAAGCCGTTCATCGCCAGCGGCGTGCGCACGTCGAAGAGCGCGAAGGCGGCCAAGCCTACGATGCCGAAGCCGCAACTGGCGAACCAGGCCATCCGCTTGCCGATCAGGCGGGAGGCGGCCATCCAGGCCGGGACGATGACCAGCCCGGCGCCGGCGGCCAGCGCCAGCCCGGTCTTCGCCGCCGCTTCGTCGCCGATATAGTACTTGTAGTAGTAGAGCACCGACTTGCCCCAGACGGTGGCGCAGACGTTGGTGAAGGTGACCGCGATCATCAGGGTGACGAAGGCGCGGTTCTTCATCGCGCTGGTCCAGTAGGCGCGCGAGGTCAGGCGGGCGGCGGTCTGGGGCGCCGGCATGCGTTCGCGCACCGACAGGAACACGATCGGCAGCACCAGGCTGGCGCAGACCGCGAACAGCACGGCGGCGACGGCGAAGCCGTTGTGCCCGAAGGTCGCCGCGATCGGCTGGGTGAACGAGGCGACGACGATGCCGGCCACGCTCGCGAACATCATCTTGAAGCCCGAGATCCGCCCGCGCTTGCCGGCGCTGGACGTGATCCGCGCGCCAAGCGCCAGGAAGGGCACGTTGACCGCCGCGTAGCAGGTGCGGAACCACAGGTGCGCGGCCAGCACGAAGGCGAGCAAGGCGCCGCCGGCCAGCGGCGGGCGGTAGTAGAGCAGGATGAAGGAAACCGCGAGCACGGGGGCGCCGAACAGCAGGTAGGGCCGATAGCCGCCCCAGCGGCTGCGAGTCCGATCCGCCAGGGCGCCGATGAGCGGGTCGATGGCTCCGTCCCAGACCGATGCGACCAGGTAGATCAGCCCCGCCGCGCCGGGGCTGAGGCCCATGACGTCGGTGTAGTAGAAGAGCAGGAAGAGCGTCAGGCTCTGCCAGTAGAGATTGAAGGCGAAGCCGCCGGACGAATAGGCGATGAGCCGAGGGGTCGATGGCTCGCCGGGCGCCGTGCTGGCCGAAGCCGCGCTTTGTGTCGTCACCCCGGCCACCCCCGCCTCAGGTCGCGCGCTCGTGTCGGCGCTTGAATTACATTATCCGTTTGTATAGTGAAATGCGTCGACGGCGCCAATCGCAAAGCACGCGCTGCGGAGGGACGCGATGGAGCCACTGTCCGGTCTCAGAGTCGTCGAGTTGGCCGACGGCGTCGCGGCGGCCTACTGCGGGCGGCAGTTCGCCACCTGGGGCGCGGACGTCGTGGTGCTGGAGCCCGAGGCGGGCGCCCCGCTGCGGCGCGCCCAGCCCTTCGCCACCGATCCGCGCGGGACGCAGCACTCGCTGCTCTGGCTCTATGTCGCGGCGAACAAGCGCGCCCTGGCTGACGGGCTGCCTCGCCGCGAGGCGCTGGATGCGCTGCTCTCCGGCGCCGACATCTTCGTCACAGACTACACCGACGACCGCCTAGCGGTGCTCGGCGTCACCCTGGCCGGGCTCTCGCGGTCGCATCCACACCTCTCGATCGTCTCGATCACGCCCTTCGGCCTCAGCGGGCCGTACGCCGGGTTCGAGGCCTCCGAACTCGTGGTCCAGGCGCTCTCCGGCTACATGGCCTCCAACGGCGACATGGGGCGCCCGCCGCTGCGGCTGCCGGGCCACATCGGCGCCTACCTTGCTGGGGTGAACGGCTTCGTCGGCGCGCTCGCCGCCTACTACGCGAAGGCGCGGGGCGGCCGCGGCGACGTCGTCGAGGTCTCCGAGATGGAGACCCTGAGCTCCATCACGCCTTTCCTGCGCATCGAATACATGGGCGGCGACAAGGTGCGGGGCGGCGGCCCGGAGTCGGGCGTCCGCCTGTTCCCGTGCAAGGACGGATACGTCTCGCTCTCGCCGCTGGTCGCCGGCGAGCACGCGCGGCTCTGCCAGGTGCTGGACATCCCGGAAGGCGCGATCCCGGCCGACCTGCTGACCGGCCCGGCCGCCGAGGTCATCCGCCGGGCCTTCGCCTTCTTCGCCCAGTACACCCGGGAGAAGACCGCCGATGCGGTGTTCAACGGCCTCGAAGCGCTGGGCGTCATGTGCGGCAAGCTGCACGCGCCCGCCGACCTGCTGCAGCTGGAACAGCTGCGCGCGCGCCAGTTCTACCGCACCATCGAGCACCCGGATCTCGGCCCCGCGCCGTTCGCCGGCCCGGCGGCGCGGCTGGCCAACGGGCGTCCGGCGCCGCCGGCGCCCGCGCCAGCGGCAGGGGAGGGCGTCGCACTGTCGGACCTGGGCTGGGACCGCCGGCCCGCGCCCGCAAGCGCCCTCGAACGAAGCGATCCGCGGCCGCTGCACGGCCTGCGCGTCGTCGACTTCACCCAGGCCTGGATCGGCCCCTTCGCGACCATGATGCTGGGCGACCTGGGCGCCGACGTGATCAAGATCGAGTCGCACAGGCGCCCCGACGTGTGGCGGCAAGCCTCCGTCAGCCCCAGCGCGGTGGACGTCGTGCTGGCGCAGAAGGTCAACCGCAGCCCCAACTTCAACAGCGTCAACCGCAACAAGCGCAACCTGACGCTCGACCTCTCCAGCGAGGCGGCCCGCGATCTTTGCCGGCGGCTGATCGCCACCGCCGACGTCGTCGCCGAGAACTACACGCCTCGGGTGATGGAGCGCTTCGGCCTCGGCCCAGCCGCGCTCGCGGCGCTGAAGCCCGACATCGTGATGTTTTCCTCCAGCGGCTTCGGCAAGAGCGGCCCCTGGTCCGACTACAAGTCCAACGGCTCGGCCATCGAGGCGCTGGCGGGGTGGGACTGGCTGCATCGCTATCCGGGCGGCGAGCCGGTGCAGATGAGCTTCTACCAGGCCGACGCCATCACCGGCATGCAGGCCGCGGCGCTGATCATGGTCGCGCTGGTGCGCCGCCAGGCGACAGGCGAGGGCGAGTTCATCGACGCCGCGATGATCGAAACGGCGGCCGGCTACATCGGCGAGGTGCTGCTGGAAGCGGCGTTCGGCGAGGCGGCGGAGGGCCAGGGCAACCGCTCGCGAGATTTCGCGCCGAACGGCGTCTTCCGCTGCCAGGGCGATGATCGCTGGATCGCGATCTCGGCGGCCGACGACGCGGCCTGGGCGCGGCTGGTGGCCCTGCCGGGCGCGCCGGCCGCCCTGCGGGCGCCCGGCTTTGCCGCCGCCGGCGATCGGCTCGCGAACCAGGATGTGCTGGAGCCGGCGCTGGAGGCGTGGACCCTGACCCGCGACGCCGAGGCGCTGATGGCGGCCTGCCAGTCGGGCGGCGTCGCCGCCGGGGTGGTGCGCAAGGTCGCCGAAGGCCTCGACGACCCGCACCACGCGGCGCGCGGCTGGTTCCTGGCCACCCACCACCCCGACATGGGCCTGCACCGCTACAACGGCTTCCTCTGGCGTTTCGCCTCGCACGCGCTGCAGGTCGACCGGCCGCCGCCGCGGCTGGGCGAGCATAGCGAGGAGGTGTTGCGCGAGGCCCTTGCCCTCGATGACGCCGAGATCGCCGACCTGCAGGCGCGGGGTCTGACCGGAGCGGTGCTGTGAGGCCCTGGACCCTGCTCTGCGCCAGCCTCGCCGCCGCGCTGGTCTCCGCCGGCGCCATGGCCGAGCCCTACCTCGCGCCGGAGGTGCGCAGCGTCACCCTGCTGGCCCATGACGGCGGCAGGGTGGACTGGTCGCCGCAGAACCGCATCGCCTTCGATCGCCGCAGTCCCGATGGCTACTACGACGTCTGGACCATGGACGCGGATGGCGCGGGCCAGCGCTGCCTCACCTGCGGCGCGGCCGGTGCGCCGACCAAGAACAAGGGCAACCCCGCCTGGCACCCCTCGGGCCAGTACATCGTCTTCCAGGCGCAGAAGCAGACGATGCCGGCGATGCTCGACCACGTCGCCGAGCCGGGGCGCGGGGTAGGCAACAATCTGTGGCTGATGACGGCCGACGGCGCGCACTACTGGGAGATCGTCAACGCCGACCGCGGCGGCGCGCCGGCCGGCATCCTGCACCCGCACTTCTCCGCTGATGGCCGCCAGCTCATGTGGACTCAGCTGCTGCGCGCCGACGGCAAGCTGGGCGACTGGGACCTGCACGTCGCCGACTTCGCCATCACGGACGGCGCCCCGGTGCTCAGCCACGAGCGCGTGCTGCGCCCGGGGCCGGTGCAGAAGTTCTACGAGAGCCACGGCTTCTTCCCGGACGGCCGGAGCATTCTCTACACGGCCGAGACGGCCACCGGCCTCAGCGACGAGTTCACGCTCGATCTTGCGACAGGCGCCGTGCGCGACCTGACCAACGACGCCGCCTTCTGGAACGAGCACGCCCACATCGATCCCGCCGGCCGGCGCATCGTCTGGGCCACCAGCAAGGGCGTTCCCGGGCCGCTGCGCTACCTCAATCTCTGGATCATGGACCCGGATGGGTCGCACCAGCACCAGCTGGTCGATTTCCACCGCGCGGGCACGCCGATCGCGTCGAGCGGCATCGGTCCAGGCGACAGCGCCTGGAGCCCCGATGGGCGCCGCCTCGCCGTCTACGTGATCGGTGACCGGGCCGAGACGGTCGGCGACATCTACGTTATCGACTTCAACAACTAGGGCGGGACGCAAAGATGAACGAGATTTCCATCCAGGCGCCTGTCACCGTGGATCGCGCCTTCGCCGAAGAGATGCTGCGGACGATCGACAACCCGCAGCAGCACGGGGTGCATATCCTCTTCAACTCATTCTGGAAGTACGTGCCGGAGGCGGTCACCCAGAAATATCTGCGCGAACTGGCGCCGGACGAGGCGCAGCAGGCGTTCATGGACGAGCGCCACCTGGGGGCGCCCTATTCGTTCGAGGCGCTCACTGACCTGCCCGACGGATCGCTGGGCCGGGCGCTGCACCGCTACATCATCGACAACAACCTCAAGCAGGAGATCGCGGACACCTACCGCGCCTATCACGACTCGCTCGAGCGCGCCGGCGCCCTGGACCGGATGCCCGAGGCGATGAAGTTCTCGGTCCTGCGCACCTACCAGACCCACGACTTCATCCACCTGCTGACCGGCTTTGCGACCAACGGCCTGGGCGAGATCGCCGTGCAGGCGTTCTGCCTGGCGCAGCACCGCAGCCCCTATTTCGCGATCTGGGTCTCGGTGGTGACCGCGCGCATGACCTACCTCAACCCGGACAAGATCGAGGCCACCATGGACGCCGTCACCGAGGGCTGGAGCCTCGGCCGCCGCGTCGGCAATCTGATGGTCGTCAGGTGGGAGGAACTGCTGGATCGCTCGGTCGAAAGCCTTCGCCTCGAGTACGGCATTGCGCCCGAAGGCAGGGCGCCGTCGACGCCCGCAAGCGCGCCCTAATCCAGGATCGCCGCGTCGGCGTGGCGCTGGAGGACTCTCTCGGCGCGTCGCACGTAGAAGAAACCCACCACGAGCGCGACGACGGTCGCCAGGATGAGCGCCAGGCCGAACGGCTTGGAGAGGTGAACGAATGTCCGGCCGAAGACGTAGGCGGCCAGCCCAACTACGGTCGTCCAGGCGGCGGCGCCCAGGGCGTTGAACAACAGAAAATGCCGCCACGGCATCCGGTTCACGCCCGCGAGAAGACCTTCGAAGGCGCGCAGAAACGCGATGAAGCGGCCGAAAAAGACGATCTTCCCGCCGTGTCGCAGAAACAGGTACTGGCCGAGCCGCTGGCGCGCCGTGGTCAGGCCGATATAGCGGCCATATCTCGCCAGCAGCGGCAGTCCGGCGCGCCGGCCGGCCAGATATCCGAGGCAGGTTCCCAGAAAGGCGGCCGTCATGCCCGCCGCCAAGACCGCCGCGATCTCCAGCCTGTGCGTCTGCGCCGCGAACAAGGCGGCCGCGATCAGGATCCCTTCGCCCGGGACGGGAATGCCGATGCTCTCGATCAGCAGAAAAACGAAGACAGCGGCGTAGCCAAAGTCAGCGACGATAGGAATCAGTTGGTGCATGAACCTGCCGTCGCGATGCCGAGGGACGTCCTGGCGCCGCATTGTAGAGAACCCAGGCTTTCGACGTCACTTACTCGCCGGCGGGACTTGCGACAACTTTCTCCAGCCCATAAGGCTGCCAAGCTTTTTTGGAGGCGGTCGATATGGCGGAAGAACAGGGCGATAACTTGCGCGACCTGGTCGCTGAGGTAGCGGCTGCCTACTTTTCCAACTCTCACGTGTCTTCGGCCGAGATCGGCGCGGTGATCGAACAGATCGCCAAGAGCCTCGGCGCGGTCGGCGGAAACGCTTCGGCGCCGGCGCCTGCGGAGGCCGAGCCCGAGGCCAAACGCCGGCTGACGCCAGCCCAGGTGCGCAAGTCGATCACGCTGGATGCGCTGATCAGCTTCGAGGACGGGCGTCCTTACAAGACCTTGCGGCGGCACCTTTCGGTGAAGGGTCTGACGCCGGAGCAGTATCGGGAGAAGTGGGGCCTGCCGAAGGACTATCCGATGGTCAGCGCCAGCTACAGCGCGACCCGATCGCAGATGGCCAAGCAGCTCGGCCTGGGCAATCGGCGCGCGGCGGCGCCGAGCGCCGAGCCGGCGCCGCGTGGACGCCGCCGGACCGGCGCGCCGCCACCGGCATAGGACGGAAGCCGCCGGCTGAGCCCGTGCGGCCGCCTCAACCGTCAGGGTAGATGACTGGCAGGCGGATGGCGCTCGGGTGGGCGGCGTCGAAGTAGACCGCATTGCGCGCCACCCGCGTCGGGGCGCCCCGCCCCGGCAGCTCGCCCGTGTTCGGGTTCACGTCGAAGCGCGGCGCGTTCGAGCTGGACACGTGCACGGCGATGCGGTGGCCGGCCTCGAAGGTGATCGCCGTGTCCCAGAGATCGAGCACCAGCTTCTCCGGCGCGCCGGGGGTCATCATGGCGACCTCGTCACGGTGGCGACCGTGGCGGTAGCGGGTGCGCAGGGCGCTATCGAGCACGATGGCTTCATAGCCGTCCGGATAGACGTCGACGAGCTTGGCCATGAAGTCGGTGTCCGGACCGTCGGTCGACGCCCACAGGTCCAGGCTGACCGGGCCGGCGATAACCACGTCCTGCTCCAGCACGGGCGTCTGGAAGCGCAGATAGTCCTGCCGCTCGCCGATCTCGCGCTGGTCCATCGGCCCCTTCTCGAAGGTCAGGTTCGAGCCGCCGTGGGTGGGGACCGGATCGGCCGGGTCGAAATCGTAGGCGCGTGAAGCCTGGGTCTGGCCCGGCGCCTTGCGCGACAGGCCGCCGTGCTCGCCGAGGTAGTACGAGACGACCTGCGGCGCGGGCGGCCAGTTGGCGAACCGCATCCAGCGGTTCTTGGCCGACAGCGCCCCCTTGCGCGCCGAGGCCATCATGTAGATCCGCACCGGCGGCTCATCCATGATGCCGTTGTCTTCGCCCTTCAGCCAGTAGTCGAACCAGCGGATCTCGTCGGTGTTGCCGCCCATCAGCTGGGAGCCGTTGGGATAGGCGAGATCGCCCGAGAGGTCGCCGTGGCCGAAGGGACCCATCTCCAGTTTCTGGGCCCCGCGCGCGCCGCGGCTGCCGTGGTTCTGCAGGTGCTCGAAGTTGCGCACGTTGCCAACGCTGAACAGGTCGTACCAGCCACCGTAGTTGTACATCGGGACGTGGATGAAGCGCGCGTTGTGCAGCACGTCGCCGGTCACCGAGAGGGCGGTGGAGATATAGCTCGCGGCGCTGGAGCGGATGCGCTCCTCGGCGACGCCCTGGCCGCGGTTCCAGTCGCCCATGTCGCGGTGCTTGAACGCGCCGCCGATGAAGGCAGTGTCGTTGCCGGCGACGATGACGAAGGCGGCGACCAGATGCGGCGGATTGGCGATCGCGGCCATGTTGCTCGTGATGCCCATGGCCGAGGCGCCGGTGATGCCGATCTTGCCGTTGCACCAGTCCTGCCGGGCCATCCACTCGATGGTGTCGTAGCCGTCGTTGCGGTCGTCGGAGAAGCCGCCGTAGTGCCCCTCCGAGCGGCCTTTGCCGCGCGTGTCCTGCACCAGGTAGGCGAAGCCGGCCTTGGTGTACTTCCGTGCGGCGCGGGGGTTGGAGAACAGCTCCATCGTGTCCTTGCCATAGGGCGTGCGGGTGACGATGGCCGGGAACGGGCCGTCGCCCTCCGGCAGGTAGAGGTTGCCGGCCAGCCTCAGCCGGTCGCGCATCGGCGCCAGCACCTCGTGCGCCCCCTCGGCGATCTTCTCGACCCGCTGCCCCCGCACGGCCGGCGGCTCGCCCGCGGCATCGGGCGCCGTCGTTGTCTCGGCGGGCGTGTCCGAGGCTCGGTCCGTCATCGCGTCTCTCCCTGTAGGCCGCTCATCCGGCCGCCAGGATGCGGCTTCGATCCGCGCCAACGCAAGCCACCGTCTGAGGTGGTGGCTCGATGGCCGATCTAGCCGCCCAGGTGCTTGGCGAAGAATCGGGTCATGCGCTTGAAGGCGTCGTCGCATTCCGGGGCCAGCATCGTCGCCCAGAAGGCGTGCGGCAGGCCGTCGTAGACCACGAGGTCGGCGGTCACGTCCGCATCGGTGAGGGCGCGGTGCAGGTTGACGGTGCCGCTCAGCAGCACGTCGCGGCCGCTCGACATGCAGAGCGTCGGCGGGAAGCCCGAAAGGTCGCCGTAGATCGGCGAGATCAGCGGGTCGCGAGGGTCGGTCTCACCCACGTAGGCCCACTTGGCGTCGACCAGCAGGTTGCCTTGGAAGCTGTCGGCGAAGATGCGCAGCGAGTCGGCCGTGCCGACCATGTCCGGCTCACCGGAGAAGACGCCGAGGGCGCCCGGCAGCGGCAGGCCTTCCGCCTTCAGCCGCATCAGCAGTTGCGGGCCGATTACCGCGCCGGCCGAGGTGCCGTAGACGCCGATGTTGCGCGGCTCGTGGCCCTCGAGCGCGGCGCGGTAGACGGCCAGCGCGTC
>DATAVF010000024.1:0-12328 GCA_036267835.1 Caulobacteraceae bacterium | reverse complement strand
GGCCGACGCGCCCGGCCGCTTCCGGCCGGTGATGCTGGCCCAGGCGCTCGACGAGGACGTCGACTTCGGTAAGCTCGATCCCGCCGACTATGCCGCCGAGTGGAAGTGGGACGGCATCCGCGTGCAGGCGGTCAGCGAGCGTGGCCAGCGCCGGCTCTGGAGCCGCACCGGCGAGGACGTCTCGGCCGCCTTCCCGGACGTGGTCGCCGCCCTCACCTACGAGGGCGTCATCGATGGCGAGTTGCTGGTGCTGCGACCAGACAACGAAAAGGGGGGCAAGGTCGCCCCGTTCGGCGACTTGCAGCAGCGCCTGAACCGCAAGACCGCCGACGCCAAGCTGATGGCCGCCCACCCGGCCGGCATCCGCGCCTACGACCTCTTGCTGGACGGGGAGACCGACCTGCGCGCCCTGCCGTTCCGCGAACGCCGCGCCCGGCTGGAGGCCTTCGTGACCGCCGCCGCCTCGCCCCGCATCGACCTCTCGCCGATGCAGCCGTTCGAGACCTGGCCGGAGCTGGCGGCCTTGCGCGCCGCGCCGCCGCCCGGCGATCCGACCCAGTCCGAAGGCCTGATGCTGAAGCGCTGGGATTCGACCTACGAAGCCGGCCGCCCCAAGGGCCCGTGGTTCAAGTGGAAGCGCGACCCGCACCTGATCGATGCGGTGCTGATGTACGCCCAGCGCGGCCACGGCAAGCGCTCGAGCTTCTACAGCGACTACACCTTCGGCGTCTGGCGCGAGGACGAAGCCGGCGTGCGGTCCCTGACCCCGGTCGGCAAGGCCTACTTCGGCTTCACCGACGAAGAACTGAAGCAGCTCGACAAATTCGTCCGCGACCACACGGTGGAACGCTTCGGCCCGGTGCGGAGCGTGCGCGCGGACTGGGACTTCGGTCTGGTGCTGGAGGTGGCGTTCGAGGGGCTGCAACGCTCGACCCGGCATAAGAGCGGGGTCGCGATGCGCTTCCCGCGGATCAGCCGGATACGCTGGGACAAGCCGGCGCGGGAGGCGGATGAGTTGGCGACGCTGGAGGGGATGCTGGCGAAGGGGGAGGGGTAAGTTCGGAGATGGTTAGAGCTGCCAGGGCCGCAATCGGGGCCGAGTTAAAGTCGTTAGCCGGTCAGCAAGCCCAGCCGTAAGTTCGCTCAATCCTCCGCGATTATTGAGGTAAGCGAGGTGGCGATGATGCGCGATATCAAAGGGGATGTCGCTCGCCGATTGAGTGATCGGCACGACGGACTTACCAAGCGTATGAGCAATTCCGGCTTCATAGAAGACGTTGGCGTTGCGGCCGGTAAAGTCGCAAACAACCACCTGAGCTCGGAATATTAGAGCGAAGATGTCTTGGATCACGAGGCTGTTTTCCCAGATATCCTTGGCCCGTAGACATCTCAGCGCTTGCAGACTGCACGCGGCCGAGATCGCCTGAAACACCCCATCGAACTCCGTCCTGAACGGCATCATGACGGCGACAAGGTCAGATTCAATGCCACCCTCTGGTGTGTCGAAGACAGCTGGCGTGAAGCTTATGGCGCGCGCCTTGGAGCGCTCAGTCGAGATGCTTTGACCAACTCCTCCGTACGTGGTGGCCACGAAGCTCTCCATACGCCCGATGTTGTCGATGTCAGCATTGGCAATGTCATGCAGCATCGCGTGCACATTGCCTTCGTAGTCGTTGTCGCCCCAACTAAGGCTGCGGAGCAGCCGCGGGTGATCACGAACTAGATTCAGGGAGCCCGTAAGGGCCCCGAGCTTCAGCCAGTCGCCATCGCTGAACTTCTCGTTGATGACGGCAGCGAGAGCTAGCAGCCGATCCCGCGACTTAGGGTCCAGTATCCCCCCGACCAACGTGACCGCTCCTGAAATGTACGCTTAGACTGTACGCGGCCGCTGATGAAGCGGGGTGATGCAAGAAGCGGAGATTGCTTGCGCCCTACCGGCCGGGCAGGACGATCCATCGATCGCTTGGCGGAGCATGATTCCGATCGGTTGCCGGCGTCAAGGACGGGGCTTTGCTCCGCCGCTTCGCGGCCGCCGGAGGCGGTCCTTGACGCCGGCAACCGATCGGAAAAACTGACCTCCAGGCGTTCGACGGACAACTCTCGAACGCGGATCAGGGATTGCGATGGCGGCGCCTAACCAGGTTCCGTTGCCTCGATCACGTCCTTCGCTGGCAGCACCATCTCGCCCAGCTTCCTCCTGGTGAGCGGCACAAAGCCGATCCGCGTGTAGAACCGCTCCGATCGCTCATCCGCCGGGGTCAGTGTGACCGCCGGAATTTGCGCGGCATCAATGATCTCGCGGCACGCGGACAGAACCCGGCCCATGATGATCGTCCCCAAGCCAGCGCCCTGACAGGCTTGTTGAACGCCGAGCCACTCCAGTCGAACTGAGGGGAAGCGGTCGAAGCCCGTGAAGTCCGGCAGCACGCCCCGGTTCAGCCGACTTATCGCGAAACTGAGGGCATAGAAGCCCACTATCCCATGTCCTTCTGGAGCATGGACCGTGGTCACGCGACAATCGCGGCCATGCCGAATTGCCGCTCTCTCGTGAAGCCAGCGATCGACGATCTCTTTGCCACAGGAGAAATCAGCGACCGGGCCAGAATCCGACAGCGCCCGATATTCGAGTCCGGCTGGGTCGAACGGGAGCGGCAACTAGGTTGCGCGCCGGCGGCCTTGGCTTTGTTCGTAGCTCAGGAAGACCCGGCGAAGCGCGGCGCGACGCTCTTCGGAGTGGTCACGCCTTTCCTCGACGAAGCGTTCAACGCGCTCTGCCTGGCTCTCCGCCCTGATGGTGCTTCGCCTTATCGAGGGCGCTGTCACGACACTGCTCCATGCGTCTCTGCTAAAGACTTATGTATTCTACATTGAGAACGCGTCAACGGCCCTCACCGGAGACATTAACGCACGGTCGGCCACCTCAGGTCAGCCGTTATACCCGCGCACTGCATCGATGATCTGGTCCTGCACGTCTTCGCGCAGGTAGGCGTGCATCGGCAGGGCGAGCACCGTGGCGGCCTTGGCGTCGGAGACGGGGAGGCCGCCGGGGCCGATCGGGAAGTCGGCGTAGGGGGTCTGGCGGTGCATCGGGACCGGGTAGTAGACGGCGGTGGGCACGCCCAGGGCCTTCAGGTGGGTGGCGAGGCCGTCGCGGTCGTGGTGTTCGATCACGTACTGGGCCCAGACCGAGCGGCCGCCTTCGATCACCCGCGGGGTGGACATCACGTGGTCGGCGAGGCCCTCGGCGTAGCGCACGGCGACGTCCTGGCGGGCCTCGATCTCGTCGGCGAACACCGCGAGCTTCTCGATCAGGATCGCGGCCTGCATCGTGTCGAGGCGCGAGTTCATGCCGATGCGCATGTTGAGGTACTTGGGGTCGTGGGCGAAGCTGCGGCCGTCGAGGTCGCTCTTCACCACCTTGCCGTGGACGCGCAGCGAATCCATGCGCTCCCAGAGCGCGGCGTCATTGGTCAGCACCGCGCCGCCGTCGCCGTAGCCGCCGAGCGGCTTGGCCGGGAAGAAGCTGGTGGTGGCCGCGTCAGCCCAGCGGATCGGGTGCTCGCCGCCGAGGGTGCAGCCGAAGCCTTGGGCCGAGTCGGCGATCAGCTTCAGGCCGTGGCGGCGGCAGATCTCGTGCAGGCGCGGATAGTCGGCCGGCTGGCCGAAGAGGTCGACGGCGATCACTGCGGCCGGACGCAGCTTGCCCTTGGCCTTCACTGCCTCGATGGCGGCTTCCAGGTGGGCGGGGTCGATGTTGTAGGTGTCGGGCAGGATGTCGATGAACACCGGCGTCGCGCCGGTCCACGGGATCACCTCGGGCGTCGCCGCGAAGGTGAAGGACGGGCAGAACACCGCATCGCCGTGGCCGATATCCCAGGCCATCAGCGGCAGGGCCAGCGCGTCGGTGCCGTTGCCGCAAGAGAGCGCGTGGCGCACGCGGCCGAACTCGGCCAGCTGCTCCTCGAAGGCGCGCACCTCAGGGCCCATCACATAGCAGCCATGCGCCAGCACGCGCTGGATGGCGGCGTCGATGCCGGGCTTCAGGCGGGCCTGCTGGGCGCCGAGGTCGATAAAGGGAATCATGGGGAACCGCTGAACAGCCGGAAATCTGATCGGGCTGTTAGGGACGTTCGGGCGCCCTCGCGACACAATCCTGGTAACCGACTGTTTCGCTTCCGGATTGACATACTGCGCGGGCGCCATTGATGCGGCGGCCGGCCGCACTACACTCCGGGCACGTACGGAGACACCCCCCTTGGCTGACGACGCGGTCCGCAAGGCCGAGACGCTTGATCCCGCCCTCGCCGCGGTGCGCACCGTGCGCGCCGAGATCGAGGGGCTGAACGCCCTGGCGGCGGCGCTGACCACCACGCTGCAAGCCACGCTGTGCGCGGCGGTCGACACGATCCTGGCGACCAAGGGCCGGGTGGTGGTCACCGGCATGGGCAAGAGCGGCCACATCGCCCGCAAGGTGGCCGCGACGCTCGCCTCCACCGGCACGCCGGCCTTCTTCCTGCACCCCGCCGAGGCCAGCCACGGCGATCTTGGCATGATCGGTCAGGGCGACGCGGTGCTGGCCTTCTCCCGATCCGGCGAGACGCCCGAGCTGCGCGACGTGATCCACTACTGCAAGCGCTTCGGCATCACCCTGATCGCGGTGGCGTCGGGCGCGGAGAGCGCGCTGGTGCGCGCCGCCACCCACGCGCTGGTGCTGCCGGTGGCGGAGGAGGCCTGCCAGAACACCAATGCGCCGACCACCTCGACCACCATGCAGCTGGCGTTCGGCGACGCCCTGGCGGTGGCGCTGCTCGAGGCGCGCGGCTTCTCGGCGCGGGACTTCCACGCCTTCCACCCTGGCGGCAAGCTCGGCGCCCAGCTGGTGACGGTCGGCGACCTGATGGGCGAGGCGCCCACGGTCGGCGAGAGCGCGACCTTCAGCGAGGCGATCGCGGCGATCACCGCGCGGGCCTGGTACGGCGGCGTGGCGGTGGTGAGTGCGGACGGCCGGCTGATCGGCGCCCTCACCGACGGCGACGTGCGCCGCTCGCTGGGCCGCGCCGAGCTGGGCTCGCCGGTCGCCGACTTCATGACCCGCGGCCCGGTCGCCGCCGAGCCCGGCATGCTCGCCAGCGAAGCGATGCGCCTGATGAACGAGCGCGAACGCCCCTTCAACCTGCTCTTCGTCTGCGCGGATGGCCGCCTCGTCGGCGCGGTGCATATGCACGATTTCCTGCGGGCAGGGATCGCCTGAAGGCCCGCCCTCGCACTGTTCGGCGCGAAGGCTCGGGGTTAGAGTGAGCGCATGACCAAGCTGTTCGACCAGGCTGTGGATACTGTTCGCTCGCTGCCTGCGGAGATGCAGGACGAGTTCGCGACGGACGATCAGGTCCGGGCGGCGTGGCGAAGCACGGCCTTTGAAGCTTCGCTACACGCCTGCGGCGCTCGCCGCCGACTTAGCTCATTCGACCGAGGCGATGCTGTAGAAGACCTGGGGGCTGGCGTTCGGGCCGCTCTGGATCAGGACTTGGCGGGCCTTGGCGTCGATGATCAGGGTGTAGTTGCGCGACGCGTCGAACAGGGTGACCCGTCCGGGCGCCTCGGACGTCTCCTGCCAGCGGACCGCGCCGTCGTTCTGGGTGTTGATTTCCTGCCAGACGCCCGGCGTGCTGCCGCGGCAGACGGCGCCGTGCACGGCCCCGCCGCTCAGGCTCTTATAGCTGATGCAGTTGACGCCGGAACTGCCCTGCGCATCCGCGGCCCCGCAAACAATGCCCGAGAGCGCCGCAACGCCGGCAACGATAAAAGCCTTCATGAGAACCCTCACCAAAATGTCGCAGCCTCGTCTTATACCCGCCAAGAGCTGCCACCTGCGCGGGTGTTCATCACAGAAGAATTTCATAGGCTGCGTCGCCGTTAGACTGTCAAGCTCCGATCATCTTGTTCAACGTGGCTCAAGTCCGGGGCTGCTCGCATGCGGTTGAGCTGGAGCCCACACGCTCCGAGCTGGCGGCCGACAGATGGCATTGTCCACGCGGCGCGTGTCTTAGATTATTGGGCGTCGTGCACATGCACGGCTTCCTGCGCGCCGGATTCCAGCCTGGCGTCGGCGCCTGACCGAACGCAGCGACCATGAGCCTCGAGCCGACTGCCCCCAAGACGCCACGCCAGCGAGCTACCGGATGCCGCCGCTAGACGCCATTTCCATCACCCATTTCCTCACCGTCGCCGACGTCGAACGGTCGGCGCGATTTTACGAGAAGGTGTTCGGCGGCCGTATCCTGAGCCTGGGCGACGCCAGCGGCGCGCCGGGCTACATCCAGATCGCCAATACCTGGCTGATCGTCAACGTCGGCGGCGGGCCGACGCCCGACAGCCCGACGGTCGTCCTCAGCGTGCCGGCCGACCCGGACGCGGTCAGCAGCTTCATGAACATCCGCGTGGCGAATATCCAGGAATGCTACGACCTGTGGCGCAGCCGCGGGGCCGAATTCATCATCGAGCCGAAGGGAAAGTACGGCGAGACCCGCTGCTACATCCGCGATCCCGACGGCTATACTATCGAAGTCGGGCAGAGCAGGCCGGACTTCACCTACGGCCAGGCGCCGCGGGTCAGCTCAGTCCGGCGCCCATTCGCTCCAGGGCGGCAGGTCGCCGGTGGCGACCCAGCTCAGCTTGGACCCGGTGAAGAAGTGGGCGTCGGGGGTCAGAGCTTCCGGATCGTCGAAACAGGCCAGCGCCAGGGCGACGTTGGCGCCCCACTGGTCGTCCTGCCGCGCCGCGCCAATCCGGGTCCCGCACGTCGGGCAGAAGAGCCGCGCCAGCTCTGGCGAGGTGTTGTAGCGGGCGATCTCGCCGGTGAGCGCCACCTGCTCGGCCGGGAAGAGGGCGCGGGCGAAGAAAGGGGCGCCCATCGCCCGCTGGCAGAGGCGGCAGTGGCAGACGCGCACGTTTTCCGGCGCGCCACGCGCCTCGAAGCGCACCGCGCCGCAGAGGCATCCGCCTTCGAGCCCTTCCTTCATCACGACCTCCGAACTGGACCACCTGGGCGCCAACCCTTACATCCCGCCCATGCCCGCCGAGACCCTCTACGACAAGATCTGGGACGCGCACGTCGTCCAGGCCGACGCTAACGGCGAATCGGTGCTCTACATCGACCTGCATCTCATCCACGAGGTGACGACCCCGCAGGCGTTCGCGGGCCTCCGCGCCGCGCACCGCCCCGTGCGCCGGCCCGACCGCACCCTCGCCGTGGCCGACCACAATGTGCCGACCGAGGGCCAGGCGCTGGGCGTCGCCGCGGTGGCCGACGCGGAAGCGCGCCTGCAGCTGCAGACGCTGGAGCGCAATGTCGCCGAGTACGGCATCGAGTTCTTCCCGATGGGCGACATCCGCAACGGCATCGTCCACGTGGTCGGCCCCGAACAGGGCCGCACCCAGCCCGGCATGACCATCGTCTGCGGTGACAGCCACACCTCGACCCACGGCGCCTTCGGGGCGCTGGCGCAGGGCATCGGCACCTCCGAGGTCGAGCACGTGCTGGCGACCCAGACCCTGCGCCAGCTGAAGTCGAAGAACATGCGGGTGAACTTCGTGGGCACGCCGCCGCCCGGCGTCGGCCCGAAGGACTTCGCGCTGGCCATGATCGGCCGCATCGGCACCGCCGGCGGCACTGGCTGCGTGATCGAGTACGCCGGCGAGGCGGTGCGGGCGCTCTCGATGGAAGAGCGGATGACGCTCTGCAACATGACCATCGAAGGCGGCGCGCGCGGCGGCCTGGTGGCGCCCGACGAGACCACCTTCGCCTACCTGATGGGACGCCCGGCCACGCCCAAGGCCGGCGCCTGGGAGATGGCGCTGAGCTATTGGAAGAGCTTCTTCACCGACGAGGGCGCCCACTTCGACCGCGAGGAGACCATCGACGTCGCGCAGCTGGTCCCGACGGTCACCTGGGGCACCAGCCCCGAGGACGTGGTGGCTATCGACGGCCGCGTGCCCGACCCGGCCGACTTCGACGAGGCCAAGGCGGTGCAGGTGCGGCGCATGCTCGACTACATGGGCCTGGAAGCCGGCCAGCCGATCCAGTCGGCGCGGATCGACCGGGTGTTCATCGGCTCGTGCACCAACAGCCGCATCGAGGACCTGCGCACCGCGGCGGCCATCGCTCAGAAAGCGCTCGATGGCGGCCGGCAGGTCGCCGAGCATGTGGTTGCCATGGTGGTGCCGGGCTCGGGCCTGGTGCGCGAGCAGGCCGAAGCTGAGGGGCTGGACGAGATCTTCCGCGCCGCCGGCTTCGACTGGCGCGAACCGGGCTGCTCGATGTGCCTCGGCATGAACCCGGACCGCCTCGCGCCGGGCGAACGCTGCGCCTCGACCTCGAACCGCAACTTCGAGGGCCGCCAGGGCCGCGGCGGCCGCACCCACCTGATGAGCCCCGCCATGGCCGTCGCCGCCGCGATCGCCGGGCATATCGCGGACGTGAGGGACCTGCTGTGATCGAAGCGCTCGACCATATCGCCGTCGCCGTCACCGACCTGGACCGGGCGGCCAGCGCATTCGGCGCGCTGTTCGGGCGGCAGGCCGATTGGCGCGAGGAGGCGGCCGGCGCACGGCACGCGTGGTTCCAGCTCACGAACATGGCGCTCGACCTGGTGCAGCCCGACGGCGCCGGCGAGAGCGGCGATCGGGTGCGGGCCCAGCTGGAGGCGCACGGCGAGGGCCTGTGGGGTCTGGCCTTCGCGGTCTCCGATCTCGACGAGACGCGCCGGGTGCTGGCCCGCCGCGGCGCGCCCACCGGCGAGGCCGCCGCCCTGCTCTCCACCGACGCCTGGCGCCTGGCCTTCGTCGATCCGGCCGCGACCCACGGCGTCTCCATCGCGCTGGCCGAGCGCAGCCATCCCCCTGTGCGGCGCGAGCCGCCCGCCGGCAGCGTGGTGGCGCTCGACCATGTGGTGATCAACACCGCCAACGCCGACCGCGCGGTGGCGCTTTACGGCGCCCGGCTCGGGCTGGATTTCCGCCTGGACCGGTCGAACCCGCAGTGGGGCTCGCGGCTGATGTTCTTCCGCTGCGGCGGCGCGGTGGTGGAGATCGGCGCGCGGCTCGGCGGCGAGACCTCCGATGCGCCCGACCGCCTCTCAGGCCTCGCTTGGCGCGTCACCGACCCGGACGCGGCCCGGGCCCGTCTCGCCAAGGCCGGCTTCGACGTCTCCGAGGTGCGCTCGGGCCGCAAGCCCGGCACCAAGGTCTTCACCATCCGCTCCGGCGTCCCCGGCGCCCCCACCCTGATGCTGAGCGCCGACCCGGCGCTGGACGATGGCTGACGCGGGCCGCCCGCCGCTGGTCGTCGGCGGGTTCCTGGTGCGGCCCGGCCACGTGCTGCTTGGCTTGCGCGCCCCGCATCGCCGTGTCTGGCCGGACGTCTGGGACTGCATCGGCGGCCACCTCGACGCCGGCGAGACCGCCGAGGCGGCGCTGGAGCGCGAGTTCGTCGAGGAGATCGGCGTGCGCCCGACCCGTTACGCCGCGGTCGGCGATGTGCCGGTCGATGCCACGGAGGTCTGTCGCCTTTATCGCATCGACGCCTGGCTCGGTGGCGAGCCACACCTCGCCAATGACGAGCACGTCGAGCTGCGCTGGTTCACCCCCGACGAAGCCAGCGCCCTGCCGAACCTGGCCCTGGACACATATCGCACGCTGTTCCAACAGCTCGCCGCGACTTGACCAAGTTGGTCAAACGACCCACCTTAGGGCGTCATGAAGCAGGTCAACCTATACGCCGCCAAGACTGACCTCTCCGCCCTGGTCGAGGAAGCGGCGGCGGGCGAAGAGATCATCATCGCCAAGAACGGCAAGCCGCGGGCGAGGCTGGTCGCTATCGAAACTGCTGAACCGCGCAGGCCGAACTTCGGCTTCGGCGACCACTACGGCTGGAAACTTCCCGACGACTTCGATGAGCCTGATCCTGAGATCGAGGCTATGTTCTACGGCGAGGACGCCAAAGACGCCGCTTCGTGACCTTTCTCCTCGATACAAATGCCTTCCTGCTGTTCGGCTTTGAGTCGGATCGCATGCCGTCACACCTGCGCGCGGTGATCGCGACGCAGGATCGCTTCGTCAGCCAAGTGTGCGCCATCGAAATGGCCATCAAGCACAGTCTTGGGAAACTCGCGCTCCCGCCGAGCTATTCGTTGAGCTTCGAGCGCGGCTTCAACGATACCGTCCGACAACTGGCCGTCACTGTCCTCGACATCCAGCTCCCGCATATAGCCAGCCTGGCAAGGCTGCCGTTTCACCACCGCGATCCTTTCGACCGTCTGATCATCGCCCAGGCGCTTACCGAGGACATGACAGTCGTCAGCCGCGACCGCGAATTCGGTCTCTATCCCGGCCTCAGCCTGTTACAGATTTAGCCATGCAGCCCTTTACCGAACTTCACGCCAAGGCCGCGCCGCTGGATGTGGCGAATGTCGACACCGACCAGATCATCCCCAAGCAGTTCCTCAAGACGGTGGAGCGCGAGGGGCTGGGCAAGGGCCTCTTCTACGACCTGCGCTTCGATGGCGACGGCAAGCCCAAGCCCGGGTTTGTGCTCAACGAGCCTCGCTATGCCGGCGCCGGTGTCTTGATCGCGGGCGACAACTTCGGCTGCGGCTCCAGCCGTGAGCATGCGGCCTGGGCGCTGGAGGATTTCGGCATCCGCTGCGTGATCGCGCCAAGCTTCGCCGACATCTTCCACAGCAACTGCCTGCAGAACGGCCTCCTGCCCGTCGCCCTGCCGGAAGCGGCCGTACGGGCGCTGATGGACGAGGCCAAGGGCGGCAACCACGTGTTCTCGGTGGATCTGGCCAGCCAGACCGTCACCGCGCCGTCGGGCAAGCAATTCCGCTTCGAGATCGACGCCTCGGCCAAGGAGAAGCTGCTCGCGGGCCTGGATTCGATCGGCGA
Organism: Caulobacteraceae bacterium; assembly: GCA_036267835.1. Lineage (GTDB taxonomy): Bacteria > Pseudomonadota > Alphaproteobacteria > Caulobacterales > Caulobacteraceae > Acaudatibacter. The sequence goes on along the minus strand of DATAVF010000024.1, from coordinate 1,384 downwards.
GACCCTGCGCCAAGCAGCCGACATCGACGTCTTCGAGTCGCGCCGGGCGATCGGCCAGCCCTGGCTGGAACGCGCCTGATGTTGATCGTCGCCGGCACGGTGCGCGTGCCGCCGGCCAACCTCGACGGCCTGCGCCCGCACATGGCGGCGATGATGGCGGCCAGTCAGGCCGAGGATGGCTGCTTCGACTACAACTATGGCGAGGATGTCACGACGCACGGCCTGATCCACGTGTTCGAGCGCTGGCGGGACCAGGGCGCGCTCGATGCGCACTTCCAGACCGCCCACATGGCCGCGTGGCGCGCGGCGTGGCCCAGCTTCGGGGTTTCCGACCGCAACCTATTCGCCTACGAGGTCGCCTCCGAACGTCAGCTCTGAGCCCCCTTAGAGGCGCGCCATGCCCAAACTGCTGCTGCTGCCCGGCGACGGGATCGGCCCCGAAGTCACCGACGAGGTGAAGCGGGTGGCTGAAAGGCTCACCAACGAGCTCACGGTCGACGAGCGCCCCTTCGGCGGCGTCAGCCTGCGCGCCCACGGCGTGCCGCTGCCCGACGACACCCTGGCCGAGGCCAAGGCGTCGGACGCGGTGCTGATGGGGGCGGTCAGCGGCATCGGCTTCGAGGATGCGCCGCGGGAGCTTCGGCCCGAGGCCGGGCTGCTGGCGCTGCGCTCGGAGATGCAAGTTTTCGCGAATCTGCGGCCGGCCATCTGCTTCGGCCCGCTGGCCGACGCCTCGACGCTGAAGCGCGAGGTGGTCGAGGGCCTCGACCTGATGATCGTGCGCGAGCTGACCGGCGGGGTCTATTTCGGCAAGCCGCGTGGGGTCGAGACTCTGCCGGACGGCCAGCAGCGTGGCTTCGACACCCAGGTCTACACCACCCACGAGATCGAGCGGGTGGCTCGGGTGGCCTTCGAGCTGGCCCGCGGACGCCGCAACAAGGTGACCTCGGCCGAGAAGTCCAACGTGATGGAGAGCGGTTTCCTCTGGCGCGAGGTGGTGGCCGCCCTGCACGCCCGCGAGTATCCGGACGTCGAACTCGAGCACATCCTGGCCGACAGCGCCGCGATGATGCTGGTGCGAAATCCCAAGCACTTCGACGTGCTGGTGACCGACAACCTCTTCGGCGACATCCTTTCCGACGAGGCGGCGCAGCTGACCGGCTCGATGGGCATGCTGCCCTCGGCGGCGTTGGGCGATCCGGGCAAGCCCGGCCTCTACGAGCCGATCCACGGCTCGGCGCCGGACATCGCCGGCAAGGGCCTCGCCAATCCGCTGGCGGCGATCCTCTCGTTCGAGATGGCGCTGCGCTGGTCGCTGGGGCGGCCGGACCTGGCCGACCGGCTGGGCAAGGCGGTGGCGGCGGCGCTGGAAGGCGGGGCGCGG
>DATAVF010000023.1:0-12354 GCA_036267835.1 Caulobacteraceae bacterium | reverse complement strand
TCCTGCGGGATGCGGGTCTTCAGCGAATTGTAGGTCACCCCGCGCTCGCCGGCGGTGGCCATGTTCTCAGGCACCAGGATGTCGATGCCGTAGGGCTTGCCGCCCACGTGATCGTCGATCCACTGCAACTCGGTGTGGATGGACTCCGGATTGTGGCCGGTAGCCCCCAACACCCCGAACCCGCCAGCCCGGCTGACCGCCGCCACCACGTCGCGGCAATGGCTGAAGGCGAACAGCGGAAACTCGATGCCGAGCATCTCACAGACGGCGGACTTCATGGCGGACTCCCTGCGGCGCTACGGGCCGCTTTGCCGGCCATATTGGCCGACGGCGGGGCGGCGTCCAGCGCGACGCAACGTCAGCTTCCTTCTCCCCTTGCGGGAGAAGGCGACGCGCTAGCGCCGGATGAGGGGTTTTGGCGCGATGAGAGGGGATTGGCCGGCCGGCGCCCGGTTTCACCCCTCATCCGTCGCCTACGGCGACACCTTCTCCCGCAAGGGGAGAAGGATACCTACTCCGCCGCCGCTTGCAGTTTGTCCTGCGTCTTGGTGTCGAAGTCGCTGGCGTCGTGGCGTTCGTGGAGCTGGCCCGCGGGGTCGCCCCAGGCGCAGTTGACCATGCGGCCGCGCTTGACGGCCGGGCGTTCGGCGATGGCGTCGGTCCAGCGAATGACGTTCTTGTACTCCTGCACCTGCAGGAACTCGCCGGCGCCATAGACCATGCCCTTGGCGAGCGCGCCGTACCAGGGCCAGACGGCCATGTCGGCGATCGAGTATTCGGCGCCCGCCAGGTACTCGGCCTCGCCGAGGCGGCGGTCCAGCACGTCGAGCTGGCGCTTGGTCTCCATGGCGAAGCGGTCGATGGCGTATTCGATCTTCACCGGGGCGTAGGCGTAGAAGTGGCCGAAGCCGCCGCCCAGGTAGGGGGCGCTGCCCATTTGCCAGAACAGCCAGTTCAACGCCTCGGCCCGGCCGGCGGCGTCCTTGGGCAGAAAGGCGCCGAACTTGTCGGCCAGGTGCAGCAGCATCGAGCCGCTTTCGAACAGGCGGATCGGGGTGGGGCCGCTGCGATCCATCAGCGCCGGGATCTTGGAGTTGGGGTTCACGCCGACGAAGCCGCTGCCGAACTGGTCGCCGGTGTTGATGCGGATCAGCCAGGCGTCGTACTCGGCGCCGGTGTGGCCGGCGGCCAGCAGCTCCTCGAACATCACCGTGACCTTGATGCCGTTGGGCGTCGCCAGCGAATAGAGCTGGAACGGGTGGCGGCCCACCTGCAGCTCCTTGTCGTGCGTCGGCCCGGCGATCGGCCGGTTGATATTGGCGAACTGGCCGCCGTTGGCCTTGTCCCAGGTCCAGATCTTCGGCGGGGTGTAGGCGTCGGTCATCGATGGCTCCTGGGGCTCTCTCTCCCAGCCGATGTGGGGGATGCGGGCGGGTTTGACCAGCGGTTCGAGCGCACGTTGTTTGCGCCTGGCTCGAATCTGGTGTGAGTGAGGTCTCTTCCGGCGAGGGCGATCCTTGGCGACAGCTGCCTCCCCACCCGCCCCAACGCCGTTCGGCAAGGTGGCGCTGATCTGGCTCGGCTGGGCGATCCTGCTGATCGGCTTCCAGGTGTTCGTGCTGGCGCGCTTCGAGCTGCACCGGCCCGACAATGTGATGGACTGGACCGCGTCGTGGACCAGTGAGGACAGCGCCGCGCGCCATCCCTACCTGCAGAACCCGATCATCAAGGGCCACGCGGCCTGGGATTCCGAGTTCTACATCTCGATCGCGCTGAACGGCTACGACGACCCGGCCATGCGCGCCGCGAGCCCGGCCTCGACCGCCGACGCCGAGGTGGCCGGCTCCAAGAAGGACCACCCGAAATGGGTCTCGCTCAACCACGCCTTCCTGCCCGGCTACCCGGCCGCCATGGCCCTGATCGCCCGCCCGCTGGCGGCGACCGGCTTCAATGCGATCGGCGCGGCGACGCTGGCCGGGGTGATCGTCTCGCTGGCCGGGTCGCTCGCCGCGATGCTGGCGATCGCCGACCTGTCTCGGGGCGACGGGCAGGAGAAGCTGCGCGCCGGCTTCTACCTGGCGATCTGGCCGGCCGCGGCCTTCCTGGCGCAGGTCTACAGCGAAGGGCTGTTCCTCGGGCTGTCGTTCGGCGCGCTGGCGATGATGCGGCGCGACAAATGGCTCTGGGCCGCGGGGCTGGCGGCGGCGGCGGTCTTCACTCGGGCGACCGGCTTCCTGCTGGTGATCCCGTTCGGCTGGGCCTGGTTCTTCGGCGGCCGGCGCAGCCTCGGCCGGGCCGCACTCGCGGCTTCGCCGGTGGCCGCCTACCTGGTCTGGCGCCTCTTCTTCGGGGCCGACTTCGACTTCGTGGAGACCAAGTACTTCGGCCGCTGGCCGCTGGCGCTCGGCCAGTCGTGGGACGCCTGGAGCGACTTCTTCGACAACCTGATCAACGCCGATTCCTCGCAGACCCGCGCCTATGACTGGGTGGAGGTCGCCGGGACGGTTGCGTCTCTGGTGACGTCGGTACTGCTGTGGCGGCGGGACAAGGCGCTGACCCTCTATGGCCTCGCCATCTTCGCGGTGGTGGTCACCTCGGGCGCGGCGCTGGGCATGCACCGGTATGCGCTGGCGATGCCGTCGGTGTTCCTGGTTCCTGCGTGGTTGGGCCGCCACGCGGTGTTCGACCGGCTCTGGACGCTGTCATGCGTCCTCGGTCTGGCCGCGCTGGCGCTCGCCTTCAGTTTCGGCTTCTGGGCAGGGTAGGCGGGGCCGAGGCCCAGCCGGACTTACGCCCCGGTGCGGGGCGGCGGCTTCTTCGGCGCGGCGATCAGGCCTTCGCGCTGGGCGCGCTTGCGGGCGAGCTTGCGGGCGCGGCGAACCGCTTCGGCCTTTTGACGGGCGCGCTTCTCGGACGGCTTTTCGTAATGCACGTGCCGCTTCATCTCGCGGAACGAGCCTTCGCGTTGCATCTTCTTCTTCAGCGCTTTCAGCGCCTGGTCGACGTTGTTGTCGCGAACGAAAATCTGGACGATGACACGTCCTCCTAAAGCGCCTGCCCATCGAAGCGAGGGCGCGGCTGATATCAGAAGCCCCCGCCGTTGTCCACCGAGGGGGCAAGGGCTAGATGGACGCCATGACCGACCTCGCCAACGCCGCGGATGATTGGGCTGCCGAGGCCGAGGCCCGCGTCCTGGCCGAAGCCCTGACCCTAGCCCCGGATCGTGGCTGGACCTGGGCGATGACCCGCGCCGCCGGCGCCGCCGCCGGCATGTCGCTGGGCGAGACGGAGCTCTTGCTGCCGAACGGCCCGCGCGATCTCGCCGCGCTCTTTTCCCGCGACTGCGACCGCGTGGCGCTGGCGGCGCTCGGTGATTCGGCCGGGCTGAAGGTGCGCGAGCGCATCCGCCGCGGGGCGCTGGCCCGCGTCGACGCCGCCATGGCGCACGAGGCCGCCGCCCGCCGCTGGGCCGGCTACATGGCCCTGCCGCCCAACGCGCCGCTGGCCCTGCGCCTGGTCTGGGAGAGCGCCGACGTGATCTGGCGCTGGGCCGGCGACCGCGCCACCGACGAGAACCACTACACCAAGCGCACCCTCCTGGCCGGCATCCTGGCCGGAACCCTGCTGGTGCGCCTCGCCGACGGCGAGGCAACCGCCGAACGCCACCTGGATCGCCGCATCGAGGGCGTGATGACCTTCGAGCGGATGAAGGGCCGGCTGCAGAAGCTGGAGCTCGGCCGCCGGACCGCCGGGGCGTTGGGGCGGCTTCGGTACGGCTCCTAGCTCCCCTCTCCTTTTGGGGGGAGCTTGACGTAGCTGTGGCTTCGTATTCTCCTCCGCTTACGGAACTTCAAAGCGGCGTCGGCGCTGAAGAAGAAGCGGAGGCGGTCATGACCCAGAGGTCTGGCAAGCACGACGGAGGACCCAAGATCCTCCTGGGCACGCTGCTGGTGATGGGGGCGGCCCTGACCCTCGTGGTCCTGGCGAACGTGAACGGCCGGTTCGGCCACTCTCGCACCATCAGCCTGGAATCGACGCCGGTCTGGCCGGCGAGTTCGTTCAAGTAGCCGGCGGGGGTCTCGGCGTTGACGCCGCGAGGCCGGCGCCCTATGCGTCGCGCCCTCGCGCTCACAAGGCGCGCCCAGGTGGCGGAATTGGTAGACGCGCTGGCTTCAGGTGCCAGTGGTGTAATAGCCGTGGAGGTTCGAGTCCTCTCCTGGGCACCAGCCTGCGCTCCTTAGGGAGCTTCGGCTGGCGAGCCAGCTTCGCGTGAACGGCGGGGCGCTACCAATGGAGTTCCCTTGCCCAACTTTCTGCATGAAGGCGATCTGCCGTACGGCGCGCTGGCCGGCGTGACCAGCGTCGCGGTGGACAGCGAGACCATGGGGCTGATCCTGGGGCGCGATCCGCTGTGCGTGGTGCAGCTCAGTGATGGCCACGGCGACGCCCACGTGGTGCAGTTGAACCGCCCTGCCTACGACGCGCCCAACCTGAAGCGGCTGATGGCCGATCCGTCGGTGCTGAAGATCTTCCACTTCGGCCGCTTCGATATTGCCGTGTTCCTGTTGCACCTGGGTGTGATGACCACCCCGGTCTACTGCACCAAGATCGCCTCGAAGCTCGTGCGCACCTACACCGACCGCCACGGGCTGAAGGACCTGACCAAGGAAGTACTGGGCATCGACATTTCCAAGACGCAGCAAAGCTCGGACTGGGGCGCCGTCAAGCTCACCCCCGAACAGGTGGCGTATGCCGCGTCCGACGTGCTGCACCTGCATGCGTTGAAGGCCAAGCTGGACGAAATGCTGCAACGTGAAGGCCGTATGGGCCTTGCGCAGGCGTCGTTCGAGTTCCTACCTCATCGGGCGGCGCTTGACGTCGCCGGCTGGCCGGACGTCGACATCTTCGCCCACAGCTGAGGCGCCTTGAGTTTGTCTATTTCATCGCCCGCCGCCTCCCTCGCGCCCAGCCCCGCCAGCGTGCGGGCGCGGCGTCAGGCGCGGGCGCACAGCCGGCTGGTGCATGTGCTGCGCTGGGCCTTCCCGACCCTGATCCTGGCGCTGTTCGGCCTCCTTGGAACCTATGTGGTGCAGGAGGCGATGCGCCAGGCGCATGCGCGGCCGCACGAATCGCCGACCGAGATCCGCATGGTCTCGCCGCACTTCGTCGGCCGCGACGACGTGGGCCGGGCCTTCGACCTGGTGGCGCGGGTCGCCCAGCGCGACGACGTGAACATGCAACGCATCTTCCTGACCGCGCCGATCATGAAGCTCGACGTCGACAACCCGCACCCAAAGACCCTGACCGCCGACCATGGGATCTACGACGAGGATACGCGGCTGCTGCGCCTGCAAGGCCACGTGCGGGTGGATGACAGCACCGCCTCCACCGTCGGCACCGAGGAGGCGCTGGTCGACACCAAGGCCGGCACCGTCACCGGCGTTGCGGGGGTCTCCGGCACGGGGCCCATGGGCGCGATCCAGGCAGGGAGCTATACCGCGAGCCAGAAGAATGGGACGGTGGTGATGCACGGCGGCGTGCACGCGGTCCTGAGGAGCCACTAGAGTTGATGCGGCGCAGCGGCGAAATCCTGATGGCGGCGGCGCTCGGCGTGGCGATGATGGCGGCGCAAGCCTCGGCGGCGGCGCCGACGCAGACCGGCCCCGGCGGCCTCTCGCCCCAGTCCAACGGTCCGATCGACATCACCGCGGACAACGGCGCCTACGACAATGCGACCTGCGAATCGACCTGGACCGGCTCGGCCGAGGTGCTGCAAGGCACGTCGCGGCTGCGCGCCCATGAGATCCGCGCCTTCATGAAGCACAAGCCGACCACGCCCGCCGCGCGTTCGGCCTCCGCCTCGCCGGAAGACCAGTCGGCCTGCGGCGCGGCCGAGCGGCTGGAGGCGGATGGCGACGTCTTCTACGTGACCCCCGACGAGACGGCGCGCGGCGACCACGCGGTCTACAACGCCGACGCCAACCTGATCGTGATGACCGGCGACGTGATCCTGGTGCAGGGCAAGAACGTGGTGCACGGCACCCGCCTCACCATCCACACCCAGACCCGCGCCGCGCAGATGGAATCGGACCAGCAGGGGCGCGGGACGCCCGGCCGCGTCCGCGCGGTCTTCTACCAGAACCAGCCCGGCGCGCCGGGCACGATCCCTCACTGACGGAAGAGGCGGGTGGCGAACGACCAGGCCCCTGTGAACCGCGCCAACGCCGGCCCCCTGCTGGGCGCCGGCGTGGTGACGCGCGCCAGGGCGTCGAACGCGGCTGACCCGCCGGCGGGGCCCGCGCCGGAGCCGACGGTCACGCCGATCGGGGCCGGCGACCACGCCGACCGTTCCGGGCTGATCGTGGACCGCGTCGGCAAGTCGTTCGGCGGCCGCCAGGTGGTCAAGGACGTGAGCCTCACCCTGCGGCGCGGCCAGGTGGCCGGGCTGCTGGGTCCCAATGGCGCGGGCAAGACCACCTGCTTCTACATGATCACCGGCCTGATCGCGGCCGACTATGGCGCGATCTACCTGGACGGCGAGGACATCACGACCCTGCCCATGTACCAGCGCGCCCGCGCCGGCGTGGGCTATCTGCCGCAGGAAACCTCGATCTTCCGCGGCATGACCGTGGAGCAGAACGTGCTGGCGGTGGTCGAACTGCGCGAGCGCCGCCGCCGCCGGGCCCGCGAGATCGCCAACGGCCTGCTGGAAGAGCTGCACATCTCCCATCTGCGCAGCGCGCCCGCGGTCTCGCTCTCCGGCGGCGAGCGGCGGCGCGTGGAAATCGCCCGGGCGCTGGCCAGTGACCCGGCCTTCATGCTGCTCGACGAGCCCTTCGCCGGCATCGACCCGCTGGCCATCGCCGACATCCGCGACGTGATCACCTACCTCAAGGGCCGCGGCATCGGCATTCTGATCACCGACCACAACGTGCGCGAGACGCTCGACATCATCGACACGGCGTCGATCATCCACGCCGGCCAGGTGCTGTTCGAGGGCGCGCCGCGCGAGATCCTCTCCAACCCGGAAGTGCGCCGGGTGTACCTGGGGGATCGGTTCGACTGAGGCCTTCGCTGGGGGATATCCCATGACCGACACGCTGACGCTCGACCCCGCCGCTGAGACCGCTGCCCCGACTGTCACCGCCGCGCTGGCGTCCCGCGTCGAGCGAATGCGGCTGGAAGATCTGCCTCCTGCCGCGCTGACGGTCGCCAAGCAGTGCCTGCTCGACTGGATGGGCGTCGCCCTGGCCGGGCGGGACGAGCCGCTGGTGCGCATCCTGCTCGACGAACTGGCGCCTACGGACGATCCGGCTGGCGTCTCGATCCTGGGTCACGGCCGGCGCGCCCGGCCGCTCGACGCGGTGCTGATCAACGGCGCCATGGGCCACGCCCTCGACTTCGACGACGTGATCATGCCGATGGGCCACCCGACCGTGCCGGTGGCGCCCGTGGTCTTCGCCCTGGCCGAGGAACGCCGCGCGTCGGGCGCCGAGGCGCTGGCCGCTTTCATCGCCGGCGTCGAGGCCGAGTGCCGCATCGCCCGCCTGCTCGGCCCCTCGCATTACGCCCGAGGCTGGCACACCACCGCCACGACCGGGACCTTCGGTGCGGCCGCCGCCGCCGCGCATCTGCTCGGCGTCGAGGGTGAGGCGCTGACCCACGCGTTCGGCCTTGCCGGCACCCAGGCCGCGGGGCTGAAGAGTTGCTTCGGCACCATGTCCAAGCCGCTGCACCCCGGCAAGGCGGCGCAGAACGGCCTGCTGGCCGCCCGCCTCGCCGCGCGCGGCTTCACCAGCGACACCGACATCCTGGCCTCGATCCAGGGCTTCGCGGCCACTCAATCGACGACCGCCGAGCCCGCGCTGGGCCTCGCCGATCGCGGCGCGCCCTGGGTCACAGAGGCGCTCTTCAAGTACCACGCGGCCTGTTACCTGACGCACGACTCGATCGAGGCGGCGAACCAGCTACGCACTGAGGAGCGCCTGACGCCGGACGCCATCGAGGCGGTCAGCGTGCGCGTGCCGAGCGGCCACCTCGGCGTCTGCAACATCCAGGCGCCGGCCACGGGCCTGGAGTGCAAGTTCTCGCTGCGCATGACCACCGCCCTGGCGCTGGCCGGCGAGGACACCTTCCAGGATGCCCTCTTCAGCGACGCCACAGCGAACCGCCCGGACCTCGTGGCGCTGCGCGAGCGGGTCAGCATCGACCCCACCCAGGTCGGCCGCGGCTGCGTCGTCAGCGTGCGCCTGAAGGACGGTCGCACCCTCGCCCGCACCGGCGACGTCTCCCAGCCCCTTCGCGACCTCGCCGCTCAGCAGGACAAGCTGGAGCGCAAGTTCCGCCACCTGGCCGGCAAGGCCCTGGGCGAAGCGCGGGCCGAAGACGTGATCGCCCTCTGCCGCGACCTCGAGCGCCAGCCCGACCTCACCGCGTTGATCGCCCTGGTGCGGGACGCCTGATCAGGCCTGCAGGCTGAGCTGGGAGCCGGCCTGGTAGACCGGCTGGCTGGCCGACGTCGCCGCCGCGCCGTTCAGCCTCGCCAGCGCGCCGCCGAACACAACGGCATTCGGGCCCTGCGAGGCGGCGGGGCCGCCGGCGTTGTTCGCATTGTCGGGGCCGTTCGGCGTCGCCCCCGTGGGGTTGGACGGGCTGCCGGGCGGGTGCGCGGGGTTGTCGCCCTTCTTCGCCAGCGCCACATCGGCGCAGTCGAAGCAGAGGTAGCCGTTGACGGTCTGGGGCGCCGGCGAGATCAAGCCTGAACTCCGTTCGCGCCGACCCTACCCCCACGCCGCTTAACGCCTCGTTAGGACCTCAGGGATGGGCCTTGGTCCACGCCGCGGACTCAGCGCCCACGATGTCGACCAGGTTGCCCATGAAGAGGTTGGCGTCGATCAGGTGCAGGCCCCAGTTCGCTTGCAGGCGCCCCATCACCACCACGTCGCCGGGGATGGTGTTTGAGCGCGGGCTGGCGGCGGGGGCGTCGTGGGTAGTGATCGCCAGCACGTGGAACGGCCCGGATTCGACGCACTGGGCGGTGATCATGCCGGGGACCGAGACGAAGGGCGTCGCGATCGGCTTGTCCTTCAGCCAGGGGAAGGGCGCGCCGGCGCTGTTGTTGATCAGGGCGCCGAAGTAGGACTGGGCGGGGCCGGCCCCGCCGGGCGCGAGGTTGGCCGGGTTGACGCAGGCCGCCTCCATGCCCTCGGCGCGCACCCGGCCGAAGCGGGTGTTGTCGGGCGGCGGCAGGCTGGCCTGGCGGAACGAAGAATAGGCGATGACGCAGCCGGTCTGGCCGGGCGTGGAGCAGAGCGGGATGTGGGCGAAGACGCCGCCGACGTCCTTGCCCTGCGGCACGGGCAGCACCGTGCCCATCAGGATGGCCGAGACCAGCTGGGCCTGCTCGGGCTTGCCGTCGATCTCATTGCGGAGCAGCAGGGTCAGCACGCCCGAGCCCTGCGAGTGGCCGACCAGCACGACGCCGCGGCCATGGTTCTCGTGCGCCAGGTAGTAGTTCCACGCGTCCTTGACGTCGTTGTAGCCGATCTGCGGGCGCGCCATCGGGGAGCTGCCGGGGGTCGGCGGGTGCAGGGTGTAGTAGTACAGCGCCGCCAGGGTGACCTGCCGGTACATCGGCGCGTAGAGCCGGCAGTGCGCGGTCAGCCGCGCGGCCTGCTGGATGACGACGTTGGTCTCTTCCGGCTTGACGGTCATGTCGCTGACCATGCCGGGGTCGTGGGAAACGGTCGGATAGACGTAGAAGCAGTCGATCTTGGCGTGCGGGTCGGCCTTGAAAGTCTGCACTGACGTTGCGCCGTTTGGCTGGACCACCGTCGTGGTCAGGTCGCTCGCGCAGGCGTCGGCCCGGCCCGGCCAGCAGAGCCAGTTGGCCTGATTGCCGTAGTCGTTGGGCTGGGCGTTGGCCGGCGGCGGCGCCGGCTGGGCGCAGGCGGCGACGGCCACGAGCGAGGCGGCAACGGCCACGAGCGAGGCGGCAACGGCCGCGAGCAGGGTCCTGAGCATGGCGTTTCCCGGAAACGGTCTGATTTCAATGGCGCGGAGGTATAGCGAGCCGGTGCGTGACCGCAACCGCAGCGATCTTCGACGCCCCGGCCGATCACTGCTAAGGTGGCGGCGGGCTTTCGGGGCGACGACATGCGGGTTTGGCCAATCATCGGCGCGGCGTTGCTGTTGGCGGCGTGCTCGCACCCGCCGGACGCAATCCAGACAGCTTCGAACGCGGCGCACACTGCCGCCGACCAATTCGCGACCCTGGCCAAACCATCCCTGACCAACGGCCAGCCGCCGCGCCAGACCGACCCAGCCGCCGGGCCGCTGCTCGACGCCATCTTCAACACCGGGGTGCTGCAGTCGTCGCCCACGGCCGACGACCTCGACGCGATCAACGACTGGCTGAGTTCCTGCCTGAAGGCGGGACAGGTCTACATGCTGGCGGGCACGGGCCTGACCGACATCAACAGCGCCGACGCTACGGGCCAGGCGAAGATCGGCCAGAACCTCGCCGCCTTCGCGCCGGAGTTCGGCCGGTTCATCGACGCCGAGCTGGTGATCGAGGGCGCGGAAGCCGCCTCGGTGATGCAGTCCCTGGCCGCCAATCCGGACACGGCCAAGAACCCGCAGTCGGCCCAGGGCTTCGACAAGGTGCGCGCCGGCATCGAACAGACGGCTGGCGGCGTGATCACCACCGTCTCCGGCCCGGGCCTGCCCAACGACTGGCGCGAGGCGCGGGCGAGGTCGCTGCTGGCCTTCGCGGCGCGGGCCGCGCCCTTCCTCAATGACGCGCAGAAGCAGGCCCTCGCCACCGCCGCGACCCAGGCGGCGCAGTCGAGCGATGATCCGCAGCTGGCGTCGTTGCTGAGCCAGTTCGCGGTGGCGATCGGGGCCAAGCCCGCCTGAGGGCGCGCCGGCTAGGGCCGCGTCACCGCTTCAGCTGGATGAAGAGGCTGCCGCCCGCCTCGAAGTGGGTCGAGACGCGCGTCTCGTTGCGCACCACGAACGCGTCGGCGACCCGGCGGCGCGCGTCACCCGCCGCCTCGCAAACATCGAAGCAGATCCAGCCGCCGGGAACCACGGCTGAGGTCCAGAGGGCGCAGTCGCGGGCCGCTTCGGGGCCGGCGCCGCTGGCGCCCACGTGCAGGAAGGCGATCTGGCCCTGGTAGGCGGTCTCGCCGAAGGCCTCGGTGCGCACCCTCAGGCCGGCGGCGTAAAGCTTGGCGGCCTGGTCGGGGCGGGCGCGCAGGTAGTTGGCCGCGCCCCCGGCGAAGGGCGCCAGGTTGATCTCGAAGACGCCCAGGGCCTCGTCGTCGGCCCAGGCGTCGACGCACAGCACCCTGCCGATGTCGTAGCGGCGCGCCAGCCAGACCAGCAGGGCGGCGGAGCGGCCCCAGCCGCTGCCGATCTCGACCACGTCGCCGGCGGGGGCATGGCGCATTGCCTCGATCACGGCGAGCATCTTTTCTTCGCCGCAACCGGCCGGGATCGCCTCCAGCAGGCGGATCAACCCGATGCGTTCGGCCTTGCCGAGCGGCGGCTGGCCGGGCCCGGCGGGCCAGAAGCACGGGCTCTTCAGCGTCGCGAGGCGCTCGATCAGGTCGCGGTAGGCGTCCGGCGGCGGCCCGGCGGCGGCATCGGCGGGAAACGCCAGAACAACTTCACCCATGTGCCCCTCCAGGGCTTCGATGAGCGCCTGAGGGAGCGCAAGCCCTCGCCCAGCCGAAGCGACCATCCCATCACCCTATGGTTAAGTCCCTGCTAACCCTCCTCGCCTGTGCGCCTGCGCCGCAGGTCCCGCAGCTGTGGTCAGAGGCGCCTTGACCGGGCGGGCGGCAGGCCCGAAAGCTCTTCCAACAAGCGTTTGAATGGAGGATGCCGATGGGCCGGCTCGATGGACGATCGACGGTGGTGACAGGCGCGGCCAGCGGCATCGGCCGAGCGACCTCGCTGCTCTTCGCCCGGGAAGGCGCCGCGGTGGTTTGCGTCGACCGGGCGCCCGAGGTGGAAGCGACGGCCGCGGCGATCCGCGAGGCCGGTGGGAAGGCGGTGGCCGTGCAGGGCGACGCCGGCAAGGAAGAGGACGTGAAGGCCTACATCGCCCGCGCCGTCGCCGAGCACGGGGGCCTCGACGCGGTCTACGCCAACGCCGGCATCGGCGCGTCGGCGGGGGCCTTCGGCACGCTCGACCAACTCACCCCCGAAGGCTGGATGGAGGTGCTGCGCATCAACCTGATCGGCCCGTTCCTGGCCATCAAGCACGCCAGCGCGGTGATGAAGGAGGCCGGCAAGGGCTCGATCATCTGCACTGCCTCGGTGGCCGGCCTCCGCTCGGGCGCCGGC
>DATAVF010000022.1:0-1583 GCA_036267835.1 Caulobacteraceae bacterium | reverse complement strand
GACGTCGAGTTCGGCGGCCTCATCGCCGACAAGGCCTTTGACGCCAACTGGATCATCGCTGATCTCGACGCGCGCGGCGCAAAAGTCGTGATCTCCCAGCACTCGAGACGAAGCCAGCCGCTCGCCATCGACCTCGAGGTCCACCGCCGTCATTCATTCGCGATGAATCTCAACAGGCCCTAGGGCGCGCGGTCGCTCGTCGCGCGGCATGTTGGATCTCGCCGACTGGTTAGGCTGCTTCCGCGGCGGCATGGCCGCTTCCACCACTGCCGGGAGGGCGCGAGAAGGCGCGCCTCATCGGCGAGCCTCCAAGTTGTAGACTGACTGCCAGCATCGCCAGAGCTACGCCCAAGGGCGACGCGACAAGCCCAGAGAGCAAGGCGGCCCCCGTAGCGCGCTTAGTCCAAGACGCGTTGGCCGCCAGCAACCACGCGAGCCCGCTTGGCGCCAGCGCCACCAGATCGGGCCGAGCGTCGTAGGGCGTGAGACAGAGCGAGCCGCAGATGACTCCGATGATTTGCTCCGCGGGCGAGCGGCGCGAGCACCAAAGCGCGAAAGCGAGGCCGGAACCGATCACCACCGCCTTCGCCGCCAAGGGAAGGTCGGGGCCGAGCAGACTCACCATCGGGAACCTGTGCGCCGCTGCAAGGCCCTGCACGGTGTGAACGAAGCCCGGCATTTGCGCGAACCACTCGATCCAGTGCCTTGGACCGAACGGCAGACTCGCGATGACGAGCAGCAATCCTGTGACGATGGCGGCTCGCATGGCGCTCCAGTTGCCAACCAGCAGCAGAGGACTGAGGATCATCAACTGGGGCTTGATGCAGGCGGCGACAGCGAACAGAGCGCCGGCCAGTCGCGGGCTGCGATCGAGCTGGAGCACGCCGAAGATGAACGCCGAGACCGCCAGCAGCACCGACTGACCCAAGGCGGCGGCGACCAACACCGGAATCGTGAGCGGCAGGATCACCACGGCCCAGCCCGGGCGGACGAGACCCGCGCTCGCCCAGACCAGGGCGACGCTGGAGAGCCCCGACCAAAGCACGTAGGCCGTCTGGTAAGGGATCAGACCAAAGGGGACGAGCAGCGGGAGGAAAGTCGGCGGATTGGTGTAGCCTAGGGCGACTGCCGGTCGCAGACCTGTCGTTTGGGCTGCGGCGGACGTCAGATGCACCGGGTCATAGAGCAGCGGGTCGGAGGCATGCTGCGCCGCCGTCCAGAAGACCACGAAGTCGGGATAGCCGTGCGGCAACGACATGGCGTAGGCGGCCACGCCGGCGCCGACGAAGAAGGCAAGCGCCCCTACCGTCAGGAAGACACCGACACTCTTGCGCGTCGCCCGCTGACGTCGATCCATACTATTGCCCTTCGCTCGCGCGGACGACCTTCCGGCAGAATCACTTACGAAGTTTGCAATGGCGAAGCGGTGTCACCGACCTTCGGCGTCGAGCGGCGGAATCCGAGGGGTCAGCCGCTGTCGCGCCTAACCCAGGCCAGCCGGGAACGCGGCCACGCCGGCGCCGCCCGCTTCGTCGCCCCAGGCGATCACGCCGCCGGCCAGCGTCAGGGCCGTGATCGGCGGG
>DATAVF010000021.1:0-23370 GCA_036267835.1 Caulobacteraceae bacterium | reverse complement strand
CCGCCCACGGCCTTCAGGCTCGATCGCAGCATCTTGCGGCGCTGGCCGAAAGCGGCGGCGGTGACGCGCTGCAGGGCCTCCACCACGGCGTGCGCGGGGCGGTCGGGGCGCGGAGTCAGGCGCACGACGGCGGAGTCGACTTTGGGGGACGGGGTGAAGGCGCGGGCTGGCAGGTCCATCACCACCTGCGCCTCGCAGAGCGCCTGGGCCAGGATGCCGAGCCGGCCGTAGGCTTTGGAGCCGGGGGCGGCGACGATGCGTTCGGCGACTTCCTTCTGGAACATCAGCGTCATCGAGACGGGGTTCAGCGGGCCGGTGAGCCAGCCGATCAGCAGGGGCGTGGCGACATTGTAGGGCAGGTTGGCGACGATGGTCGCGCCGGCGGGTAAGGTGGCTGGGTCAACCTTCAGGGCGTCGGCCTGGACGACCCGCAGGCGACCGCCGGCATGGGTGGCCACGTCCTCCAGCAGCGGGATGAAGCGCGGGTCCATCTCGATGGCGATGACCTCGGCCCCGGCTTCCAGCAGGGCGCGGGTCAGGCCGCCGGGGCCGGGGCCGATCTCGATCACCGGCCGGCCGGCCAGCGGGCCGGCGAGGCGGGCGATCTTGCGGGTGATGTTGAGGTCCAGGAGGAAATGCTGGCCGAAGCTCTTGCGCGCCGCGATGCCGGCCGCAGCCAGCACGTCGCGCAGCGGCGGCAGGTCTTCCAGACTCACGCCGCGGCTGCGACGCGTTTGGCGGCGATGGCGGCCGCCATGCGGATCGCCGCGATCAGGCTGTCGGGGCGGGCGAGGCCCTTGCCGGCGATGTCGAAGGCGGTGCCGTGGTCGGGGGAGGTGCGCACGATCGGCAGGCCGAGGGTCAGGTTCACCCCGCCCCAGAAGTCCAACATCTTCACCGGGATCAGCGCCTGGTCGTGGTAGAGGCAGAGCGCGGCGTCGTAGGTGGCGCGGGCGGCTTCATGGAAGAGGCTGTCGGACGGGGAGGGGCCGCGCGCATCGACGCCCGCCGCGCGCAGCGCCGCCACGGCCGGCGCCACGACCTCGATCTCCTCACGCCCCAGCGCCCCGCCTTCGCCGGCGTGCGGATTGAGGCCGGCGACGGCCAGGCGCGGGTGGGCGATGCCGAAATCACGGGTCAGGGCCTGGGCGGTGACGAGGCCGGTGTGGACGATGCGCTCCAGGGTGATCAGGCTGGGCACGCGCGCCAGCGGCTCGTGGATGGTGACGAGGGCGACGCGCAGGTCGGCCGCCGCCAGCATCATCACCGGGCCTCGCGCCCCGGCCAGCGTCGCCGTTGCGGTCAGGGCCCCAAGGAACTCGGTGTGGCCGGGATAGGCGAACCCAGCCTCGTAGAGCGTCGCCTTGGCGATCGGCGCGGTGACGACGCCGGCCGCCGCGCCGGCCAGCGTCAGCGCGACGGCTTTCTCGATCCACTGCACCACGTGGCGCGCTGAGGCGGGGGATGAGCTTCCGAGCACGGCCGGCGTTGCCAGCGGCAGGTCGAGGACGGGTAGGGCGCTCCGGAACCGCGCCGCAGCCTCACTGGCGCAGCCGATCACGGTCACCGGCGCGCCAGCGGCGGCAATCGCGGCGGCGTCGCCGACGACGAAGAAGCTGGGCCCTTCGGACTTCAGCGCCGCCCAGGCCGCCGCGACGATCTCCGGGCCGACGCCGGCCGGATCGCCAAGCGTGACAGCCAGCGGCAGTGGGCTCAACGGGGGCTCAACTCGGACCGGCGCTCTGGCGCACTTCGATGCTGGCCGAATTGCGCAGGTCGCGCAGCGAGCGCTTGTTGATCATCTCCAGCCGCTCGCCCATCAGCCGGTTCTCGATCTGGTCGTGGTCGAGGCCCTGGGCGGTGTTGCTGCGCTTGCCGCACACGGCCAGCAGGTGCAGGCCCTGGTCGCTGCGGATCGGCTCGGAGATCGCGCCGACCGGCAAGGTGAGGGCCGCGTCTCGGAAGGCCGGCGCCAGGTCCTTGGCTTCGGCCTCGCCAAGGTCGCCCGCCAGCACACCTTGCACGTGGCCGGCGATGGTCTCGAAGTTGTCGCAGCCGTGCAGTTGCGGGCGCAGGGCTTCCAGCGTGGCGCGCGCCGCGTCGACCTGGGCTTGGGGCGCGTCGGCCGGCAGGGCGATGGCGGCCTGCTTCAAGCTGATCAACAGCGATGAGCCGCCCGCCTGCCGGTCGCGCAGCTGGATGATGTAGACGCCGTCCTTGGTGGGGATCGGCGCGGAGAGGGCGCCCGGCCGCATCGCGTCGAGGGCCGTCTGCACCGCGGGATCGAGCTCGCCGGCCGTTACCCAGCCGGCGTCGCCGCCGTTGGCCGCGTCGGACGACGCGGAGAACTGCCGCGCCACGGCCGCGAAGGGCGCGCCCTTGTGCAGCTGGTCGATCAGCTGGTTGGCCTCGTTCATCGCCTGGTCGAGGCCGCCGGCCTTCTGCAGGTCGATGTAGATCTCGTTGATCTGGTACTTGGGCTTGCTGGCTTCGGCGGCGACGCGGGCCTGGAAGGCGCGGATCTGATCTTCGCCTACCAGCACCTGCGAGCCGTAGCGGCCGCGGATCCAGTCGCGCCAGCTGAGCTGGGCGCGCAGCTGCGCCCGCAGGGTGTCCGCGCCGATGCCCTGCTGCGCCAACGAATTGAGCAGCTGCTCGGACGTCATGTGCGCGTCCTTGGCCATATCGGCGACCTCGTCATCGACCACCGAATCCGTGGCGACGATCGGCACCTTCTGTTCCTTTTCCTCGCGCCGCAGCTCCTGCATCTCCAGGCGCTCGTCGATGAGGGCGGAGAGGGCGTACTGCTGCAACTCGGCCATGTCGTCGCGGGTCGGCTGGATGCCGGCGGTGACGACCAGCAGGCGCATGCGCTGGCCGATGTCGTAGTTGGTGATCACCTCGTCGTTGACGTGGGCGATCACATCCTCGGTCAGGCCGGAGGGCGCGGGCTGCCCGGCGTCCTGCGCGAACGTCGGCGCCGTGAAGGCGAGGGCGAAGAGGAGCGGGAGGGCCGAAGCGGCGAAATGCTTGGCGCGTGCGGCCCTGGAAAGCTGGCGCATGCTGGCTTGTCTCGCGTCCTCGTCACAGCCGGGCCGTCGCTCAGGGCGCCGGCGTGTTGGTTTCGGAAGGGGCATAGATTGAATTGCTCAATGTGGCCAGGGAAAGGCGGAGCCCGACGCCCGACGAGGGGCCGAGCACGCCGTTGAAGGTATTGTCGCGACGGTAGAGCACCTCAACGCGGATGCACTTGTCGCGATAGACGACGCCGAATTCCTGCTCGCGCCAGACGCCCGAAGTGAACTCGCGTGCGCCGTAGGCGGAAATACCCCAGTTGCCGAGCACGAACCACTCGGCGTGGAAGTCGAGATCTTGGACGCGGGCGCCAGTGGGGTCCTCGGCTTCCTGGAGATAGCGGATCTGACCATCGAAGCGCGAGGTCTGGAAGTCGGCGCCGGCCTCGAGCCGGTTGATGCCAAGGGTGCGCGAATCCAGCCGCCAGCTGGTGAAAAAGCGCACATTCTTGATCGGCGTGACATCGGCGTAGGCGATCCAGTCGGACTGCGTGCCGGCAAGGCCGGTGCGGGCGGGAATGTCCGGGTCGGCCTGGGCGCGGAACTCGCGGCCGATGAGGGCCGTGGCCTCGAACCCGTTGGTGTTCTGCACCGTCGCCTCGCCGCCGACATTGAGGCGCTGGCCGCTGTCGATGAGGTCGAAGCCGGGCGACTTGTCGATCTGGAAGAGGTTCGTGTAGTCGAACTCGAAATCAACGCTGTCCTCGTCGGGGATGCGCGGGTCCTGGCGGACCACCGGCGATATCGCCAGCTGGGCGATCGGCTGCACCACCCAGGTCCACGTCCCGTCGTTCTTATAGAACGGCCAGGAGACGGTGAAACCGCCGGTGGGCACACTGCGCGCTATCGTCGCGTCCTTCGCATAGGGGGCCGAGAGGCTGGCCAGGCTGTAGAAGTCGGCGCGCGCATCCAGGAAGGCGTCGACCCTGACGCCGGGGCCGACGATGAAGGTCCGCTGCCAGTCCGCGTCGAGGGTGGCGCGGCGGCTGTCGACGCCCGGCAGGGTCGGATCGTCCGGCGAATTGTCACGCACCAGCACGACGCCGCTGCCGTTGAGGCGCAGGCGCCCGCCGAAGACGGGCGTCGTCGGGTCGTAGTGCGCCTCGATCAGGGGCGCGACCGCCGGGAAGGTGTTGTTGATGTCGGTGGTGCGCAGGCCCTGCACGTCGATGGCGGCGATCGACAGGTAGGAATCCTGGTCCTCGCGCGTGGTGTAGAGCTGCGAGATCAGCCGGCGGTCATCGGCGGCGTAGAGGCCGCGGTCGACGAACGGGTCGGCGACGCCGTAGCGGTCGAAGATCAGCGGGTCGGAGGCGCGCTCGGCGGTGAAGCCCCAGTCCCAGTTGTTGTCGATGGCGAACAGGCCCTTGGCCAGGATGTAGCTGCGCGAGGTCGGGTTGCCGAGCCGCTGGCCAGCCGAATTGAAGTCCTCCTCGTAGGTGTAGCCCGCGCGCACATCGATCGCGCCGTCGTAGAAGCGCTTGCGCCAGTCGACGTTGAGGAACGGATTGACCTTGGTGTTGATCTGCGGGCTGATCACGATGTCTTCCGACGGCGAGATCACCTGCAAATACGGCTGCTCGTAGGAGAAGCCGCGCAAGGAAGAGACGCTGACCTCGGGAATCAGCAGGCCGGACTTGCGCTTGGTGTCCTGGTCGGCCTCCCAGATCACGGGCAGGTACATCACCGGCACGCCGTGAATCTGGATCACCGCGTCGTGGAAGGTGATGGTGTGCTTGATCTTGTCCTGCACCACCTTCTTGGCGCGGATCGACCAGGTTGGGATCGGCTTCTTGGCGCACACCGTGCAAGGCGTGAACACCGCCTCGTTCATCTCGGTGACCGTGGGCGAGGCGCGCACCACGCTCTCGGCGGCGATGGAGATGTCCTCCTGCAGGCCCGCCGCTTTCAGCCGGGTGGAGAACGCCATGGCGACGCCGGCCGACATCTCGCGGTCGAGCTCGGCCGATTGCGAGAACTCCGCCGAGCCGTCGGGATTGATGATGGTGACGTCGCCGATCGCCACCACGATGCCGGTGGCGACGTTGTAGGTCACCTGGTTGGCCCGCAGCGTGCGGCCGTTGTAGCGGGCCTCCACCTGGCCGGTCGCGGTGACAATGTGGTTGGTGTCGTCGTCGGTGAGCTGATCGGCCTCGATGTAGAAGCCGCCGTCCTGCAGGCCGTCATCCGGCGGCGGGGTGATCTTGGGCGGCGCCGGCGGCGGCGCGAGCGTCGGCAAGGTGGAGAGCTTGGTCTCCCGCGGGCTCGCCAGCGCCAGGGTGGGGACAAGCACCAGCGCGCCAGCCAGCAGCGCCAGCTTCAGGCGCCTGCTTGCGGCCAGACCGACTCCCACGCGGCTGACGAGCGTCAACGAGCGCCCCCTCCCCATCATGCCGCCTCAGCCATCCTCGGTGTAGCAGAGCAAGGTGAAGCCTGCGAGCAGGGCGATAAGCGGCGGCGACCAGCCGGCGATCACCGGCGGTATCACCTCGGCCCCGCCCAGAGCGCCGCAAAGCCGGTCGAAAAAGAAGAGGCCGAAGCCGAGGGCCACCCCGGCGCCGGCCAGCCCGGCAAGCCCGCCCAGGCGCATGAGGCGCAATGAGAAGGCCGCCGCCAGCACCGACATGGCGGCGAAGAGCACGGGGGTCGCCAGGAGTTCCTGGTAGCGCAGCCGATAAGGCGCGGACGAGAAGCCGGCGGTCTCGGCCCGCTGGATGGTCTCGGGCAAGCGCCAGAAGCCGATGGCGTCGCGGGCCGCGAACTTCTCCATCGCGGTGCGCCGGTCGAGGGTCGATGGGATCGAGAGGGTCTCGGAACGCACCGAATCGGTGCCGGGCTTGGCCTCGTGCACGTCGCTCAGTCGCCAGAAGCCCGGGTCGAGCCGCGCCTCCGTCGCCTCGATGCGGCGGGTGAACTGCAGCGAGCCGTCCGGCGCGACGTTCTGCACATAGAGCGAGACGCCGCGCAGGTGGACCACGCCGCCCTGCATGTCGTGCCCGTTGGCGTGGATGACGATCTGGGTGTGCTCGTCGCCCTGACGCAGCCAGATGGCCGACGGGCCGCCCGCCCGGCCGGCCTGGCCCGCCTCGATGGCGGTGCGGGCGTCCTCGTAGCGGCCGTTGAGGTCGGCGGCGATCGGGTTCAGCACCGTGATGTCCAGCAGGCCGATCAGGAACGCGGCGACCGCGGCCGGGGTGATGAAGCGCCAGGCCGAGACGCCGGCGGCGCGCATGGCGATCAGCTCCGAGCGCCGGTTCAGGGTCACGAAGGCCGCCATGGTGCCGAAGAGGAAGATGAAGGGCAGCAGCAAAAGGACGATCGCCGGGGCCTGCAGCAGCATCAGCTCGACCAGCCGCAGGAAGCCGACATCGCTGCGCCCGCCATAGGCCCGCGACAGCTCGACGAAGCAGACCAGCATGACCACCGACGCGATCACCGCCAGGGCCCCGCCGAGGCCGGCGAGGGTGCGGCTCAGCACATAGGTCTGCAGGCGCCCGAGCACGCCCATCAGGCCGGGCTCGCGAGCGGCTGGCCCCGCAGCGGCGGCGCCGGCGCACGGCGCGGCCCGCGGGCCGGATGCTGGCGCAGCACGATCAGCATGCAGACAATGAAGCAGACCAGCGGCGTCGAGTACTGCAGGATGTTGGCCATGACGTCGCCGTCGCTGAGCGCGTTGGCGATAAAGCCCAGCACGCGCACCCCCACGCCGAACGCCGCCGCCGCGCCGATGCGCGCGCCATAGCCCAGCCGGCTGAATGCCCCGCCCAGCACTGCGGCCAGCGCCAGGGACATGAAGGCCAGGTCGTAGAGCGGCGTCGAGAGCCGCTGGTTGCCCTCGGAAAGCAGCTTCTTGAGGTTGGCGCGCTCCCACGGCTGGCGCAGATCCGGGAAGAACAGTTCGTGCAGGTAGCGGTCCGACGGATGGTAGAGCAGGGGCCCCTCGATGGCGAGGAAGGGCCGCAGGTCCTGCACGTTCTCATCGAAGGAGACGACCTGCAGGTCGCCCTTCTTGGAGAACTGCTGGATCGAGCCGTTGTGCAGCACCATCACCGGGATGCCGTCGCGCTTGGCGATCTGGGCCTCGGCGGCCATGTAGGTGGTCGAGCTGGCCCCGCGGCCGTTCACCTTGTCGATGAACAGGTTCCGGATTTCGCCATTCTCGTCCATCGACTGGGCGAAGACGGTGAGACCGGGCGAGGGGTGGGTGAACTCACCCGGCCGGATCATGGTGGTGGCGATGTCGGCCTTCACCGCTTCCAGCACCGTGCGCATCTCGCGGAAGCACAGCGGCTGGATCCAGAGGTTGATGACCAGATGCGCGACGGTGACGAAGGCGGCCAGCCGGATCGCCGGCGCCGCCACCCGCCAGCGGCTCATGCCGCCGGCAAAACAGATCACGATCTCCTGCTCGGTGTGCAGGCGGTTCAGCCCCACGAGCCCGGCCACGCACACCGCCAGCGGCAGGATCATGCCGATGATCTGCGGCGTCGCCAGCAGGGTGATCTCGGCGAAGATCACCGGGCTCTGGCGGTCGTTGACCAGGATGTCCAGCGCCGACAGGCTGGCCGTCAGCACCGCGACGCCGGTCAGCGCGGCGGTCGCCACGAGCGTGTGACCTAGAAGCTGCCGGAAAAGGTAGCGTTGGATGAGGCGCATGGCCCTCAGGTCGGGCGTTTAAGGACACTAGGCGCGGCGGCCAGGGGGTCTCTTACACGCGGCCCGGCGCCCGCGCCAAACGGTTCGTGGGCTGCGGACCGACGGTTCAGAGCGGCGGCGGCGCGTCTGCCACAGGGCCGAAGACCTCTACGAAGGCGGCCCTCAGGGCCGCGTCGGCCCCAGCCATGGTCGCCGGCGCGCCAAGCGCCGCCAGGCTGGTGACGCCCGCCTCGGTCACGCCGCAGGGCACGATGCCGGTGAAATGGCTGAGGTCGGGCGCCACGTTGAGGCTGACACCGTGAAAGCTGACCCAGCGCCGCAGCTTCACCCCGATCGCCGCGACCTTGTCCTCGCCGAGCCCGCCCGGCTGGCGCACCCAGACGCCGACGCGGCCATCGCGCACCTCGCCCTCCACGCCCAGCCGGTCCAGCGCCCCGATGATCCAGCTCTGCAGCGCCCGCACGAAGCGGCGCACGTCGCGGCCGCGCGCCGTCAGGTCGAGCATTACATAGACCACGCGCTGGCCGGGCCCATGGTAGGTGAACTGGCCGCCGCGGCCGGAGCGGTGCACGGGGAAGCGGGTGGGATCGAGCAGGTCTGCCGGCTTGGCCGAGACGCCGGCGGTGTAGAGCGCCGGGTGCTCGAGCAGCCAGACCAGCTCGCCGGCGCGGCCGTCGGCGATGGCCCCGGCCCGCGCTTCCATGGCCGCCTCGGCCGCCTCGTAGCCCACGAGCCCAGGCGACACGGCCCAGCCGGCGGCAGCGGCGTCCGGCCGCGGCATAACCGCATCCGGCGCGGCGGGGTTTAACGAGCGGTCAAGCATACGGCTCCAATGTGGGCCGGCCGGCGGGCGATGCAAAGCCAGCGGCGTGGGGGTGCGAGGTCCTTTGAGTCAGATCAAGGCAGTCAACGTCGAGATCGCCGTAGTGCTGGGCCGCTCGACCCTGCCAATGCAGCAGTTGCTGCGCATGGGCCGCGGCGCGGTGATTCCCCTCGACGCCAAGGCCAGCGACGAAGTCTGGATCCTGGCCAACAACCACCCCGTGGCCCGCGGCGAAATCCAGATCAGCGACGAGAAGATCTCGATCGCCGTCACCCGCGCGGCGAATGTCTATGACTACATGGCCGGCGGGACCTGAGTCGGCGGCCGCTCGGCCCACTCCCCAAGCACAATAGACTTATCATCCCGGAAGGCCGCGAAGCGGACTGTCCGGGACCTCGTCCGGGCGCCGACGCTGAGGAGATCCGGACAATCGCTGCGCGATTTCCGGGATGACGAGCTTGGTTTGGAAGGGTGAACAGACCGCTAGGTGCTGCCCCGTGCAGCCAACATTCCCATCACCGCGTCAATCGCCGCGCGCGCCGGAATCGCCGTCATATCCGACCCTCCCCCGAAGTCCTGCGCCCGGACGATTACGTTGGCCGGCGCAACCGGCGCCCAGCGGGCCGGGTCTGTCGGACCGAACAGGCTGACCACGGGCACGCCGGCCGCGCCGGCCAGGTGGCCGACGCCGTTGTCGTTGGCGAGCAGGAGGGCCAGCCGCCGGGCGCGGGCGATCAGTTCGTCGAGGCCGCCGCCCGGCGTTGCGCGCAGCACCATGGCGCCGGGCGCCGCCGCGGCGATCGCGGCCTCCACCCCGCCTTCCTGCGGGCCGAGCAGGAAGACCGGCGCCACACCCCGCGCCATCAGCCCGCGCGCCGTCTCACCGAATCGCTCCAGCGGCCAGTTCTTGGACGGTTGGCGGCTGCCGGGCGCGATGCCGACGTAGGCAGGCCCCGCCGGAAGCAGGCGAGCCGCATCGGCCTGGGCCGCCGCTGTGGCTTGCAAGGCGTCCGGAGGGGCGACCGGATGTCCGACGGCGGCCTCGATCAGCGAGGTCATCCGCGCCGCGATGTGTTTCGGCCGGGGGCGCGACGGCGGGCGGCCGTCGCAGAGCAGGTAGCCGGGCAGGCAGCAGTAGAAGCCGCGGTGGCTGAGGGTGAAGCGGGCGATCGCGACGGTCGAGACCTTGGTGCGCGAATCGAACACGTAGCTGAAGCGGGGCAGGGCGCGCAGGCGCCGGCGCAGCGGCCTGATCGGCCCGTCCAGCGCGGCTTGGGTGATCACCCGCGCCACGTGCCGGCCCAGCAGCGGCTGCAGCTCGTCTTCCATCGAGGACTGGTGGGTGGCGATCCACCACACGTCATGTTCCGGAAAGGCGCGGCGCAGCGCCATCAGGAACGGCCGCTTCAGCATCACGTCGCCCAGCCCTTCGCGGTCGACCAGCACGGCGATCGGGGCCGAAGCTTCAGCCACGATGTTCCGCGTGCTTCACAAACGCCGGGGCCTCTGCTAACCCCCGCGCCTCGCGACGGGCGGTCGTGGCGGAATTGGTAGACGCGCAGCGTTGAGGTCGCTGTGGGGTAACCCGTGGAAGTTCGAGTCTTCTCGACCGCACCAACTCAACGACTCCGGCGCCGCACGCTGGCGTCCGGCGTTCAATAGATTGGCGCTTCGGCGCCATTTTCATGTTTCCAGAACGTTGCGCGCCATCGCGGCGGTTTCGCGCGCCTGCAATTTAAGCGCAAGCGAGCGGTGCGTTGATGCAAGTCTGAAACGGACTAACGACACGCCGGTCTCTTGAGTCGCACTGAAAAGGGGAGGTCGATGAGCGAAAAGACCGATCTCCTGGCCGACGCCGGGGCCGCTGCGGCGCCCGATCTCGAGGATCTGGCCCTCGACGAGGATTATGCCCTCACCGCCGCCTTCGTCGACATGGTCATCGACGCCGCCGACCGCAGCGACGGGGCGCGGATCGCCGAACTGGTCGGCGCGCTGCGCGCCGCCGACGTCGCCGACCTGATGGGCTTCCTGACCGCCGACTATCGCGAGGAGATCGTCCCCCACATCCCGCCGGGCGCCCTGGCCGAGATCCTTTCCGAGCTCGAGACCAACATCCGCGAGGAGGTGCTGGAAATCGTCGAGCCGGCGGCGCTGGCCAAGGCGCTGGAAGATCTCGACTCCGACGACGCCGCCGACGTCATCGACGACCTCGACGAGGCCCGCCGGGTCAGCGTGCTGGCGGCCATGCCGGCGCAGGAGCGCACCGCCATCGAGGCCAGCCTCGCCTACGAGGACGAGAGCGCCGGGCGGCTGATGCAGCGCGAGGTGGCGCTGGCCCCGCAGTTCTGGACCGTCGGCCAGGCCATCGACCACCTGCGCGCCGCCGGCGACAGCTTGCCGGAGCTGTTCTTCGACCTCTACGTCGTCGATCCCGCCATGCGCCCGGTGGGCGCCGCGCCGGTCAGCCGGCTGGTGAGGGCTCGGCGCGACACCCCGCTCAGCGAGATCATGGAGCCGGTCACCGAGATCCCGGTCGACATGGACCAGGAGGAGGTCGCCTACATCTTCGACAAGTACCACCTGATCTCCGCCCCGGTGGTCGAGGCGGGCGGGCGGCTGGTGGGCCAGATCACCGTCGACGACGTGGTCGGCGTCATCCAGGACGAGAGCGAGGAGGACATGCTGGCCCTGGCCAATGTGTCCGACGCTGGGCGCGACGCCTCGATGGCCGGCATCGTCCGCTCGCGCCTGCCCTGGCTGCTGGTCAACCTGGTCACCGAGACGGTGGCGGTCAGCGCCATCGCCATCTTCCAGAACGAGATCGCCAAGATCGTGGCGCTGGCAGTGCTGCTGCCGCTGATCTCGTCGCTGGCCAACAACGCCAGCGTCCAGACCCTGGCCGTCGCGGTGCGCTCGCTGGCGGCGCGCGAACTCAACGCCGCCAACACCTGGCGGGTGATCCGCCGCGAGATGCTGGCCGGCCTGCTCAACGGCCTGGCCCTTTCGCTGATCATGGGCGCGGCGATCATGGGCTTCTACCACGAGTGGAAGCTCGCCCTGACCGCCGGCATCGCCCTGATGGCCGACATCATCATCGCCGCCGTCGTCGGCATTCTGGCTCCGCTGGCGTTGGAACGGCTGGGGCGCGATCCGGCGGTGTCGTCGCCGATCATCGTCACCTTCACGACCGATTTCGTTGGGTTTTTCGCCCTGCTTGCGATCGCCGCCGTGATCATGCTCTAGGTCGGCCCCCAATTTGCGGTGCGGCGGTGAGCGATTTCAGCGCTGTGTCAAATTGGGCCAGGAACGACCATGAAGCCCAGGCTTTCCGTCACTAGGCAGGCGGTTGATCTGATCAAGGCGTTCGAGGGCTTTCGCGCCAAGGCCGCGAAGCTCGACGACGGGCGCTGGACCATCGGCTACGGCCACACCCTGACGGCCCGCGAAGGGGCCGAGATCGACGAGCGCGACGCCGAGGCGCTGCTGCTCTACGACCTGATCGCCATCGGCCATGCGCTCAACGAGCTGATCTTCGCGCCGGTCAACCAGAACCAGTTCGACGCCCTGGCGTCCTTCGTCTTCAACATCAGCGTGCGCGGCTTCCGCGGCTCGCCGACCCTGCGCCGGCTCAACGAGGGCCGCCCGCTCGAGGCGGCGCTGGCGATGGAGCTGTGGCGCAAGTCCGACCTTGAGGGCGAGCGCATCATCGTCGACTCGCTGGTGCGCCGCCGCTCCGAGGAGAAGGCGCTCTTCCTGCGTCCGATGGACGGCTACGTTGCCGCGCCGACGCCAGTGCTGCCGCCGAAGATCGACTACGACGCGATGGCGCTGATCCCGCTCTCGAGCCCGGTCGCGACGCGCGCCGAGCTCACCGGCGAGCGGGCCTACGCCGAGCGCGAACCCGAGCTGCCGCTGCAGACCCCGCCCGAGGCGCCCACCGCCAGCGAGACCGCCGCCGCCGCGGTGATCGAGCGCCTGGAAGCCCTGATGGCCGAGCCTGGCGGCAAGACGCCTGAGCCGGACGCCGAGCCGGCGCCCGTTGCGGTGGACCCCGAACCGGTCGCCGCCGCACCGGAACTGACGCTCAAGCCGGAGCCGGCGCACGCCGAGCCGTTGAAGGCCCGCGACCTCTTCCCGGACGTCGTGTTCGAAATGCCCAAGCCCCGCTCGCGCGGCATCGCCAGCACGCTGGGCCTGCTCTTCCTCGGCTTCATCGGCATCGGCCTGGTCACCCTGGGCGTCTTCCTGCACTTCGAGTCGGAATACGATCAGGTGATGGGCCTCTCCCCGCACACCGCCGGGATCATCACGGCCCTGGCCGGCATCGTCTGCTTCTCGGTCGCCGCCTACATGATGCTGCAGCGCCTGGGCGTGCCCCGCGACCGGATCTAGGCCAGCACCAGGTCCTCGTAGATCGCGCCGCAGAGGGCGTTCTGGCGTTCCGAGTGGATGTGGTCGTCAGCGACCATCCCGTTCCACGCGCAGGTGACGACGAGGCCGTATTCCGGATCGCAGAAGGCCAGGGTGGTGCGGAAGCCCGAGTGGCCGTAGGCGCGCGGCGAGGCGTGGGGGCCGTAGCCGTAGAGGTGGGTGGCGCCGCCGTGGTGGATGCGCGAATCCAGCGTCAGCCCCAGGCCCCAGTCGAGCACCTGACCGAAGTTGTCGTCGTGCAGGCCGCAGCGGTGGCGGGCGGTCATGGCGTCGACGGTCTGGGGCGAGACGATGCGCACGCCATCCAGCTCGCCGCCGCGGCGCATCAGCTCCAGCAGCCGGGCCAGCTGGTTCATCGGCCCGCGGCCATTGCCGCCCGGCATTGTGTGCATCAGCTGCACCGGCGCGTCGGGCGCCCAGGCGCCGTCGGGCTTCGGCTCATCGCCCATGGTGTCGAAGGTCTTGCCCAGCCGGTCCGCGTAACGCTCCAGCGCCTCGGCCGGCATGCCCAGCCAGCAGTCGGTCATGCCCAGCGGCAGGAACAGCTCCTCGCGGATCAGCTCGCGGAAGTCGCGGCCGCGCTTGCGGGCGATGATCTCGGCCAGCAGCAGGGTGACGATGCTGGTCTGGTAGCCGGCGCTGACGCCGGGTGTCCGGTCGCGATCGAGGCCGGAGCGGCAGATCAGGGCGATGTTCTCGGCGTTGGTCTGCGCATAGCGCACCGGGAACAGCTTCTGCTCGACGTTCAGCATGGCGCAGGTGTGGGTCCAGACCTGGCGCAGCGTCACCCGTTCCTTGCCGCGGACGCCGAACTCCGGAATGTGCGCCGCCACCGGATCGTCCAGCGCCACCAAGCCTTCTTCCCAGATCCGCGCGAATAGCAGCGACGTCGCGATCTTCGAGGTCGAGAGCCAGGTCATCATCGAGGCCGTCGTCATCGGCCGCCCCGCCGCCGCGAGACCCAAGCCCAGATCGGCCACCGTCTCACCGTCCTTGGCGACGTAGAGCTGCGCGCCGACATGTCGTTTGGCGCGCATGCCGGCGTCGATCACGGCGAGGGTGCGGGCAAGGGTCATGGCACTGGCTCCGTGGGTTCGGCGAGTTCGTCGAGGGCAGCGAAGGCGACGCGGATGGCCGCCTGGGTCGGCGGCGCGAGGCCGCCCAGGTAGTCGGCGACGAGGGCGATCTTGGTCGCGCGGGTGGCGTCGAACAGGGCGGCGGCGGCTTCCGTGAGCTCCACGCGCACGCCGCGGCCGTCGTCCGGGTCGGGCGAGCGACGGATCAGCCCGTCGCGCTCCATGTCACGCACCAGCCGGGTCATCGACGGCGGCTTGACCCGTTCGTCGGCGGCCAGGTCGCCGATGTTGCGCGAGCCGTGGAAGCGCAGCGACGCCAGGGCGGAGAAGCGGCTGGACGTGAGCCCGGCGCGCGTATCGATGTCGCGCAGCCGCCGCCCGAGGTGCTGGACGAACAGGTAGATGCGCTCCGGGTCGGGTGTGGACAGCATGGCTGGATGGGTAATATGCTTAGCATTGCTAATCAATTGGAGGCGCCGATGGACGCCACGCCCATTTCCGGCCGCAGATTCGGCCTCACCGCCGACACCCACGACGACCTCGTCGACTGGCCCGCCGTGCTCGCCGGCCTGCAGAGCGCCTGGGGCCCGGTCGACGGTGTCCTGCACTGCGGCGACGTCACTACGATGGCCGCGCTGCAAAGCCTCGCCGCCGCCGGGCCGGTCTACGCCACCCGCAGCGATGGCGATCCGCCCGCCGCCCCGCCCTTGCTGCACGATGGCGCCCGGGTGCTGGACGCCGGCGGCGTGCGCATCGGCCTGGTCTTCAGCCTCGACGAAAGCGCCATGGCGGCGGGCCAGACCGCGCCCATCTTCGGCGGACCGGTCAGTGTCTGCGTCTACGGCGGCACCCACGAAGCCAGCCTCCGCGAGGTGGGCGGCGTGCTCTTCATCAACCCGGGCAGCCCGTCGCTGGCCAAGACAAGGACGGCGGCTGTGCTGACCCTTGAGGGCGGCCGGCCATCCGCCGAGATTGTGCAGATCGGCTGACCCACTCGTCGGCCGCTGGGCGGGCGTGCTAATCCGCCGGCATGATCCCAAACCACGGCCCGGCCATGGATTTCGGCCTCGGCGAGACCGCCGACGCCATCCGCGACACCACCCAGCGCTTCAGCGCCGACCGCATCGCCCCGATCGCGGCCGAGATCGACCGCGAGAACGCCTTCCCACGCTCGCTCTGGCCCGAGATGGGGGCGCTCGGCCTGCACGGCATCACGGTAGAGGAGGCGTTCGGCGGCCTCGGCCTCGGCTACCTCGAGCACGTCGTGGCGATGGAGGAGGTCAGTCGCGCCTCGGCCTCGGTGGGCCTGTCGTACGGCGCCCACTCCAACCTCTGCGTCAACCAGATCCGCCGCTGGGGCTCGGAAGAACAGAAGCAGCGCTACCTGCCGCGCCTGATCAGCGGCGAGCACGTCGGCGCCCTGGCCATGAGCGAGGCGGGCGCCGGCTCCGATGTGATCTCGATGCGGCTGAGCGCGGAGCCGCGCGGCGACCGCTATGTGCTCAATGGCACCAAGTTCTGGATCACCAACGGCCCCCACGCCGACACCCTGGTGGTCTACGCCAAGACCGACCCGGAGGGCGCGTCGCGGGGCGTCACCGCCTTCATCATCGAAAAGGACTTCATGGGTTTCCGCTGCGCCCAGAAGCTCGACAAGATCGGCATGCGCGGCTCCGACACTGGCGAGCTGGTGTTCGAGGACTGCGAGGTGCCGGCCGAGAACGTGCTGGGGCCGGAGAACGGCGGCGCTGGCGTGCTGATGAGCGGGCTCGACTATGAGCGCACCGTGCTCTCCGGCGGCCCGCTCGGCATCATGCAGGCCTGCCTGGATACGGTGTTGCCCTATGTCCGCGAGCGGCGCCAGTTCGGCCGGCCAATCGGGACCTTCCAGCTGATGCAGGGCAAGATCGCCGACATGTATGTGGCCCTGAATTCAGCCCGCGCCTACGTCTACGCCGTGGCCAGGGCCTGCGACGCCGGCCGCACCACCCGCTTCGATGCGGCCGGCGCCATCCTGATGGCCAGCGAGAACGCGGTGAAGGTCGCGCTGGAGGCGATCCAGGCGCTGGGCGGCGCCGGTTACCTGAAGGACTATCCGGTCGAGCGCTATCTGCGCGACGCCAAGCTCTACGACATCGGCGCCGGCACCAACGAAATCCGCCGCTTCCTCATCGGCCGCGAGCTGGTGGGCGAGGGTTAGACGGGAGGAGGGGCGTGGCTGCGATCGGCTCGATTGACTCGTTAACGGCCGAACTACTTCCTCAGCGTGTGCGGGGGCGGTTCTGATGCTTGTTCTGATTTGGACCGGGCGAGGCTATTGGGCAGCGCTCTTCCCGATTGTCTTCCTCGGCGTCCTTGGCATGGCCGTCACGTTCACCTTCGGTGAGGCCACGCTGGATGCGAATGCGTGGATATACGGCGTCGCTCTGATTGCCGCGGCTTTCGCCACATGGGTTTGCGGTCGCCGGTGGAATGGGACCACCGGCGTCAAGCCTTGGGACTTGCGCACCCTCTTTCGGCGCAGGCGTCCACATCGGGTCTTCGCATTGCCGATGGAGTTGTGGTCAGCGCCGCTGGCGTTCAGCGGCGTGTGGATTGTCGTCGCCAGTCTTGTCAGCCGTTTCTTTTGACGCCCAACGAAAAGGGCCGCTGCGTCTCCGCAGCGGCCCTCCATCGTCGAGACCGCGGTGGTCCGGGGCCCTAAACCCCTGGAACCGCGACCTGTTACCTTTGGCGTCGAGACGCTGTCAGGTGCGAGCCTCCGTCTTGAAGCTCCAGGTCGCTTGCGACCGCGGTTGGAGACAATGAGACACTGGACCACCTCCTTTCAGCTGTTGGACAGGAGACTCGAATATGGGCCGCTTTCGCCCCTGACGCAAAGGGGTGGGCGGCGCGCGCACGATTTTCCGGTGCAATGCAGCGTTTTTGACCCTCCCACGCCAGCTTGACAGCGCGCCAGGCGCCGCGAGAACAGGGGTGATGGTCTCCAAGACTCGCCTGCTGGAGCTGGTGAAGGCCTTCGATGCGCCAGCGGTGGCGCGCGCGTTGGCCGAGTCGCCGGCGCTGCTGGGCGTGCGCGACGAGCGAGGGCGCACCTGGCTGCATCTTTGTTGCATGCGGCCCGCGAAGACGGCGGCGGAAGCCGCCGCCAGCGTGACGACAGCCGACGTGTTGCTGGCCGCCGGCCTCGACATCAACGACGCAGCCTTCACGGAGGGCGCGTGGCGCGCGACGCCGCTCTGGTGCTCCATCGGACGGGGGCGCAACCTGGTGCTTGCCGAGCACCTGCTGAAGCTGGGCTGCGATTGCGAGCACTGCCTGTGGGCGGCCCAGTTCGCCCGCGATGTTGACGCGATCCGGCTGCTGGTGCGCTACGGCGCGAAGATCGACGCGAGCCACGAGGAGGGCACGCCCTTCATGGCTGCGATCAAGTGGAGCCACTTCGCAGAGGCCGAGGTGTTTCTCGAGTTCGGCGCTGACGTGGACATCAAGGATGCGGCGGGGATGACCGCCCTTCACCTGCTGCTCAAGAAGGGCAGCGACAAGGCGCACCTTGAGATGCTGATCCGCCGCGGCGCGCGCGGCGACATTCCCGGCCCTGATGGACAGACCGCCATCGACGTCCTGCGGCGCAAGCGTGATCCCGAGTTCCGCGCCCTAGCGGAGATCCTGGCGGGGAGGGCGAGCCTCGCGCCAGCTTGACGCCATCCTCTTCGACGCCGACGGCGTCCTGCAGCGCGCCCCGTCGGACATCCGCTTGCGGCTGGCCGAGTCGCTGGGCGCCCGGCCGGACGACGCCGAGCTCTGCATGACCGACGTCTTCGCCGCCGAGGCGCCGGCGCTGGTCGGCCAGGCCGATTTCTCCGAGGCCATCCTGCCGGTGATCGCCAAATGGCGGGCCTCGTGCGGCGCGGCCGAGCTGCTCGGGCACTGGCAGACCATCGAGATCGACCGGGGCGTGCTCGACCTGATCGCCGAGCTGCGCCGCGCCGGCCTCTATTGCGCCTTGGCGTCGAACCAGGAGGCCCACCGGGCGCGGCGCATGTCCGAGGCGCTGGGCTACGGTAAGGTGTTCGACCGCGAGTTCTATTCCTGGCAGCTCGGCCACTCGAAGCCGGCGCTGGCCTTCTTCACCGAGCTGATCCGGCTGGGCGGATTCGATCCGGCCCGCACCCTCTTCATCGACGACCGCGTGGACAACGTCGCCTCGGCCCGCGAGGCCGGGCTGCAGGCCGAGCAGTTCGTGCTGGGCGTGGTGGGCGAGGGCGCGGGGCCAATGCGCGCCCTGCTCGCTCGGTGGGGCGTGGCGCTGGTAGCTGCCGTAGATAGCTGACAGTAGGTTGTCAGCAGGAGGCGTCTATCTGGCCGGCAAGCCAGAAGGAACGCCAGATGCTGAAGACCTATCACGGCAGTTGCCACTGCGGCGCCGTCCGCTTCGAAGCCGACATCGACCTCGCCGGCGGGACCGGCAAGTGCAACTGTTCGATCTGCGCCAAGACGCGCAATTGGGGCGTG
The DNA here is from genome assembly GCA_036267835.1 of Caulobacteraceae bacterium. Lineage (GTDB taxonomy): Bacteria > Pseudomonadota > Alphaproteobacteria > Caulobacterales > Caulobacteraceae > Acaudatibacter. The sequence continues at coordinate 4,795 of DATAVF010000021.1, read as the reverse complement.
CTCTTGAAGCCCGAGGCGCTGCGCGTGCTGGCCGGCGAGGATAACCTCAGCGACTACCAGTTCGGCTCCAAGCAGGGCCACCACCTCTTTTGCCGGACCTGCGGCGTGCGTCCCTTCGGCCGCGGCCACGTGGCCGAGATGGGCGGCGACTACGCCTCGGTCTCCCTGGCCGCGCTGGACGACGCGACCCCGACCGAACTCGCCGAGGCGCCGGTCAACTACGCCGACGGCCGCAACAACGACTGGCAGCATGCGCCGGCCGAGACGCGATATCTCTAACCTCGCTCCTCACCCGCAACGCGGGGGAGGTGGCGCGCGGAGCGCGACGGAGGGGGCGCAGGGCCGCAGAGTACTGAACTCGCAGCATTATTTGCGCCGCCTTGCGCCCCCTCCGTCGGCCTCCGGCCGCCACCTCCCCCGTTTCACGGGTGAGGAGTGAGCGCGTCGCGAATGCTTGCCGCTATCTCGGCCATCTCGCCGTTGTTGAGCGCCAGCACCCCTCGGCTCGCGTCCAGCGCCACGAACTGCTGCTCCTCGAGCGGCACGCCAGGCGGCAACGGGGCCACGTGCCAGTGGACATGGCTGTTGGCTTCGTTGCTGCCGAACGAGAGCACGTAGACCCGCGCCGCGCCCATCGCTTGGCGCACGGCCTCCGCCACGCGGCGCACCACGGCTTGCAGGGCGAGGTACTCGGCCTCGGTGAAGTCGCCCGTCACCTGCTCCAGGTGCGCCTTCGGGCAGACCAGGGTGTGGCCGGCCAGCGTCGGGTATTTGTTGAGGAAGGCGATCGCCGCGTCGTCCTCGTAGACCACATGGTGCCGGTATTCCGGATCGCCAGCGAGCATGCGGCAGATGAAGCAGCGGCCCTGGGTGCGGCGGGTGTAGCCCTCAAGGTCGAACGGGGTGAGTTCCGCCATGCCGCCGGTCTCGCACGGGCGCCGCCCTTGTGGAAGCCGGGGAGCGATGTTATCTGCGCGTTTCGATTGAGGAGCTCCCGCAGATGTCGGGTCTAGATCTGTCACAGCAAGCATTGCGCACGGCGTTCGCCGCGGCGGATGCGTCGTATTGCTCGGGACTCTAGCGGCCCCTCTCCACATCGAGGGGCGCTGGCCCCTCCACGTGTTCGCAAGAACCCTGGATGGCCGGCGCCTCCAGGGTTTTTTCTTGCGGCGCGGCCATCCGGCATCGCCAGAACTTGGAAGGAAGACGCCGATGACGCTCGCCGTCACGCTGACGACTGATGCTGCCGCCAGCGCCGATCTGGCGCGCGGGGCCGCGGCCGCATGGCGATTTTCCACCTAAGCTCCCCTCAGGACATCGCCCTGGGGAGCCGTTTCGGATCCTCAGGGCCGCCTCGCTAAGGCCCGCTGATCCGGACGGTCAGCGGGCTTTTCGCGTTTCGGGCCGCCGCGCAGCTGCGCTCGGTCCCCACCCAATTGGCGCGCGCCAATATCCAAGCCGTCCGGGGTCGGCCCGGCCAGTCCGCCCCGGACGGCGCACATCAGAGGCAGGAGAAACCCATGCCTACGAAGACCCCCATGGAGGGGAAAATCCACGTCAACGTCGGCACCATCGGGCACGTCGACCACGGCAAGACCACGTTGACCTCGGTCCTCACTCAGGTCCAGGCGGCGCGGCTTGGCGGCCAGGCTCTGTCGTTCGACCAGATCGACCGGGCCCCGGAAGAAAAGGCCCGCGGCATCACCATCAACACGGCGCACGTGGAATACGAGTCCGAGAAGAGGCACTACGCCCACATCGACTGCCCCGGCCACGCCGACTACGTGAAGAACATGATCACGGGCGCCTCGCAGATGGATGGCGCGATCCTGCTGGTCGACGCCACCAAGGGCGCGGCCAAGCAGACCATCGAGCATGTGCTGCTCGCCCGTCAGGTCAATGTCCGCCACATGGTCGTCTACGTGAACAAGATGGACATGCTGGACCCGTCCGAGCGGGCCGACATGCGCGAGTTGATCCAGCTCGAGATCGGCGCGCTCCTGGCCGACCAGGGCTACCCGGACACGACCTTCGTCTTCGGCAGCGCGCTGAAGGCGGCCGAGGCCGTGCGCCGGGGCGACCTGGACGATGCGGACGTGCGAACCATCGTCGATCTGGTGGCGGCGCTCGACGCTTCGATCCCCGATCCGGTGCGGGACTTCGAGAGCCCGTTTCTGATGCCGATCGAAGGGGTGCACACCATCCCGGGCCGCGGCACGGTGGTGTCGGGCCGCGTCGAGCGCGGCGTGGTCAAGGTGGGCGACGCGATGGAGATCGTCGGCCTCGACAACGCCGGGGCCGAGGTCATCGTGACCGGCACGCAGGCCTTCCGGAAGAACATTCCGGAGGCCCGGGCCGGCATGAACGTCGGCCTCTTGCTGCGCGGCCTGAAGCGCGACGACGTCCAGCGCGGCCAGGTGCTGAGCGCGCCGGGCGCCATCGCCGCGCACACCAAGGGCCGGGCGCAGATCTTCGTCCTCACCGCGGACGAGGGTGGGCGCCACACGCCCTTCGCCAGCGGCTACCGGCCGCAGCTGTTCTTCGGGGTCACCGACGTTACCGGGGTGATCCTGCTGGACGGCGAGGGCGGCAGCGTACGCCCGGGCGACCAGGCCGAGATCAGCTTCGAGCTGAATAAGCCGGTCGGCATCGAGGCGGGCGTCCGCTTCGCCATCCGCGAAGGCGGCAAGACCGTCGGCGCGGGCCTGGTGACGGAAGTCGCTGACTGACGAGGACGCTCCTCCCCCGTTTCGCTGGCGCTACACGGGGGAGGAGCGATTTCCTTGACACCGGCGAAGGCTCATGCGCCTTTCCGCGCCTCCCAAAATCGGCCCTTCAGAGACCAATCATGCACGCCTATCGCACCCACACTTGCGGCGCCCTCCGGTCCGCGGACGTGGGCGCTAATGTGCGCCTGTCGGGCTGGGTGCACCGCAAGCGCGACCACGGCGGGCTGCTTTTCCTCGACATGCGCGACCACTATGGGCTGACCCAGCTGGTCGCCCACCCGGGCGATCCGGGCTTCGACGTGCTGGAGCGGCTGCGCGCCGAGAGCGTCGTGCGCATCGATGGCGAGGTGGTGGCGCGCACCGGCGACACCATTAACCCGGGCCTCGCCACCGGCGAGATCGAGGTGCGGGTCCGCGCCGCCGAGGCCCTCTCCGAGGCGGCCGAGCTGCCGTTGCCGGTGTTCGGCGAGCCGGACTATCCGGAAGATATCCGGCTGAAGTACCGCTACCTCGACCTGCGCCGCGAGAAGCTGCACCGCAACATCGTGTTGCGCTCGAAGGTGATCGATTCGATCCGCCGCCGCATGGTCGGCGGCGGCTTCACCGAGTTCCAGACGCCGGTGCTGACCGCCTCGTCGCCGGAGGGCGCGCGCGACTATCTGGTCCCGTCGCGCATCCATCCGGGGACGTTCTACGCCCTGCCGCAGGCCCCGCAGCAGTTCAAGCAGCTGCTGATGGTCGCTGGCTTCGACCGCTACTTCCAGATCGCCCCTTGTTTCCGCGACGAGGACGCGCGGGCCGACCGCTCGCCGGGCGAATTCTACCAGCTCGATCTGGAGATGAGCTTCGCGACCCAGGAAGACGTGTTCTCCACCATGGAGCCGATCCTGTACGGCCTCTTCGAGGAGTTCGCCGAGGGCAGGGCGGTGACGCCCCATCCGTTCCCGCGCATCGCCTTTCGCGACGCGATCGCCAAGTACGGCACCGACAAGCCGGATCTGCGCAACCCGCTGATCATGCAGGACGTCAGCGAGCATTTCCGTGACGGCGGCTTTGGCCTCTTCGCGCGTATCTTGGCTGAAAGACCGAAGCATGCGGTCTGGGCCCTGCCGGCGCCCGGCGGCGGCTCGCGCGCCTTCGCTGACCGGATGAACGGCTGGGCGCAAGGCGAGGGCCAGCCCGGCCTTGGCTACATCTTCTGGCGCGAGGGCGAGCACGGCGGCGGCATTGAGGGCGCGGGCCCGATCGCCCGCAACATCGGCCCCGAACGCGCCGAAGCGATCCGCGCTCAGCTGGGCCTCGGCGTCGGCGACGCGGCCTTCTTCATGGCCGGTGATCCATCGGTCTTCTACAAGTTCGCCGGCCTGGCGCGCACCAAGGTAGGGACCGAGCTCGACCTCGTCGCCAAGGACCGGTTCGACTTCTGCTGGATCGTCGACTTCCCGATGTTCGAGCTCAACGAGGAGTCCAACCACGTCGACTTCTCGCACAACCCGTTCTCGATGCCGCAAGGCGAGCTGGAGGCGCTGAACAGCAAGGATCCGCTCGAGATCCTGGCTTACCAGTACGACATCGTCGTCAACGGCGTTGAGCTGTGCTCGGGCGCGGTGCGGAACCACCGGCCGGAGATCATGGTCAAGGCGTTCGAGATCGCCGGCTATTCCGCGGGCGAGGTGGAGCGGCAGTTTGGCGGCATGCTCAACGCCTTCCGCTATGGCGCCCCGCCGCACGCCGGCATGGCGCCCGGCATCGACCGCATCGTCATGCTGCTGGCCGGCGCGGAGAACATCCGCGAAGTGATCGCCTTCCCGCTGAACCAGCAGGCCCAGGACCTGATGATGAACGCCCCCGCGCCGCCGACCGACAAGCAGCTGAAGGAGCTGCACATCCGGCTGGCGCTGCCGCTGAAGGGCTGAACCGCGCCGGCTACTCCGCCGGCATCGAGACGATGAAGCGCGGCAGGCCGATGTGGATCGGGGTGTTGGAGCGCAGGACCACGATGTTGGGGCCGGTGCGGCAGCTCTTGCCGACGAGGCCGGCGGGGAGGCGCGTGGCGGGCGTGCTGC
>DATAVF010000020.1:0-17419 GCA_036267835.1 Caulobacteraceae bacterium | reverse complement strand
TCGACGGCGTCGCCAAGACCGCGGCCGGCATCGTCGCCTCGCCGGCGATGGGTTTCGCGCTCGCCTTGGTCCTGGTGCTGGCGGTATCGTGGATCTTCGTGCGGACGCGGCCGGCGGCGGTCGACCGCTTCTTCCGCTCGGCGCAATTCGTCTCGGCCTCGCTCTATTCGCTGGGCCACGGCGGCAACGACGCGCAGAAGACCATGGGCATCATCGCCGTCTTGCTCTTCGCGCACGGCGGCAAGCATGGAGACTTCGCCGTGCCGCTCTGGGTGGTGCTGAGCTGTCAGACCGCGATGGCGCTGGGCACGCTGATGGGCGGCTGGCGCATCGTGCACACCCTGGGCTCGCGGGTGACGCGGCTCTCGCCGATGCAGGGCTTTTGCGCCGAGGCGGGCGGCGCCATCACCCTCTTCACCGCCACCTATGTGGGCGTGCCGGTCTCGACCACCCACACCATCACCGGCGCGGTGGTGGGCGTCGGCGCGGCGCGGCGCACCTCGGCCGTGCGCTGGGGCGTGGCGCGCGGCATCGTCGTCGCCTGGGTGATCACCATGCCGATGGCCGGCCTGATCGCCGCAGCCTGCTACTTCGCCGGTGGTATGCTGTTCAAATGAAGGCCGCCAGAACCACCGGCATCCAGTACGCGGCCCTGCCGTACCGCATCGAGGCGCGGCAGGTGCAGGTGCTGCTGATCACTTCGCGCGGCACCCGCCGCTGGGTGATCCCCAAGGGCTGGCCGATGCAGGGGCTGAAAGCCCAGGACGCCGCGGCGCTGGAGGCGGCGGAGGAGGCCGGCGTCACCGGCGAGATCGAGGCCCACCCGATCGGCTCCTACCACTACGAGAAGGGCCTGAAGGACGAGCGCTCCGCCGCCGTGCAGGTGATCGTCTTCCCGCTCCTGGTCACCGCCCAGGCCGAGGCCTGGAAGGAGCAGAGAGAGCGCACCGCCCGCTGGTTCCGCGCCGCCCGCGCCGCCCCCCTGGTCGCCGAACCCGCCCTGCGCCGCTTGATCCTCGACTTCGCCGCCGCCCGCACCCCGGGCCTGCTCGCCCATGGCCTGCGCACCTACCGCTCCTGGCGAGCCACGCGGGCCTGACCTACCCCCACGCACCCCCCCACCCGCTCATTCCGGCGAACGCCGGAACCCAGGCAGGCAGCAGTTGCAGGGGCGCCAATCTCGCAGGGGAGGCGCGCGCCGCAGGCGCAGTAAAGGTCCACCACGGAAAACACGGAGAACACGGAAACGCCCTCCGCTCTTTTCCGTGTTCTCCGTGTTTTCCGTGGTAAAAATGGATGCCCACGGCCTTCGCAAGCGCCGGCAAGCAAAGCGAGCTTCGATCAGTCGCCCGCGACGAGTTCATCGCCCTTCATCGGCGCCGCCCCACGTCCCGCACCCTTCAGCGTGCGGATCGCCTTCCCGAGATCGGCGCGCCCAGCCCGCTCGGCGAAATACGCCTCGGTCCGCAGCGCTGACAGCTTCTCCGCCACCGCGACGTTGATCAACTGGTTCAGCGCCACCCCCTCCGACTCGGCCAGCTTGCGCGCCTCGTCGAGCAACGCCGGCTGCAGGCGAAGCGCGAAATTACTCTTCCTCATGAACGGGCCTCCAGTTTGGCGAGCGCCTTTCCAGGCGCCAGGACTTCCACTCCGAACCCCTGCGTCGCGCCAACGAAGTCGCGCAGGTTCAGGGTGACGATGGCGTCGGCGCGGCCGTTGACGGCGGTTTCCAGCACCATGTCATCATCGGGGTCGCGCAAAGTCGGCCGCCAATGGAACGCCAGCCGAACGGGCTCGGCGACAGAGGCGACCGCATCGAGGATGTTACCGACGTCGCTTGCCGTAAGACCGGACGCGGCGAGGTGCTCGGCGCGCGTCATCACCGCTTCGTATTCGATCAGCAATGGCGTCGAGACCAGCATGACCAGGCTCCGCTCCAGCGCCCGCACCAGCAACCGATTGGACGCGCCGGCATTGCTGCGGATCGCCGCCACCATCGTCGCCGTGTCCAGAACGAACCGCACGCGCCTAAAGATAGATATTACCCGCGATATTGCAATCAAGCGCGGCGCTGCGCGATCCGGCCGAGTTCGCCCGCGCCCAACTCGGGGACTGGGGACACAGCCTCGTGTGGCCGAGCGGGGCCGAGGCCGGCGCCGACAGCCTGTGGCTGGAGACCCTCTCGGCCACCCGCCGCGAAGACGCCCGCGCCTTCCTGGACTGGCGCCTGCGCCACGGCCTCTCCCTCACCGCCGCCGCCGAGGCGCTGGGCCTGTCCCGCCGGATGGTGGCCTACTACTCGAACGGCGGGAAGGCGGTGCCGAAGACGGTGCTGCTGGCGTGCCGGGGGTGGGAAGTCAGCCATCGTTTAAGGGTCAGAAGCGCAGCGTAGCCGGACGCTCGCCTCAAGCGGATCAGAAAGAAGAAGACATCCTTTCCCATCTCACCTGCTTCGCGCGGGAGCCCTTTGCGCTCAGTGGTAGAAGGCTTTTTCGACCGTCTCCTGTTTCGTCTTTCGAAGCCCAGCGCGTATGGCCATCCTTAGCTTCGGAGAGACGAATCGGTAAGCGTCGCCCTTCGTCGTCCGTCGTACGATCGCGTTCTCGGCTTGCTCAAGCGAAGTCATTGCCTGATTTACGTTGAGCGTGACCTCTTTTGTATTTTTCGGAAACTCACTGCGACCCAACTTCTCTATATCGGTGTATTTGAAATCTTCTTTGTCGCAGCGACCGAGTGCATAGATTACTTGATTCTTGCGGCCCGCACGCGTCTCCCGTGCGTTCATTGAAGCTTCGATGATCGCCCAATCCGATGACAGTGATTCCTCCAGCCAATTCTTGTCGGCACGTTCGACAACGCCGGCGTCGATCCTGCCGTTGGTCCTCACTGCTTCGTTCGCTATCTTCAAACTTATCTCATGAATGTGTTGGGCAATTCTATCCGATTTCCAGCACATGTCTTTATAGAACGCGTCGGAATCGATTTCCAACTTCAGGCCTATTTCTGTCTCAAGCCCGCGCTTCATTAGATCAACTGCCTCGGGCTGCGTCATCCGCTCAACCTCGGGGATCTCAGTGAGCCGGTTTGCGATAGTAGAAGCGTTTGAGACGTTCGAGATCAGTGATTTTATGTCCCCCGGGACGCCTACTAACAGAAGCTTAACGCCCATCTTACTAATATACTCGTCGTCGGCCGAAAGTATAACGCTCGCAAGTTCGCGTAAGATGCTGGGTTGATCAACGATTTGCTCAAAATTATCCAGGACGAGAACGGCTTTCCTGGAGCCGGCCCGTCTCCGCACGGCCGCGAGGAGCGCGGCGAATGAACTTTTCTGAGCAAGCTTGGAAGTGGTGATCTTGTCTCCATCAACGCCGATGCCTGATACTTTAAGTCCAGCTCCGGCTCTGGTAGACGTCGTATCTTGTGCGCCCTCGCCGAATTCTCCCAGCTTTTCCTCGAAAGCCGCTGAAAGCGATCCTCGCGCAGCGGCGGCCCCAAGATTTAACGTCTCTGCATAGACTCTTTGGCCCTTGCATACCTTCCTATACAGCCAAGTTTTCCCGTTTCCGCTCTCCCCATGGATCACGATGTACTTTGTCGACTTCAATGCCTCGGATAACCGCTCTTCAAGGCGAGGACGCGTGACGTACATCCGTTCGTTAATTACGGCGGCACGCGGAGTGAATACTTCTTCTGGTGGTCTTTTAGGGCGAAACGGCATGGTCGGTCGGTGGCTCGTAGCTTTGGGGTAGCGCGTTGCGGTATCGGCGTGCTGGATAGAGCACGTTTGGCCTCCCTAGTCCGCATCCATCTTCAGCGCCGCGATGAAGGCCTCCTGCGGGATGTCCACCTTCCCGAACTGGCGCATCCGCTTCTTCCCTTCTTTCTGCTTGTCCAGCAGCTTGCGCTTGCGGGTGATGTCGCCGCCATAGCATTTGGCGGTGACGTCCTTGCGCAAAGCCCGCACCGTTTCCCGGGCGATGATCCGCCCCCCGATGGCGGCCTGGATCGGGATCTGGAAGAGGTGGGGGGGGATCAGCTCCTTCATCTTTTCCACCATGCCGCGGCCGCGGGCTTCGGCTCTGGTGCGGTGGACCAGCATGGAGAGGGCGTCGACGGGTTCGGCGTTGACCAGCACCTGCATCTTTACGAGGTCGCCGGTGCGGTAGGTGTCGATCACGTAGTCGAAGCTGGCGTAGCCCTTGGAGACGCTCTTCAGGCGGTCGTAGAAGTCGAACACCACCTCGTTGAGCGGCAGATCGTAGATCACCATGGCGCGGCTGCCCACGTAGGAAAGCTCGCGCTGTTCGCCGCGGCGGTCCTGGCAGAGCTTGATCACCGCGCCCAGGTATTCGTCGGGGGTGAAGATGGTGGCGCGGATCCAGGGCTCGGCGATGGTCTCGATCTTGATCGGATCGGGCATGTCGGCCGGGTTGTGCAGCTCAACCGTTGAGCCGTCGATCAGGCCGATGTGGTAGATCACGCTGGGGGCGGTGGCGATCAGGTCGAGGTTGAACTCGCGCGTCAGCCGCTCCTGGATGATCTCCAGGTGCAATAGGCCCAGGAAGCCGCAGCGGAAGCCGAAGCCGAGCGCGGCGCTGGTCTCCATCTCGTAGGTGAAGCTGGCGTCGTTGAGGCGCAGGCGGCCGACGGCGGCGCGCAGGTCCTCGAAGTCGGCCGCGTCGACCGGGAAGAGGCCGCAGAACACCACCGGCTGCACCGGCTTGAAGCCCGGCAGGGCCGCGGCGGTCTGGCGGCGCTCCTCGGTGATGGTGTCGCCGACGGCGGCGTCGGCCACTTCCTTGATCTGGGCGGTGATGAAGCCGACCTCGCCGGGGCCGAGGCTGTCGGCGTCGACGCGGGCCGGCTTGAAAACGCCCAGGCGGTCGATCTTGTGGGTCGAGCCGCGCTGCATCATGCGCACCTGCTGGCCCACCTTCAGGCGGCCGTCGAAGACCCGCACCAGCACCACCACGCCGAGGTAGGCGTCGTACCAGGCGTCGACCAGCAGGGCCTTCAGCGGCGCATCGGCGTCGCCCTTGGGGGCGGGGAGGCGCGTCACGATAGCTTGCAGCACGTCGTGGATGCCAAGGCCGGTCTTGGCCGAGCATTCCACGGCGCCCGACGCGTCGAGGCCGATCACGTCCTCGATCTGCTGGCGCACCCGGGCCGGCTCGGCGGCGGGCAGGTCGACCTTGTTGAGCACCGGCACGATCTCGTGGTCGTGGTCGATGGCCTGGTAGACGTTGGCCAGGGTCTGGGCCTCGACGCCTTGGCTGGCGTCCACCACCAGGATCGAGCCCTCGCAGGCGGCTAGGCTGCGGCTGACCTCGTAGGCGAAGTCGACGTGGCCGGGGGTGTCCATCAGGTTGAGGATGTAGTCCTCGCCGTCGTCGGCCCGGTATTCCAGGCGCACGGTCTGGGCCTTGATCGTGATGCCGCGCTCGCGCTCCAGCTCCATGGAGTCGAGCACCTGCTCCTTCATCTCGCGCGCCGTGAGGGTGCCGGTCTCCTGGATCAGGCGATCGGAGAGCGTGGATTTGCCATGGTCGATGTGGGCGACGATGGCGAAGTTGCGGATGTGGGAGGGGTCGGTCATCGGAGGGCGGGGTTTAGAGCAATTCGGAGCCGGTCATAACCCCTTGCCGGTGTGGCTTAAGCCCGCTCCTTGGTCCGCTCGAACGTCAGCTTGGGGAAGCGCTCGGTGACGTAACCGATCTCCCAGGCCGACTTGGCCAGGAACACCGGCGCCTGGTCGATGTCCGCGGCCATGGCGGAGCGATGGGTGTCGGCGAAATCCTCGACGTCGGCCCGGGCGCCGGCGAGCCAGCGGGCCTCGGCGAAGGGCGCGGCTTCGAACATGACGTCGAGGTTGAACTCGTTGGCCAGCCGGTCGGCCATCACCTCGAACTGCAGCTGGCCGACCGCGCCCACGATGAAGTCGGCGCCGAACTGCGGGCGAAAGAGCTGGGTCACGCCCTCTTCGGCCAGGCCCTCGAGCGCCCGCTTCAGGTGCTTGGCCTTCAGCGGGTCCTTCACCCGCACCCGGCGCAGGATTTCCGGCGCGAAGTTGGGCAGGCCGGCGAAGCGCACCGTGCCGCTCTCCGAGAGGCTGTCGCCGACGCGCAGCACGCCGTGGTTGGGGATGCCGATCACGTCGCCGGCGAAGGCTTCCTCGGCCAGCTCGCGCTCGGACGCGAAGAACAGCACCGGCGAGTTGACGCTGAGCTGGCGGCCGGTGTTCTCGACCTTCAGCTTCATGCCGCGGTTGAAGCGCCCGGAAGTGAGCCGCAGGAAGGCGATGCGGTCGCGATGGCCGGGATCGATATTGGCCTGCACCTTGAAGATGAAGCCCGATACTTCCGGATCGCCCGGCGCCACGTGGGTTTCGGCCCCGGCGCGGCGGGCGGCCACGGGCTGCGGCGGCGGCGCGTAGGCGCCCAGGCCCTCGAGCAACTGGTTGACGCCGAAGTGGCGCAGCGCCGAGCCGAAGAACACCGGCGTCATGTGGCCTTCGAGGAAGCTCTCCGGGTCGAACGGCTTTGAGGCCTCGCTGACCAGCATCGCGCCTTCCTCCAGCTCGCCCTGCTCGTCCGGATCGAGCCGCTGGACGATGGCGTTGGACTTCAGGGCGATGGCCTCCGGCTGCACGTCGGCATGGCGCTCGTAGGGCAGGAAGCGCTGGCTGCGCAGGTCGAGCACGCCCTTGAAGCGGCTGCCCGAGCCGGCGGGCCAGTAGAGCGGGGCCGGGTCCAGCGCCAGCTTCGAGCCGATCTCGTCCAGGAGGGCGAAGGGGTCCTGCGCCTCGCGGTCCATCTTGTTGATGAAGGTGACGATCGGGATGTCGCGCAGCCGGCAGACCTCGAACAGCTTCAGGGTCTGCGGCTCGATGCCCTTGGCCGCGTCCAGCACCATCACCGCGGCGTCGGCGGCGGTCAGGGTGCGGTAGGTATCCTCCGAGAAGTCCTCGTGGCCGGGGGTGTCGAGCAGGTTGAACATCAACCCCTCGAAGTCGAAGGTCATGGCGCTGGCCGAGACCGAGATGCCGCGCTCGCGCTCGATTTTCATCCAGTCGGAGCGGGTGCGCCGCTGCTCGCCCCGCGCCCGCACCGCCCCGGCCGCCCGGATCGCGCCCGCCGCCAGCAGCAGGTGCTCGGTCAGCGTGGTCTTGCCGGCGTCCGGGTGACTGATGATGGCAAAGGTGCGCCGGCGCGCGGCCTCGGCGGCGGGGGAAATGGGCATGGCCGGCGAGTAAGGCAGTTTCCGGCGTTGGGGAAGACTCCCCTCCCCCTTGAGGGGAGGGGTTGGGGGTGGGGGTCTGTCGCCGAAGAGGGCGCGGACCACCTGCCACCTGCACTGGCGCGACCTCTCGGAGAGACCCCCACCCCCGACCCCTCCCCTCAAGGGGGAGGGGAGCTTATGGTGGGCCTGACCAGGAGGAAACCGCCCCATGCTGACCGAAACGCCGCTGATCGAGCGGGCCAAGATCTTCGGCAATCCGACGCGCGTCGGCGGGCGGATCAGTCCGGATGGGCGGTGGCTGTCGTGGCTGGCGCCGCGGGACGGGGTGCTGAACGTGTGGGTCGCGCCGCGCGCCGATCCAGCGCAGGCGCGGGCGCTGACCGAGGAGAAGACGCGGCCGATCCGCTCGTACTTCTGGTCGGCGGACAGCTCGACGGTGCTCTTCGTCAACGACCATGGCGGCGACGAGAACTTCCGCCTCTACGGCGTCGCGCCGGAGGGCGGCGAGGTGCGGGCGCTGACGCCGTTCGAGAAGACGCAAGTCCAGGTGCTGAAGGTCAGCCCCGACGTGCCCGGCCGCATCCTGGTCGGCATCAACAATCGCGATGCGCGCTGGCACGACGTGCATGTGCTCGACGTCGCCACGGGCGCCCTCAGCCTGGTGTTCCGCAACGACGGCTTCGCCTCGTTCCTGATTGACCAGCAGCTCACCCTGCGCGCCGGCTCGCGGCCGACCCGCGACGGCGGCGTCGAGCTTTTCAGCATCGAGAACGGCGCCGTCGCCGCCGAGCCCTTCGAGCGCATCAGCCTCGATGACGCGTCCTCGACCCACTCGATGCGCTACACCGCCGACGTCAAGACCCTCTACTGGACCGACGCCCGCGGCCGCGACACCGCCGCCCTGATCGCCGAGGACGTCGCCACCGGCGCCCGCACCGTGGTCGGCGAAGACCCGCGCGCCGACATCGAGGGCGCGCTTTTCAACCCCGGAACCGGCCAGATCGAGGCCTACGCCTCGACCTATCTGAAGACCGAGTGGACGCCGGTCGGCGACGCCGTGACGGCCGATCTCGCCTTCCTGCAGGCGCAGCTGAAGGGCGAGATCGTCATCGAGTCGCGCACCCACGCCGACGACTTCTGGGTGGTGAGCTTCGATCCGGTCAGCGCCCCCGCCGCGACCTGGCTCTACGACCGAGCGGCCCGCAGCCTGACCCTGATGTTCGTCTCGCGCCCGGAGCTGGAAGGCGCGCCGCTGGCCGCCATGCATCCGGTCGAGATCGTCTCGCGCGACGGCCTGGTCCAGGTCTCCTACCTGACGCTGCCGCCGGGCGCCGACCCGGATCGGACCGGCCGGCCAACCGCGCCCGTGCCGATGGTGCTGGTGCCGCACGGCGGGCCCTGGGCGCGCGACCGCTACGGCTCCAACGCCCTGCACCAGTTCCTGGCCAACCGCGGCTATGCGGTGCTGTCGCCCAACTTCCGCGGCTCGGTCGGTTTCGGCAAGCGGCTGCTCGCGGCCGGCTACCTCGAATGGGGCGGCACGATGCACAACGACCTGATCGACGCCGTGCAGTGGGCGATCGAGGCGGGCGTCACCACGGCCGACAAGGTCGGCATCCTGGGCGGGTCCTACGGCGGCTATTGCGTGCTGGCGGGCCTCGCCTTCACGCCCGAGGTGTTCGCCTGCGGCGTCGACATCGTCGGGCCGGTGAACCTGGAGACCCTGCTCGGCACCATCCCCAGCTACTGGGAGGCGATGCGCATCCAGCTCTACAAGCGCATGGGCGATCCCTCGACGCCCGAGGGCCGGGCGCTGCTGCAGGAACGTTCGCCGCTCACCAAAGCCGACGCCATCGTGCGCCCGCTGCTGATCGGGCAGGGGGCCAACGACCCGCGGGTCAAGCAAGCCGAGTCCGACCAGATCGTGGAGGCGATGCAGGCCAAGTCGATCCCGGTGACCTACATCCTCTTCCCCGACGAGGGCCACGGCTTCGCCCGCCCGGAAAACAGCCTCGCCTTCTACGCCGCCACCGAACACTTCCTCGCCGCCACCCTCGGCGGCCGGGCGGAGGCTTACGGGACGGCCCTCGAAGGCTCGTCGATCACTGTCCCCCACGGGGCGGAGTTCGCGCCGGGGCTGGCGGAGGCGCTGGCCGGGAAGCGCTAGCGCGCTCGCAGGCCCGCCAGGAGCACGCCGATCAGGCGCCGCGCGCTAGGGGCCCAGTCGGGGCGGTCGTAGCCGAAGCTGAGGCCGGACATCAGGCGCAGGAAGTCGTCGGAGGTCAGGTCGCCGCGGATGTCGCCGCTGGCGATGGCGGCGCTGGCCAGCCGGTGCATCGCGCCGGTGATCGCAGACGCGCCCGAGGCGTAGGCGGCCGAGCCTTCGCCGGGCGAGGCCTGCAGGGCAGGCGCGATCACCCGCTTGGTGGCCATGTAGTCGACCAGCTGGTGCAGCCAGGCCTCCAGCGCCTCGCCCGCTGGAAGCTCAGCCAGCAGGCGGTCGGCGGCGGCGGAAAGCTGTTGGACCTCGCGGCGGTAGACGGCGGCCAACAGCGCCTCGCGGGTCGGGAAGTGGCGATAGAGGGTGCCGATGCCGACGCCGGCCCGGCGCGCGATCTCCTCCAGCGGGGCGTCGGCGCCGCGCTCAGTGAAGGCCGCCTTGGCTGCCGCCATCAGCTGCTCGCGGTTGCGTAAGCTGTCGGCGCGGGGCTTGCGGGCCAGGTCGGGCGCGGCGTCGTCCATCGACTTCGTACAAATGCCCTTGCAAAGCGGAGGCTTCCTCCGCATATTTCCGGAGGCAGCCTCCACTTTCTCATTGCGTCGGCCGCGCCGTCAACCCGATCCCCTTATTTCCACGGAGCCCAACATGACTTTCGGAGCCAAATCGACCACCGACGAAGTGCTGGAGGGCGTCGATCTCTCCGGCCAGCGCATTCTTGTCACCGGCGTCTCGGCCGGCCTCGGCGTGGAGACCGCGCGGGTGCTGGCGTCGCACGGCGCCACGGTGGTCGGCGCCGCGCGCGACCTCGCCAAGGCAAAGACCGCGACCGAGCAGGTGCGCGCCGACGCGAAGAACGGGGGCTCGCTCGAACTGATCGAGCTGGACCTCGCCGACCTCGCCAGCGTCCGCGCCTGCGCCGACAAGCTGAACGCGGCCGGCAAACCCTTCGACGTGATCATCTGCAACGCCGGCGTCATGGCCACCCCCTTCGGTCACACCAAGGACGGCTTCGAGACCCAGTTCGGCACCAACCACCTCGGCCACTTCGTGTTCGTGAACCGCATCGCGGGGCTGCTGAAGGACGGCGGCCGGCTGGTGAACCTGTCCTCGTCCGGCCACCGCTTCTCGGACGTGAACCTCGAGGACCCGGGCTTCGAGCACACGGCCTACACGCCCTTCGACGCCTACGGCCGCTCGAAGACCGCCAATGTGCTGTTCGCCGTCGAGTTCGACCGCCGCCACAAGGCCCGCGGCGTGCGCGCCACCGCAGTGCACCCGGGCGGCATCCAGACCGAGCTCGGCCGCCACATGACCCCCGAGACGATCCAGCAGATGATCGACAGCATCGCCGCCGCGGCGAAGGCCGCCGGCGAGGGCGCCGCCAGCTTCGAGTGGAAGACCATCCCGCAGGGCGCGGCGACCTCGGTCTGGGCCGGCTTCGTCGCTCCGGCGGACGCGGTCGCCGCCCGCTTCTGCGAAGACTGCCACGTGGCCGAGGTCGTCGACAGCGACAACCCCATGCGCTCCGGCGTCAGGCCTTACGCGCTCGACGGCGACCACGCCAAGGCGCTCTGGGCGAAGAGCGAAGCGATGGTTGGGGAGAGCTTCTAAGAAAGGCGCATCTCCTCCCCCGAACGGGGGAGGTGTCCTCGAAGAGGACGGAGGGGGCCTACGGCGCCCGGGGCCCCCTTCGGCGCTACGCGCCACTTCCCCCGTTCGGGGGAAGAGATGCCGCGCTCAGTGCGCCGGCGCCGCCTCGTCGTAGAACCGCGCCAGGTCGGTCTTCATCGCGTGGAGGGCGGCGGGGTTGAGGTAGACCATGTGGCCGGAGGGGTAGTAGGCGAAGCGGACGTTGGCGTGCAGCTTGGGGTCCAGCTGCATGTGGTTGAGGTCGTACTCGGTGCCGAAGAACGGCGTCGCCAGGTCGTAGAGCCCGTTCAGCGAATAGAGCAGCAGGTGCGGGTTCTCGCGCATGGCCTGCGACAGGTCGAGCGCCACGTCGGCCTCATTGCTGCCGCCGCCGTTGCCCAGATCCTCCGCGCGGTGGTTGAAGTCCCAGCGCACGCCGGACGCATAGTAGGTCGGCCGGTAGGCGAGGTCGGTCTGGAAGTTCAGCTCGTGCGCCAGGTAGTCGTGGAAGGCCGACACGAAGGCCCCGCTCATGCCGGTGTCGGACGGGTCGTACTCCGGGTTCTCCCCGGCGGCGTCGACGTCCTCGCCCGTGAAGCGGTCGTCATAGCGGCCCAGCGTCAAACGCTGGTCGCGCAGCAGTTCCTTGCGGAAGCGGCTGGGGCCGATCCGCAGGTCGGCGGCCAGGATGTAGTCGACCGGAATGCCGATGTAGCCGGAGAGCTTCTGCGCGATGGCTTGGCGCTCGGCGTCCGGGAGGCTCTGACCCTGGGACAACGCCTCGGCGTAAGGGCCGCGAGCGAAGGCGCGCACCTCGGTCAGATAGGCCGTCATGTCGGCCGGCGCGTTCGTCTTGTGGTGATAGGCGGCCGCAGCGGCGTAGCTCGGCAGGTAGTTGACCATCTCCTGGTCGAAGCCGGGCTGGCGGCGGCCATAGTTGAGGATCGACGACAGCAGCATCACCCCGTTCAGCTGGGCCCCGTCCTGCTGCAGCCGGTACGACAGCCCCGCCGAGCGCGTGGTGCCGTAGCTTTCGCCGAACAGGAACTTGGGCGCGTTCCAGCGCTGGTTGATGGTCAGCCAGCGCTCGATGCCGCGGGCGAAGGCGTCGATGTCCGGATCGGTGCCCCAGAACGCGGCCAGCTTGGTGTCGCCGAGCGGGCGTGAGAAGCCGGCGCCCACCGCGTCGAGGAACACCAGGTCGGACTTGTCGAGCAGGGAGTCGTCGTTGTTGACGATGCTGTAGGGCGCATTGTGGGTGGCCTCGGGACTGTCCGTCAGGACACGGACGGGGCCGAGCGAGCCCATGTGCAGCCACACGGTCGAGGAGCCGGGGCCGCCGTTGTAGAAGAAGGTCACCGGGCGGTGCGCGTCGCCGGTGGTGTAGGCGACGTAGAACATGCTGGCCGTCGGCTTGCCGTCGTCGTCGCGGATGGTGATGGTGCCGGCGGTGGCGGTGTAGGCGACCGGCTTGCCGCCGATGGTGGCGGTGTGATGGGTGACCGCGCGCACCTCGTTGATCGGGGCGGTGACGATGTCGGCGTCGGTGAGCTTGCGGCAACGGGCGCGGTCGGCGCGCGGATCGCCGCGCGGACCTGCGCCCTGTTCGCCGGCCTGCGCGGTCGGCGCCCCGCCGGCATGCTCGTCGCAGCCCGAGTCGACGCGCTCGCCCGCCCCGCCGCCCTGGGCCATCGAGTCGGTCGCGGCGGTCGCCTCGGGGTGGTGCGCGGGCGGGCCTGCACGGTTCTCGGCCGCCATGCCGGCGTCGGGGCCGCTGTCCTGAGCCAGCGTGGCCGCCGGGGCCGCCAGAATGAGCGCCGCCGCGGCGACCAGAACGCTGAAACGCATCGTAAGCTCCCACCAATGCCCAGGCGCGGGCTATAGCACCGATCTTTTTGCGCGGTGAAGTAGAGGGACCGGATGGACTGGGATCGGAACATGACCGCCGAACTGGCGCAGCAGTTCGCCACCCTGGCGCTCGGCCACGTCGGCCGCGAATTCCCCTACAAGCTCGACCAGGTGCTGATGGGGCCGCACGACCTGGCGACGCCGCGCGCCCTGCACCCGATCTTCTACGGCAGCTTCGACTGGCACTCGTGCGTGCATGGCCACTGGCTGCTGGCGCGGGTGCTGCGGCGGTTTCCGCAGATCGCGGCGGCGACGGATGCGCGCGCCTGGCTGGCCGGCGCTTTCACCGAGGCCAAGGTCGCGGGCGAGGTCGCCTACCTGGCGCGGCCCGGCGCCGGCGGTTTCGAGCGGCCGTACGGCTGGGCCTGGCTCTTGAAGCTGCAGTCGGAGCTGGAAGCGCACGACGCGCCGTGGGCCACGGCGCTGCGGCCCTTGGCGCGGGCGTTCGAGGCGCGGCTCCTCGCCTGGCTGCCCAAGGCGACCTACCCGACCCGCACTGGCATGCACGGCAACTCCGCCTTCGCCCTGACCCTGGCCCACGCCTATGCCCCCTTCGCCGCCGACCCCGGCTTCGGCGCGGCGCTGAAGGGCGCGGCGATGCGCTGGTACGGCGACGATACGGTCGCCCACCCGTTGGAGCCCAGCGGCGCCGACTTCCTGTCGCCGACCCTGATTGAAGCCGAGTGCATGCGCCTGACCCTGCCCGAACACCTGTTCCCGGCCTGGCTCTCGATCTTCCTGCCCGATTTGGAGGAGGGCCAGCCCGCCGCGCTCTTCATCCCCGCAGAAGTCAGCGACCGCACCGACGGCCAGATCGCCCACCTCGACGGCCTTAACCTCAGCCGCGCCTGGTGCTTCCGTCACCTCGCGGGGGCCGCCCCGGCCCTGGCCGACCGCCTGAACGCCGCCGCCGATCTGCACCTCGACGCAGCCCTGCCGCACCTCGATGCGCACTACATGGGCGAACACTGGCTCGCCAGCTTCGCCCTGCTGGCGCTCGACGACTGAGCACAACAACATCACTTCCCCCCGAACGGGGGAAGGGGCGCGAAGCGCCGAAGGGGGCCTGCGCCGCCCATGGCCCCCTCCGTCCTCTTCGAGGACACCTGCCCCGTTCGGGGGGGAGACGAGGCGCGTACCCAAACTCTTTGCGCTCGCCCGGCTCGCCGCTTAGAGCAGGGCCCTCATTTCCTCACGCATTGCCCCAACAAGGATTTCCCGATGAAGTACCGCCAACTCGGCGCCAGCGACCTGAAGGTCTCCGAAATTTCCCTCGGCTCGTGGCTGACCTACGGGGTCGGCATCGAGGCCGACAAGGCCCAGGCCTGCACCGACCGCGCCTTCGACCTCGGCATCAACTTCATCGACACCGCCAACGCCTACGGCCGCGGCGCCGCCGAGACGGTGCTGGGCCAGCAGCTCGCCCACCGCCCCCGCGACAGCTACATCCTGGCCACCAAGCTCTTCGTGCCGATGAGCGACACCGACAAGGGCCTCTCCCGCGCCCAGGTGTTCAAGCAGATCGACGCCTCGCTCAGCCGCCTGCGCACCGACTACGTCGACCTCTACCAGTGCCACCGCTACGACCCCGAGACGCCGCTGGAAGAGACCATGCAGGCGCTGACCGAGATCGTGCAGGCCGGCAAGGTGCGCTACATCGGCTTCTCCGAATGGTCGCCGGACCAGATCGAGGCGGCCTTCGCCCTGCCGGGCGTCGCGCGCTTCGTCTCCAGCCAGCCGCAGTATTCGCTGCTGTGGCGGCGTCCGGAGAAGAAGGTGATCCCGGTCTGCGCCGCCAACGGTGTCTCGCAGATCGTCTGGTCGCCGCTGGCCCAGGGCGTGCTCACCGGCAAGTACGATCCCAATTCGCCGCCGCCTCCCGGCACCCGCGCCACCTCCGACACGATGAGCCAGGCCATCACCCGCTGGATGGAGAAGCCGACGCTGGAGGCCGTGCAGCGGCTGAAGCCGATCGCCGCCGAGGCCGGCCTCACCCTCGGCCAGTTTGCCCTCGCCTGGGTGCTGCGCGAGCCCAATGTGGCCTCTGCGATCGTGGGCGCCAGCCGCCCCGAGCAGCTCGACGAGAACGCCGCCGCGTCCGGCGCGGTGGTCGATCCGGCTCTCTTCGCCAAGGCCGAGCAGGTCGTGAGCGTGCTGCAAGGCGCGAACTGACGCGAGGCTTGGAATGGACGACGCCGCGCCCCTGAGCCCAAGCCCCGCCAGGCTGGCCGCTGAGATCGGGCGCGGCGGCTTCGCGGTCGTGCCCGGCTACGAGATGCTGCGCCTGCTCACCGAGCCGGCGCGCGCCGCGTGGCCGGCCTTCGCCGCCAGCTGGGACGACCTCGGCCCCGACGACTACATGGCCGACGGCGGCCGCTATCGCCGCCGCCGCCACGCGGTGTTCGAGCTGACGGCGGGCGGCGCGGCCCGCAAGCCGCACCAGCCGCACTACCAGAGCCGCGACTACAACCGGCTCAACGGCGGCGTGCAGCGCTGGTTCGAGCCGATCCTCGCCGAGGTGGCCGAAAGCCCGGTGACCACCGAGCTGATCGCCCTTTGCGGCGCGGTGTTCGGGGCGCTGGAGGCGCGGCCCGCGCGCCACGTCGAGATGCACCAGTTCCGGATCGAGCCAGCGGCGGCGGGCGAGGGGTTGCCGACGCCCGAAGGGGTACACCGCGACGGCGTCGAATGGGTGCTGGTGCTGCTGATCGACCGGGTCAACGTCGAGCGCGGCGTCACCACCATCCATGCTCCGGACGGCCGCAGCCTGGGCGCCTTCACCCTGCAGCAGCCGCTCGACGCCGTCTTCCTCGACGACCGCCGCGTCGCCCACGGCGTCACCCCGATCCAGCGCACCGACCCCGCCGAGCCTGGCCACCGCGACGTCCTGGTGCTGACCTTCGACGCGCCGTAGGGCGGCGGCCGCGCCGACCCCGCTCTTGTCATCCTGGAAAGGCCGCGCAGCGGACTTATCCAGGATCTCTGTCCGGCCGCCCAGGTGGAGATCCCGGCTCTGCGCTGCGCTCGCTGCGCTCCAGCCGGGATGATGGGTGGACGGCCCCCTGACGGCATCGATGTGCCATGCTGGCCGTGTGAGGACCCAGCAGAGGAGACCGTCCGCATGCAAGTTATCAGATTTGGGATCGACCTGGCCAAGAGCGTTTTCCAGGTTCACGGGGTTGGCGCCGCCGGCGAGGTGGTGGTGCAGCGCCAGCTTCGGCGGGGCCAGGTGCTGGCGTTCTTCGCCCGCCAGCCGCCGGCGCTGATCGGGATGGAGGCGTGCGGGTCGGCGCACTACTGGGCGCGCGAGCTGACCCGGCTGGGCCACGAGGTGAAGCTGATGCCGGCGTCCTACGTGAAGGCCTATGTCCGGCGCAGCAAGAACGACGCCCGCGACGCTGAAGCGGCCTGCGAGGCGGTGAGCCGGCCGACCATGAGCTTCGTGCCGATCAAGTCGGTGGAGCGCCAGTGCAGTCGGGCGATCCACCGGTCCAGGGACCTGCTGGTGCGCCAGCGCACCCAGGCGGCCAACGCCATCCGCGGCCTGCTCTACGAGATGGGGCTGATCGGCGCCAAGGGAGCGGGCGGCTTCACGGCGCTGCTGCAGCGGGTGGAGGCCGGCGACACAGCCATCCCGGCGGCGCTGATGGTGTCCCTGGCGCCCCTGGCTCGGCAATGGCGCGCCCTGGACGCGGAGATCGGCCAGCTGGATGGCGCCATCACCTTCCAGATCAGGCAGAGCCCCGTGGCCCGGCGGCTGATGAAGGTCCCCGGCGTCGGCCCGATCAGCGCCCACGCGGTGATCTGCGCCATCGGCGACGGCAGCCAGTTCGACTCCGGCCGCGACTTCGCCGCCTGGGTCGGCCTGACCCGCAGGAACCACGACACCGGCGGCAAGACCCGGCTCACCGGACACATCACCAAGGCCGGCGACCAGGCCCTCAGGCGACTGCTCGTCCTGGGCGCCAGCTCATGGCTCAGGCACGTCAGGGCCAGGTCGCCCTCGCAGGCCAAGCCCAACACCGCCTGGGTCCGCGGCGTCCTCGCCAGGAGACCCGTCAAGGTCGCCGTCGTGGCCCAGGCCGCCAAGACCGCCCGCATCATCTGGGCCATGCTCAGGTCGGGGCAGGAGTACGCATACCGGGCCCCGGTCACGGCAGCCTAAAGCCGCGACCAGCCCGTCACGCCGTAAGGAGCCATAGGAAGCTAGGCGAAATGGTCAGGACCTGGGTCGGAACACTCCGCTTTGTCATCGCGTCTCAACGCGTCGGGATGATGGGAATCCGGTCCGCGTCACCCTTGGGGGCCAGCGGTCATCGAACTCGACCGCAATCAAAGGCCGAATACATGACCGCTCCAGACTGCTCGCCAAAATATCCTATCGCACCCTTGCCGGAGGGGGGCCGTCCATACATGACA
>DATAVF010000019.1:0-3456 GCA_036267835.1 Caulobacteraceae bacterium | reverse complement strand
CCGATCGCCACCCTGACGGCGCACGAGGATGAGCTGACCGGCATCGCCCTCGGCATCCGCGAGGCGGGCCGGGGCGTGCTGCAGGTGGTGTCGGATTTCGCCGACGAAGAGGCTGAGTTCGCCATGCTGCGGCGGGTGGTCGAGGCCTCGGGCCGGCCGATGTCGTTCTCGCTGATCCAGAGCCCCGTGCGGGCCGACAACTACCTGACGCTGCTGAACAAGGTGGAGGACGCGGTGGCGTCCGGCCTCTCGATCAAGGCGCAGGTGGCGGCGCGGCCGGTGGGCGTGCTCTTCGGCCTGGAGCTGACGCTGAACCCGTTCAGCCCCTACCCGGTCTACAAGGAGATCGCGAAACGCCCCCTGGCCGAGCGCGTGACGCTGCTGAGCGATCCGCAGTTCCGCGAGCGGCTGCTGACGCAGCTGCCCGAGGGCCGGGTGCGGGGCCGGATGCGCGACTGGTCCAACATGCACATCGTGGGCGGCCTGCCCGACTACGAGCCGACGCCGGAAACCTCGATCGCCGCCATCGCCGAGTGCACCGGCAAGGCGCCCGAGATCGTAGCGCTCGACCACATGGTGTCGAACGACGGCCACGCGATGATCTACGTGCCCGTGCTCAACTACACCGAGGGCAACCTCGAGCCGGCGCGGGCGATGATGAACCACAAGGACACGGTGCCGGGGCTTTCGGACGGCGGCGCCCATGTCGGCACCATCTGCGACGGCAGCTTCCCGACCACCCTGCTCACCTACTGGACCCGCGATCGCACCCGCGGCCCGCGTCTGCCGCTGCAGCAGATCTTCCGCATGCAGGCTCGCGACACGGCCCGCGCGGTCGGCCTCGCCGATCGCGGCGTGCTGGCCCCCGGCTACCGCGCCGACCTCAACGTCATCGACTACGAGAACCTGACGCTGCACGCCCCGCAGGTGGCCTACGACCTGCCCGCCGGCGGCAAGCGGCTGCTGCAGCGGGCCAGTGGCTACACGGCCACCGTGGTGGCGGGGCAGGTCACCTACCGCGATGGCGTCGCCACCGACGCCCTGCCGGGTCGGCTGCTGCGCGGCGCCCAGGCCGCGCCGACGGCGATGGCGGCGGAGTGAGCGGCGTGGTCCCGCGTATCCTGGAAGCCGCCTGCGAGTGGCGCGCCGAAGACGTCGCCGACCCGGCCGCCTGGACCGAGCAGCTGACGGCGCCCGAGGTCGAGGAGCTGGAGGCGGCCACCCTGCACGCCTACGCCAAGACCGACGACTTCCTTGAGATCGGCAAGGCCGACTTCCCGCTACCGACGCTGGCGCCCCGGCTGAAGGCGATCGAGCGCGAGCTGATCGACGGGCGCGGCTTCGTGCTGATCCGCGGCCTGCCGCGCGAGCGCTGGTCCAACGACGAGCTCTGCATGGCCTACTGGGGCATCGGCGCCCACCTCGGCCGGCCCTGGCCGCAGAACCACTACGGCCACCTGCTGGGCGACGTCACCGACCAGGGCAAGCTGCCGGGCGATCCGACGGCGCGCGGCAACGAGCTGGGCCAGATCGGCCTCGGCTTCCACTGCGACGGCTCGGACCTGGTGGGCCTGCTCTGCCTGCGCACCGGCGTCTCCGGCGGGCTCTCGGCGGTCTGCAACTCGGTCGCCCTGCACAACGCCATGGTGCGCGAGCGGCCCGACCTCGCGGCCGAGCTCTACAAGCCGCAGCCTTACGACGCGCGCGGCGAGGAGGGGCCCGGCCAGCGCGGCTGGTACCAGCTGCCGGTGTTCACCGAGTGGGGCGGGCGGCTCTTCGTGCGTCTGATCGCCGGCTACATCCGCGCCTCGCAGCGCCACGCCGACGCCCCGCGCCTGACCGCGACGGCGCTGGAAGCGCTCGACTGGCTGCACACAGCCGCCGAGAGCGGCGCCTGGAGCCTGACCATGGACTTCCAGCCAGGCGACATGCAGTTCATCAACAACTACCACGTCCTCCACGGCCGCACGCCTTACGAGGACGACCGCGCCACCGGCCAGGTGCGCCACCTGAAGCGCCTGTGGCTGGAAACCGAAGTGCTGGCCGACCGCCCGCCCTGGTTCGCCGGCAACGTCTCCAGCCACTGGGCCGAGCGCAAGACCGTCAGCCGGATGGACGCGGTGAGCTGACGGCTGAGTGCGCGGTATCCTTCTCCCGTCGCGGGAGAAGGTGGCGGTCGGAGACCGCCGGATGAGGGGCCGCACGGAGTCTCCGATAAGCCTCTGAGGTGATTCGGCCTTCATCGCGCGGCCCCTCAACCGTCGCCGACGGCGACACCTTCTCCCGCGAGGGGAGAAGGAACGAGAGGCGCTTCAGTCCGGTCTAGACGCCAGCACCGCCGCCACGCCCTCCTCGACCGCCCGCGCGCCATCGAGTTCCAGCACTGGCCGGCTCGCTGCAGCCAGCCAGGCGCGGTGGCGCTTCAGGCTGCGGCCGGGGAAGTCGTCACGGTCGTAGCCGCGCACATATTCCATGAACTCCAGGTGGTGGGCGTGCAGCCGTCCGCCGGGGTCGATGTCGGCGCCGTAGCGCTCGCGCTCACGGGCCATCACCCGCGCCAGGCGCACGTCCGGCGGCGTGTAGAGGAAGACGATCAGCTCGATCCGTGGCAGCAGCGGCTCGCCCCAGCCCATCATCGAGCCTGAGAGCACCCAGCGCGGCGACGCATCGAACGCCTCGCTCAGCAGGGCGATGCGATCGGCGACCGGGCGCGACGTGGTGTAGGGCGGCTGGGTGCGCAGCCAATAGAAGTCGTCGGTGTCGAGGTGCGTCGCCCCGGTCCGCGCCGCCAGCGCCCGGCCAAGCGTCGTCGTGCCCGACCCGGACCCGCCAACAACGTGGATGCGATCGACGGACGCCACGTTCGTGTTCCTCCGGTTGGATGCGACGCTTGCCGGGGACATGAGGCGGACAGGCTGAGGCGTCAATCGCACGGCGGAGCATGATTCCAATCGGTTGACTGTGTCAAGGACCGCCTCCGGCGGCCGCCAAGCGGCGACGCTCCGCGTCGTCCTTGACACAGTCAACCGATTGGAAAGACTGGCCTCCGTCCGTTCGACGCCCCTTACTCGATCTTGCAAGTGTTGGGCGAGGGCCAGGTCAAGCGCCGAGTAGCCTCTTTCAGTCGCCTCCAAACCGGCGGCGGTCTTTGACATCGTAGATGATGAAATTGCCATGCCGAAGGGTCCGGCCGTCAGCGCCGCCGCGATCCGGCCGCCGTTAATAACGGTGATCTACGGCGAAACTGGGAATCTTGAGCGCGGGTTCTCACGAAGAACCTGGAGCGCCTGCCGCGTTCCCCAAGCCGCTCCAGGGGGTCGTGTCCCAGGTGGTGGTGTAGCTCGGCGGTAGCGGAGCCGCTCGCGACGCGCGCCCTCCACATGGCGCCGTAGCGAGCGAGCGGCGCAGCGGTGGTCATCCGCGATCTTCGGTAGGGTCGGGTTGCGACACTCAACT
>DATAVF010000018.1:0-12890 GCA_036267835.1 Caulobacteraceae bacterium | reverse complement strand
CGCCCACATCGGCGTCTACAAGCACGAGAAGGGCCGCACCCAGAAGCTGGTCATGGACGTCGAGCTCGACGTGGCCGTCACCGACTGGAGCGACCTCGCCGAGACCGTCAACTACGAGGTCATCGCCGCCAAGGCGCGGCGTGTGGCGGCCGAGGGCCACCGCGGGCTGGTCGAGACCTTCGCCCACCACCTGGCCGAGGCCTGCTTCGAGGAGCCGAAGGTGACCCGCGCCCGCATCCGGGTGGAGAAACCCTCCGCCCTGGCGCCGGAAGCGGCGGCGGCCGGGGTGGAGATCACGGCAGTGCGCGGCTGACGCTCCTCCCTTGCGAAGCGGGGGAGGTGTCGATCGGAGATCGACGGAGGGGGTTCTCCCGATTTGCCGGAAGGTCCGCTCACGCCAGTCCTGCGAGGTAGCGCGCCCCCTCCGTCACGCTCCGCGTGACACCTCCCCCGCTTCGCAAGGGAGGAGTGGTTTAGGCCAACCCCACCGCGTTCAGCGCCGCCGCCTGCCGCTCCGCCAGGGCCTCTTCGGTGAAGCCTTCCAGCGTCGCTTCGAACACCCGCCGCCAGTTCATCTCCGCGCCCAGGCGCAGGAAGGCTGAGCCGAGGCCGATGGCGGCGCGTTCCATGAAGACGAACTCGCGCGGGATGGTCACCGGGCCCAGGGTGTCGAGCGCCTTCTTCACCTGGAAGGCTTCGCGGCGGCCGTAGGCGCTGGCGCTGACCCCATCGGCCACGCTGCGCACGCGGTCTTCGAGCAGGGGGCCGTAGATGAAGCGGGCCCAAATATTCAGCGTGTCGATCAGCTCGCGGCTCAGTCCCTTGAAGCCCCAGATCCGGTAGGCCGCGGCCTGGGCCTCGTGGTCGTCGTCGATCAGGGCGCGGTAGAGCTTCAGCACCCCATCGACGAAGCTGGGCGGGAAGATGCGGATGCAGCCGAAGTCGAGCAGGTTCAGCCGCGCGGCGTCGTCGCCGAAGCTGTAGTTGCCGAGGTGCGGGTCGCCGTGGATGACGCCGATGCGGATCAGCGGCGTCCACCAGGCCTCGAACAAGAGGCGGGCGATGCGGTTGCGGGTCTCCTGGTCGGCGAGGGCGAAGTCCATCAGGCCGCGGCCTTCGAGCCAGGTCATGGTCAGCAGCCGGCCGCTGGACAGCTCGGGCACCGGCTCGGGCGCCGCGATATCCTCGCGGTCGGCGAAGAAGGCCCCGTAAAGCGCCATCGCCTTGGCCTCGCGGCCGTAGTCGAGCTCCTCGCGGATGCGCTCGCTGATCTCGGCGGCGATCTCGCGAGTGTCGACGCTGCCGAAGAATTGGCGGCCCAGCGCCATCACCGTGCGCATCTGGGCGAGGTCGCTTTCCACGGCGCTCTGCATGTCCGGGTACTGCAGCTTGGTCGCCAGCAGGCGGCCGTCCTTGGCGGTGGCGCGGTGCACCTGGCCGAGCGAGGCGGCGGCGGCGGGCGTCAGGTCGAAGCTGCCGAACTTGGCCTGCCAGTCCGGCCCCAGCTCGGCGGCCATGCGCCGGCGCACGAAAGCCGCGCTCATCGGCGGGGCGTTCATCTGCAGCGAGGCCAGTTCCTGGGCCAGCTCCGGTGGCAGCAGGTCGGGCACCGTGGTCGCCATCTGGGCGATCTTCATCAGCGGGCCTTTGAGGTGGCCCAGCGCCTCCTTGATTGCCCGGGCGTTGCGCGCGTCGGCGTCGCCCCCGCCGAACAGCGAGTTGGCCCCGATCGCCGCCGCCGCCCCGGAAATGCCGACACCCACCCGCGCAAAGCGGGCGACGCGGCCGGTCAGTCGATCGCGCTCTGGATCAGCCACGCCCGCTCCTCCACCGCGCAGCGGGGGAGAGGGACCATGCGGAGCTTGGTGGAGGGGGCGCACGGCCGGCGTCGTGGGGACGCCCCCTCCGTCGCGCTCCGCGCGCCACCTCCCCCGTTTCACGGGTGAGGAGCGAAGTGTCGTTCATCAAACCAGGGCCTCGAACTCGTCCACCAGCCGCTCCAGTCCGGCGCAGCCCGCCGACCAGAAGGCCGGGTCGCGCGGGTCGAGGCCGAAGGGCGCTAGGGCCTCCACATAGGTACGCGCCCCGCCGGCCGCGAGCAGGTCCTCGTAGAGCGGGGCAAATCCCTGGGGATTGCGCCGGCGCGCCTCCATCAGCGCCTCAACCAGCAGGTTCCCGAAGGCGTAGGCGTAGACGTAGAACGGCGAGTGGACGAAGTGGCTGACGTAGGACCAGTAGACCTCGTAGCCCGGATTGAGCCGGATGGCCGGCCCCAGGCTCTCGCCCATCACCTCCAGCCAGATGCCGCCGATCTCGCCGGTGGAGAGCTCGCCCGCGGCGCGGGCATGGTGAAACCGCGTCTCGAAGCGGTGGAAGGCGATCTGGCGCACCACCGTGTTGAGCCCGTCCTCGATCTTGCCCGCTAAGAGGTCGCGCCGCTCCAGCCCCTTGGCGTCGGCGAGCAGTCGCTCGAACACCAGGCCCTCGCCGAAGATCGACGCAGTCTCGGCCAGGGTCAGCGGCGTGTCGGCCAAGAGGGTGCCCTGCGGCGCGGCCAGGGTCTGGTGCACCGCGTGGCCCAGTTCGTGGGCCAGGGTCAGCACGTCACGCCGCTCGCCCATGTAGTTGAGGAAGACGTAAGGGTGGCGCTCGGACGTCACCGGGTGGGAATAGGCGCCCGACTGCTTGCCGGCCCGGGGCGCTGCGTCGATCCACGGCTCGTCGAAGAAGCGCGCGGCGGTGGTGGCGAAGCGCGGCGCCAGCGCGTCGAAGCTCTCCAGCACGATGCCGCGCGCGGCGTCCCAGCCATACTTGCGCGGCGGCGTGGTGGTCAGCGGGGCGTTGCGATCCCAGTGGTCTAGCCGGGTCTTGCCCATCACCTTGGCCTTCAGCGCGTAATAGCGGTGCGAGAGGCGCGGGTAGCTGGCCACCACGGCCGCCTCCAGCGCCACCACCGCCTCGGCGTCGACCTCGTTGGCGACGTGGCGCGAGGCGGCGGGCGTGGCGTACTTGCGCCACCGGTCCTCGACCTGCTTCTCGAAGGCCAGGGTGTTCATCGAGAGAGCGAAGGTCGGGGCCTTGGCCTCCAGCGCCTTGGCGAGGCCCTGCGCGGCGCCCTTGCGGACGCCGGCGTCGGCGTCCGACATGCGGTTCAGCGCCTCGGCCAGGGTCAGGCTTTCGCGCCCGGCCCGCACAACCAGCCTGGCCAGGGTCTCGTCATAGAGCCGCACCCAGTTGGCGACGGCGGGCCCGCGGTCCAGCAGCAGCCGCTCCAGGTCGTGGCTGAGCTCGTGCGGCCGCGACAGGCGCACCCGCCGCAACCACGGCCGCCAGCGCGCCGCCACCGGATGGGCGGCCAGCGCCGCCTCGATCTCGGCATCCTCCAGCGCGTTGAGCTCGAGGGTGAAGAAGAGGGTCTCGGCGGCGATCTGCGAGCCGCGGGTGCGCAGGTCGGCCTCGAACCTCGCCCAGGCGGCGTCATCGCGCGCCGTCGAGGCCGCTAGGCCGGCGTAGGCGCCGATCGCCCAGAGCTTGTCGGTGGCGCGCTGATAGAGCGTCACGCCCTGGTCGATCAGCCCGCCCAACTCCTGAGGATGGCTGCGCGCGCCGACGAAGGCGCCTTTCAGCGCCGCTAGCTCGCTGTTGATCGCGATGGCGGCGGCGATGTCGGCCTCGATGCGCGGATCTTCGCGACTGGCATAGAGGTCATCGAGGCGCCAGACCGGCACGGTCTCGGCGGGCGGCTTGACGGGGGCGTTCATGGGCCCGGTCTAGCGCGAAATCAGCCGCCCGGCGATGCGCCGCCGTTAACCCCGCGCTCAGGTCTGCGAAACCCCGCCTTTACCCAGCCCCTGTATCAAGGCGGGACAACAAGAAGCTTCGCCCATGATGGCGCGGCGTATTCGGTGCGGGTGTTTCGAGCATGAACAAGACGGTGCTGGTCGTCGATGACGACCCGACGCAGCGGCGACTAATCCAGGCGGTGCTGGAGCGCGAAGGCTTCCGCGTCGCCCACGCCGACGGCGGCCGCGCCGCGCTGGACCATCTCGCCTCCGGCAGCGCCTGCGATGTGGTGCTGCTCGATCTCAACATGCCCGGCATGAGCGGCCAGGAGACCCTGGCCGACATGCGCGGCCGCGGCTTCGCCCAGCCGGTGATCGTGGTCACCGCGACGGGCGGCATCGACACCGTGGTGGCGGCCATGCGTGCCGGCGCCTGCGATTTCTTCGTCAAGCCGGCGAGCCCGGAGCGGATCATCGTCTCCATCGCCAACGCGCTTTCGATGGGCGCCATGCGGGTCGAGGTCGATCGGCTGAAGAAGCACACCGGCGGGCGCACCACCTTCGAAGACCTGATCGGTTCCGGGCCGGCCATGCAGATGGTCAAGCGCCTGGGCGAGCGGGCCGCCAAGTCGTCGATCCCGGTGCTGATCACCGGCGAAAGCGGCGCCGGCAAGGAAGTGATCGCGCGAGCCGTGCACGGCTGCTCGGAGCGGGCCGGGCGCCCGTTCGTGGCGGTGAACTGCGGCGCCATCCCGGAAAACCTGGTCGAGAGCATCCTGTTCGGCCACGAGAAGGGCAGCTTCACCGGCGCCAGCGAAAAGCACCTGGGCAAGTTCCAGGAAGCCAGCGGCGGCACCCTCTTCCTCGACGAAGTCGGCGAGCTGCCGCTCGACATCCAGGTCAAGCTGCTACGCGCCCTGCAGGAGAGCGAGATCGACCCGGTTGGCGCCAAGCGCCCCGTGAAGGTGGACGTGCGCATCCTCTCGGCCACCAACCGCGACCTGTCGCAGGCCGTCGCCGAGGGCCGGTTCCGCGAGGACCTGTTCTACCGGCTGAACGTGTTCCCGATCGAGGCCCCGGCCCTGCGCGATCGCCGCGAGGACATCCCGGCCCTGACCGAGGTGTTCGTGCGCCGCTTCAACCTGGAAGAGGGCCGCCGGGTCGCCGGCGCTGCGCCCGAGACGCTGGCCATGCTCTCGCGTTTCGACTGGCCCGGCAACGTGCGCCAGCTGGAGAATGCGATCTACCGCGCCATCATCCTGGCCGACGCGCCCTTCCTGCAGCCGCACGACTTCCCGGCCATCTCCGGCCTCAGCTTGCCGCCGCAAGCGGCTGAGCCGGCGACCGCGGGCGCGGCAATCCCGATGCCGACCGGGCCGCTGACCCTGGCCGATCTCGCGGCCGACATGCCGAAGAGCGCGCCGGTCCAGATCCTGGACGACCGCGGCCACCTGCGCACCCTGGAAGATATCGAGCGCGACCTGATCCAGCTCGCCATTGAGATCTACGCCGGCCACATGAGCGAGGTGGCCCGCCGCCTCGGCATCGGCCGCTCCACCCTCTACCGCAAGGTGCGCGAGCAGGGGCTGGAGGACCAGATCAGGGAAGCGGTTTAGTTACGAGGCGGGACCGCCCCTAGCGTTCCCGGGTTATCGTCGGGGTCGGGCCGTCACTGTTGTGCCCGGTCATGGTCGACCCGTCCTGCGAGATCTGCCAGTGATCGACGTACCCGCTCGACCAGGTAATATCCACGTTTCCGGCGGTCCCTTCCTTCCAGACCCCGTGGTCAGTGATCTTGCTGCTGACCATATGCTGCGCCGTGCCGTTCGGATTGAAGTAAACCGAACTGCCGGCGGGGTTGAACCACCTCCAAGTACCGACGACCGAGGGGGTGCCGGCGTGGGCGTACCCCGCTGCACCTGCCAATAGAATGGCAGCGACCAACGATGATTTGAACAAGCGCGAGATCTTAGGTCCGTACAATTTCAACTCTCCCCAGCTGGTAGCTGATTTGTCTTAGCGACAAGTCCCGAGTCACTTCTATGCCTCAAGCAAAAACAACGCAAACGGGCCGTCGACTTCTTTATTGCGACACAGAAATACCGCGTCCGGCCAAGCTTGTAGTTCCCGCGGCGCGATGCGCTCCATCGACCTCCACCGACCGCCGCCGCCATTGGCGCCTGGCGTCCGCCGCGAACGCCGCTAGGAAGCCCCGGTGAGAAAGCTTCTTGGCATCATCGCCGCGGCGAGCGTCGCCGAGTTGGCCCTGGCCGGCGCCGTGCTGGGCGTGGCCGGCGTCGCCGGCTGGCTGAGCCCCTGGCTCGACATCGCCGCCGCCCTCGCCCCCATCGCCCTGCTGTGTGGCGCGGCCGGCGCAGCGCTAGCCTTCGCCGCCTACCCTGCGGGATTGGAGCGCCGCATCGTGCTCGCCCTCGGCCTCGCCGGCGTGCTCGCCAGCGGCGTTCTCATCGCGCCCGAACTGCTCAGCGGCGGCCCGACGCCGGGCGCCAGGACCGGGCCGCCGCTGAAGGTCCTCACCTTCAACATCTGGGACCACAACCGCGCCCTCGGCCGCACGGTGGACGCGATCCTGGGCTCGGACGCCGACATCGTGGCCCTGCAGGAAGACAGCCTCACGCTGGAGGATCGCCGCCGGCTCGCGCCCACCTATCCTTACTGGGCCCCCTGCCGGCTCGGCTGCAGCATCCTGCTGCTCTCGAAGCGGCCGTGGATCGCCTACGGGCAGCCCGATGTGGCGTCGGTGCCGAGCTTCGCCTGGTGGGGTTTGACCAGCGCGCCGGACGGCCGGCCGGTGGCGATCGTCTCCACCCACTACGTCTGGCCGATCCCGCCGGGCGAACAGGCCGGCCAGCGCGCGACGCTGGCGCGGTTCCTCGACACCCTGCCGAAACAGGACCTGCTGGTCACCGGCGACTTCAACCTCGCGCCCTGGATGGCCGCCCTGCGCCGCCAGGACACCGCCTTCGCGCCGCTGACCCGCCGCACCCACGGCGTCTTCACCTGGCCCGCGGTGATCGCCGAGATCGGCTACCCGGCGCCCTTCCCGATCCTGCCGATCGACCAGGTCTATGCCGGCCCGGCCTGGAAGACCCTCGCCGTCACCCGCCTGCCGCTCGCCGGCTCCGACCATTACGGCGTGCTGGTGACGCTGGGACGGTAGACGCGGCTCAGGCCGCGGAGGCCTCTGCCGGCGCCCGCGCCGCCACCGCGTCGCGATACGGCGTCATGTCCCAGTTGGGGTAGCGGGTTTGGGCGCGCTGCAGGGTCAGCGGGGTCCAGAAGGCGTGGCCGGGGCGGGGCACGCCGAAGCAGGCCAGTTGCTCGGGGCTGGCATGGTCGAAGATGCGGGCCCAGGGCTTGGTGTGGTGGAAGGCCCAGGCGGTGAAGGCGATGGCGTCATTGGACGCGGCCTTGAAGCAGGTCATCAGCGCATAGCGGCGGCCGTGCGGCGCGGTCAGGTTGGTGCCGCGGTGGTAGACGTCGATGGTGTAGGGAAAGACGCTGCCGGCCGGCGAGGCGCTCGACTGGTCGTACTGCGAGAGATCGCGCTGCAGCTTGGCCTGCACCTCCGGGTCCCGCGACAGGCTGAGCTCCGGTCCACCGACCTTGTCGCTGTCCGTGCGCTTGACGAAGTGCGCCGGGCCGTGGGCCTCGGTCACGTCGGTGAAGTAGCAGAGGATGGTCACCGACCTCAGGTGGTCGTCCTCCGACGGCGCCGTCAGGGTGTGGTTGGAGAAGTCGGTGTGGAAGGGCTGGTCGTAGTCGGCGTCGCCGGTGAACTTGGCCCAGGCCTGGCACTGGTAGACGTGCACGTCGTCGGTCTTCAGCGCCGCCTTGGCGAAGTCGATCAGCGCCGGGTGCACGCCGATCAGGTTCAGCGCCGGCGAGCAGTCGATCGGCACGGGCTGGATGTCGGTGAACTGGGCCGGGTTGAAGCGGCCCACCTCGCCCGACTTCTTCTTGTTCATCGCCTCCTCGGCGCCCTCGGCCTTGCCGAACACCTGCTCGAAGTCGGCGACGACGGCGGCCACCTCGTCCGGGGTGAAGAAGCTCTCGAGCACCAGCCCGCCCTCGCGGCGCCAGGTTTCCATCTGCTCCTGGGTGAAACGATGCTGCATGTCAGTTCCTGAGTTCGGGCCCTGCCCCGATATAGCTACTCGGCGGGGATCGAGGAAAGAGCCCCATTCTCGGCGCGGATGCGGATGAAGAGTACGCCGGCGTTCAGCGCGGTGAACACCAGCGCGTATTGCCAGAGGCCCCAGACCAGCGGCAGCAGGGCGATCTCGGCGCAGACCACCGCGTAGTTGGGGTGCGGGAAGACCTTGTAGGGCCCGCGGCGGACCAGAGGCGCGCCGGGCAGGATGATGATGCGGGTGGTCCAGCGGGGGCCGAGGCTCATCAGCACCCAGACCCGCAGGGCCTCGAGCACCAGGAAGGCCGCCGCGACCGGCAGGCTCAGCGGCAGGCCCCACAGCAGCACCAGCGCCCAGAGGCCGGCGACCCAGGCGCCGTGCAGCAGCACGATCAGCGGGTAGTGGCCGGGCGCGACTTCGTAAGCGCCCTGCGCCAGCAGCCTGGCGGTGTTGCGGCGCGCCAGCACCAGTTCGCCCAGCCGCTGGGCCGTAACCAGGGCCAGCAGCAGAACCGAGAGGATCACGCCGCCATCGACACGCAGGATGCGGTGAAGCCCGGGCCCAGCGCCGTCATCACCAGCTGGCCGGTGGTCTTGGCCGCCAGCGCCCGCTCCAGCACGAAAATGGCGGTGGGCGCCGACATGTTGCCGTGGTCGGACAGCACTTCGCGCTCGAAGGTCAGCGCGCCCTGGCCGAGGTCGAGCGACTTCTCCATCGCCTCGATCACCTTGGAGCCGCCCGGGTGGCAGACGAAGCGGTCGACGTCCGCCATGGTCAGCCCCATCTGCGTCAGTGCGCCGTCCATCGCCGGGCGCAGGTTGGCCTCCGCGAAGGTGGGGATCGAGCGGTCGAAGATGACGCCGAAGCCCAGCGGGTCGACGTTCCAGCCCATGATGTCGAGGGTGCCCGGCCAGGTGTGTTCGGCCGCGCCGGTCACCTCGGCCAGGCCCTCCTCCTTGCCGGCGCGCAGCACGCAGGCCGCCGCGCCGTCGCCGAAGAGGGCGGTGGCGACGATGTTGGCGCTGGTCATCTCGTCGAGCCGGCAGGCCAGGGTGCAGAGCTCGACGGAGACCAGCAGCACCACCGTGCCCGGATCGGCCTTGGCGAGGCGCGCCGCGAGGGAGAAGCCGGTCACGCCGCCGGCGCAGCCCAGCCCGAACACCGGTACCCGCGCCACGTCGGGGCGGAAGCCCAGCCGGCCCATGGCGCGGGCTTCCAGGCTGGGAGTGGCGATGCCGGTCGAAGAGATGGTGACGACGGTGTCGACCTCGGCGGCGGTCAGGCCGGCGCGGTCCAGCGCCTGCGCGGCCGCATCGCAGAAGAGGTTGGTGGCGCCCTCGAGGTAGGCGGCCGTGCGCTCCGGCCAGCTGCGATCCTCGAAGTACCACTCCATCGGCATCACCGCCTGGCGGCGCGAAATGCCGGTGTTGCGGAACACGGGGAAGAGGCGCTCGAAGTCGCGGAACTTGGGCCCGAACAGCCGCCGCGCCTGGCCGGCTATGTCTGCCTGGAGAAAATCATGCGGAGGTGAGGCCGAGGCGAGGGAAAGCAGACGCGCGTGTGTCGGCACCGTGAAAAACCTAGCCCCCGTGGAACGCGCCCTTCGCGAAGTCCGTACTAGTCCGGATCGCGGGATTTCCCAAGCGCAACGCGATGGCGAAGCTTGCCATTCGTCTTCGGCGCGAACCGGCCGCCCGGCCGTCCCTCAGAAGCCTTACCCTTGGCCTTGGCGGTGATTTCCTTGAGCTTGACGCCCTGGCGCATCGAGAGCGCGGCGCCGGGCGCGCCCTTGTCGGGGTCGGCGAAGGCGCGGCCGTAGGTGGTGATGCGCTCGGCGACCGAGCCCAGAAACTCACCCTCCCATTCGGAAAGGTCGACGCCCGCCCGGTCAGCGGCCCGGCGGGCGCGCTTCAGGGCGTTCAGGGTGGCGCGGGCGGCCTGCGCCTTCAGGTCTGTTGGCTTTCGCTTCACAGGCCTCCGATAGCGGAGATGTAGAGTTCGACGAGGGCGTCTTCCTCCTCGCGCTTGGCCGCGTCGGCCTTGCGCAGTCGGATCACCTTGCGGATGATCTTGACGTCGAAGCCTTCGCCCTTGGCTTCCGAGTAGACCTCCTTGAGGTCGGTCATCACCGCCGCCTTGTCCTCTTCGAGGCGCTCGATGCGCTCGATCAGGCTCTTGAGCTTGCCCTGGGCGGTGGAACCGAGGGTGTCTACGGCGGGGGAATCGTCGGCCATGGGGATCTGAACGGACCTGAAGCTGGTGGATGGGAAAAACGCCGCCGACCCTTAGCGGGCGGCGCGCGGGCTCACAACAGGCCGTGGGCCGCGAGATCCGGCGCCAGGGCGGCCGGGTCGGTGAAGTGATGGCCGACGAAGCCGCAGGCCTGTGCGGCCTCGATGTTGCGCAGCGAGTCGTCGACGAACAGCAGCTCGGCGGGCGCCATCCCGGCCTCGCGGGCGGTCAGAGCGAAGATGCGCGGATCGGGCTTCACCAGGCCGACGTCGCCCGACACAACGATGTGCTTCAAGCGCCTGAACACCGGGCTCATGGCGAAGGTGCCGGCCGCGGTGGACGAGGGCATGTTGGTCAGGCCCAGCATCGGCACGCCGCGCGCATGCAGCGCCTCGATGGCGGCCTCGGTCTCGGGGATGGGGCCGGAGAACATCTCCCACCAGCGCGCCTCCCACGCCATGATCGCCGCGGTGTGCTCGGGGAAGCGCGCCAGCAGGGGCGCGCGGTTGTCGGCGAAGGAGACGCCGTCGTCGTGCCGCGCATGCCAGGGCATGGTGCAGACATTGGCGAGGAACCACTCGCGCTCGTCCCGGTCTGGGAAGATCTTGGCGTAGAGGGTGCGCGGATCCCAGCGCACCATGACGTTGCCGACGTCGAAGACGACACCCCGAACGGGCACGTCCGGCGGCCGCTTAGCCCTGGCGGGCCTTATAGCGCGGGTCGGTCTTGTTGATGATGTAGATGCGGCCCTTGCGGCGCACGAGCTTGCAGTCGCGGTGACGCGTCTTCAGCGACTTCAGGGAGCTGCGGACTTTCATAGGGGACGCGTCTTCTCAAGCGGGGGCGGCGGACGGAGCGCGCGGATATAGATATGGGGCGCGTGGGTGTCAACTTTGGGCGTGGCCGGGCAGTCCCGCTCGGCCGGATCGGACGAAACTCAAACTGAGCGAGCCAGGACATGAAACCGTGGGGCTGGGTTGTCGCGGGGATCATGGTCGGCGTTTTCGCCCTGGATTTGCTCCTGACGTTCGGACCGCACCTGGTCATGATGATCGCATTCGGCATCGGTTGCATCGGCCATGGGTCCAGCTGCAAGTGAATTGCGCCCCTGCGACGACGATGCGCTGCCGCTCACCAGCGGACACAAAAGTCGACGGACATCCCTCGAGCGAGACTCGCGGGGAGCCGCGCCAATCCGTCGCCCAGCTATGTGATTGGCGAGGCGCGCCCGGCGCAGCTAGCCTCGCCGTTATGAACCGCCGCGTCCTTCTCGCCCTGGCCATGGCCGCCTGCGCGCCGCCGGCCCTCGCCGCGCCGACGCCGGCCGATCTGCTGGGCGCCGCGGGCGATCCGAGCTTCCTCGACTGGCTGAACGGCTTCTACGCCCGCGAACTGGCGTCCGGCTGGTCCACCACGATCCTCGCCCAGCTGCTCACCGGCCTCTCGCCCGATCCGCGCATCCTGGTCCGCAACGCCGGTCAGCCGGAGTTCGCCCTGCCGGTCAGCGACTATGTGAACCGCAACGTCACCCCCGGCGAGGTGGCGCTGGCGCGGCGCAAGCGCGACGGGGTGCCGGAGCTGCATCAGATCCACGAGACCTACGGCGTGCCCGGCGAGGTGCTGGTGGCGATCTGGGCCATGGAGTCGGGCTTTGGCTCGGGCCAGGGCGACCTCGACGTGGTGCGCTCGCTGGCGACCCTGGCCGCCCTCGATCCGCGTCGGCGCAGCTGGGCGGAGATGCAGCTGGAAGCCTGCCTCATCATCCTCAAGACCGGCGCGGCGACCCGCGCCCAGCTGCGCGGGTCCTGGGCCGGGGCCATGGGCCAGACCCAGTTCGAGCCCGCCACCTTCGTCGCCAGCGCGGTCAGCGCCTCCGGCAATGGCAAGCCGGACATCTGGAACTCCGCCGCCGACGCCCTCGCCTCGGCCGCCAACCTGCTGGCCAAGGCCGGCTGGAAGCGCGGCGAGAGCTGGGCGGTCGAGGTGACGCTGCAGCACAGATTCGACGTCGGCCTCAGCGAGGGCCCCAAGCAGCCGCCCGCCTGGTGGACCGACAAGGGCGCCGTGCGCGCCGACGGCCGCGGCTGGTCGCCGGCCGACCAGAGCTCCGAAGCCGAGCTGATCCTGCCCTCGGGCGCGACGGGGCCGGCGTTCCTGGCCTTCCCCAACCACTTCGTCATCCGTACCTACAACAACTCGCTGGCCTACGCGCTCAGCGTCGGCCTGCTGGCCGACCGCATCGGCGGCGCGGGTCCCCTGGTTGCCGCCTGGCCACACGAGACACCGCTGTCGCTGGAAACACGGATGGCGGTCCAGAGCGCGCTGGCCAAGCACGGCTACAATGTCGGCAATCCCGACGGCCTGATCGGGCTCTCCACCCGCCGGGCCCTGCGCGCCTGGCAGCGCGACCACGGCCTGCCGCCCGACGGCTACCTATCGCCCGACGTCGCCGCGCGCCTCACGCACAGCTGACAACCTGCGGCGTCGCGCCCCAGTCCGGCGCGCCGACAAGAGCGGCGGGGTCACCTGTGATTAATCATTAACGCCGAAGCTGGCGCCTCGCACGCACTGCACCACCCAAGGCCCTTTCCAGACGCATGTTCCAGATTATCGGACTCGTACTGCTCTTCGGCCTGGTGTTCGGCAGCTTCATCATGTCCGGCGGCAACATGGGCGTGATCATCGAGGCCGCGCCTCACGAACTGATGGCGATTCTCGGCGC
>DATAVF010000017.1:0-19849 GCA_036267835.1 Caulobacteraceae bacterium | reverse complement strand
TGACCATCATCTGGGAAGAGATCCTGAAGCGCTTCCCCGAGATCAGGGTCGCCGGCGAACACGAACGCACCCACTCGAGCTTCATCCACGGGTTCGAAGCCCTGCCGGTGGTCATCCCGTCTCGGGCCTGATCATCGCGGTCATGGCCGGCGACCCAGAAGCCTCCGGACCATTCACCGACCCTGGTTAGCTGAAATCGGGCGTGAAGCGGATGTTGCCCGCATCCAGCCCCTTCAGCACCACGTCGAGGCCGCCGGACTTGATCATCCATTCCAGCCGGTGGTCGCGGTATTCGCGCTTGAAGAGGCCCGCGGCGACCGCCTCGGCGACGCCGGAGCCGGCAGTGCTGAAGTTGCGGGACTCGGCGACCGTCTCGGCCACGGCGGGGCGAGCCAGCACCCGTTCCAGCCAAGCGGCGACCTTGCTGCCGGCCGGCGCTGCGAAGCCCATGCCGGCGGAGGCGGCCACGTAGGGGACCACGCTGAGGTCGCCCCAGCCGAAGGCAGCGCCGTTGAACCACTCCCGGTCGCCCAGCTGGCGCTCCAGCCAGGCGAGGTAGCCCTGGGTCTGCTGGCCGGCCCGAGTCTTCAGCGTCTCGGCCAGCTCGCCCTCGGCGCGGCGGAACCAGTTGATCTCGCCCATGCCCCAATTGATGGCCTCGAAGTGGGTGTCCATCACCTCCTCGATCATCCGCACCCGGGCGCGCTCGGCGGGGGAGGCGGGCAGCAGGGGCGGGGAGGGCCAGCGGTCCTCAATGTATTCGAGGATGATGGTGGAATCGAAGATGGCCGCGTCGCCGTCGATCAGCGTCGGCACCTCGGCTCGGGGATTGGCGTCGGCGAACTGGCCCGCCGCGCCGCCGGCGCCCAGGCCGCCCGGCAGGGCCAGGTCGAAGGCCACGCCCTTTTCCCGGAGCGCGATCCGCACCTTCTGGGCGTAGGGCGAGAGCGGGTGATCGAAGAGCGTGGGCATCGGCTTCCTCCGTTTCGTGAATGCCTAGAACCACTCACGCCAGGGAAATCGAGCGTCGGGCGAACATTGTTGTCTTTCGCTTGGTGATTCCCCGCCTATCTAAGCAACGTCAACATTGAAGGGTTGGGCATGGCGGAAGCGGGCACGGTGCTGGTCACCGGCGGGTCGGGCTACATCGGCGGCTGGTGCGTGATCGGCCTCTTGCAACAAGGCTACACCGTGCGGACCACGGTGCGCGGCCTCAGCCGCGAGGCCGAGGTGCGGGCCTGGCTGGCCAAGGCGGTCGACGCGCAGGACCGGCTGAGCTTCCACGCCGTGGACCTGATGGCCGACGCCGGGTGGGACGCGGCCACCGAGGGCTGCGACTACGTCCTGCATGTCGCCTCGCCGATCTCCGCCGCCGAGCCGAAGGACGAGAACGAGCTGATCGTGCCGGCCCGCGAGGGCGCCAAGCGGGCGGTGAACGCCGCGATCAAGGGGGGCGTGAAGCGCGTGGTGCTGACCTCGTCGGTCGCGGCCACCAGCGGGCCGACCGGGCTCGGCGTCGACGACGAGTCGGCTTGGACCGACGCGACCCTCGCCACCACCAGCGCCTACAGCAAGTCCAAGACCCTGGCCGAGCGCGACGCCTGGGCCCTGATCGCGGAAAAGGGCGGCGCCACCAGCCTCGCCACCGTCAATCCGGCGCTGGTGATCGGCCCGGTGCTGGGCAAGGACTTCTCCGGCTCGATCCAGGTGGTCGAGCGGCTGCTGGGCGGCCGGGTGCCAGGCATCCCGCGCCTCGGCTGGAACCTGGTCGACGTGCGCGACGTAGCCGACCTGCACATCCGCGCCATGACCGCGCCGGAGGCGGCCGGCCAGCGCTTCATCGCCGCCGGCCACTGGGCCTGGATGGCCGACGTCGCCACGGTGCTCAAGGCCAGGCTCGGCGAGGGCGCGCGCAAGGTGCCGACCCGCAAGGCGCCGGACTTCCTGCTGCATCTGATGGGCCTCTTCGACAAGGACATCGCCGGGGTCGCCAGCGGCCTTGGCCGCAAGCACGACTTCAGCTCGGCCAAGGCCCAGAGCGTGCTGGGCTGGCGCCCACGGCCGATGGAGGAGTCCATCGTCGACTGCGGCAAGAGCCTGATTGCCGAGGGCGTGGTCTGACCCGTCAGGCCGGCGCCGGATAGACCCACTGGTTGAAGAGGCCTGAGAGGTCGCGGCCGCTCGCCTGCTGCATGGCGCGCTGGAAGTCGCGGCTGGTCACCACGCCGCCAAGGTGGGCGCGGGTATAGTTGCGCAGGCCCCGCCAGAATACCGCCTCGCCGAGCTCGCGGCGCAGGGCGTCCATGAAGAGCGCGCCCTTGAAGTACTGGATGTCGCGCCGCACGCTGAGCGACGGGTACTGGCCGGCCCAGGCCAGCGGCTCGTCGAAGCCGGCCTTGGCCGCGGCGGCGGCGCGAGCCCGGTCGCGGTCGAGCTCCTGCTGGTAGGCGGCCTCGCCCCAGCGGTGCTGCTTCCAGGCGGCGACCAGGAAGCTGGTTATACCTTCGTTGAGCCAGAGCTCGCTCCAGGTGCGGCAGGTGACGAGGTTGCCCCACCACTGGTGCGCCATCTCATGCACGATCTCCCAGTCGTCGGTCGGGTCGGTGAGGGCGGGTGCGAGGTCCGGTTCGCCGATGACGCCGAAGCCGGCCGCCTCCTGGGCGTCGTCCTCTGGGACGAGCAGTTGGGCGTAGCGCGAGCGCGGCGGCGGCGCGCCGGCCTTGTCCTCCAGGAAGCGCAACATGCCGGGCGACGCGGCGAAGAGGGCGCTGAGGCGCGCTGGCGGCGTTGCCTCGCCGAAGTAGGTCAGCGTGACGGCGCCGACGCGCTGGCTGACGCTCTGGTAGTCGCCGATGGCGAAGCCGTAGAGGTAGGCTGAGTAAGGCCGCGGCTCGCGCCAGATCTGGCCGGTGAGCCCGGGCCCGGCGGGCCGCGACCGCGCCAGCACGCCGGTCGCGACGCCGGTCATGCCTTCCGGAACAACCAGGGCCAGGGTGATCGGCGCCTTCTCGCCCGGCCGGTCCTCGTTGCAGAACATCCAGTCGCAGGTGAAGTAGCTGGTGTGGACCGAGTGAGGGCCGAAGACGAGGCCGCGGGCCGGGACGCCCTGGTAGTAGATCGTCAGCGTCACCTCGGCGCCCTTCGCCAGCGGGTGGGGCAGGGTGATGCGCCACCCGTCCGGCTGCAGCACGGCGCTCGCCGGCTCGTCCGCGACGGTCGCGGCGCCGATGATCAGGGCATTGGCGGTGAAGGTGACGGCGGCCAGGCCATCCTGCTGGCTGCGGATCCGGACCTGCTCGTCGCCGACGACCGAGTGTTTCGCGAAGTCCGGCGTGAGCGTCAGGTCGTAGCCGGTCGCGATGAAGTCGTCGGCCTTGGCTCGCCCGGCGACGGCCAGGGCCGCCGCGACGAGCGCCATCAAGAGTCTCACCATGCGCGCCACCTAGCAGCCGGGCCGCGTCAGGGCGAGCGGCAGCACTTATTGACCGGGCGGGCGATCAGGACCCATTCTTCGCCCGAAACTGCAAAGGTTGAGGCCGGCCATGGCGCACACGTCGAACGCACAGAAGGGCGGCGCGGCGCTGCTGGCGCTCGTCCTCGCCGGCGCGGCGATGTCGGGCTGCGCCAGGCCGACCGCCGCCGCGAACGCGCCCGCCGTGAACGTCGCGGCGGTGAACGGGACACCCGTCAGCCAGGGCGGCAACGCCCCGCCAGTATCGACCACGGTGCCCTTCGTCGGTTGCGCGCAGGACGGGCAGACCGGGCCGAAGATGGCGCCCAGCGGTTCGCCCAAGACGGTGGTGCTCGACCCGAATGTCG
Source organism: Caulobacteraceae bacterium (assembly GCA_036267835.1). Lineage (GTDB taxonomy): Bacteria > Pseudomonadota > Alphaproteobacteria > Caulobacterales > Caulobacteraceae > Acaudatibacter. The sequence goes on along the minus strand of DATAVF010000017.1, from coordinate 16,030 downwards.
CGGGGCAACTCGCCTACTACGCCTCGAGCTATGTCGGGGTGCTGGGACCCAAGGGCTGGTACTGCTTCGGCACCTACGGGTCGAGCGGGTGGTCGCTCTTCCTCTCGCCCAGTCCGATCCGGGCGAGCGACGTCGAGGCCGAGCGCTGGAACGCCGGCGCGGGCCCGGCGCTGGAAGTTGCGGTCAGCAGCGGCGACACCTCCGGCCGGTTCAACGTAGCGCAGGCCATCGTCCGCGCCTTCCCGTCCCACATGGCCTTCGCGCGTCAGGTCGCCAGCGATTCCGGCGGCCCCACGCCCAACTTCGCGGTCGGCCCTTTCCCCGCCGACCAGATGACCGCCAAGAGCGACACGGTGGTGGAATATACGACCGCGCCCAATGCCCAGGGCCTTGGGACCACGTTCAGCCTCCTGACCGCCAGCGCCGCGCCGATCGACGGGGTGGCGATCCTGCAAGGGCCGACCCCGGACCTGTACGTCCTCGCGGCGCGCCTGCCCAACCGCAGCCTGATCAACGCGATCATGCCGCGGTTCGAGGCCGACACCGCCGCCACCCCCGCGCCATCCGCCGACGCCGCGCCGGCGCCCGCCGCGGCCCAGCAATCCGCGCCGACGCCGGTCGCCACGCCCGTGAGCAACGCATCCTCGCCGCTCGGTGTCGTGCAGGCCTTCTACGCCGCGCTGGGCCAGGGCGATGGGGCGACCGCCTCCCGCCTCGTCATCCCGCAGAAGCGCGCCGGCAACTTCTCGGCCGCCGCGCTCTCCAGCTACTACGGCCGCATGAGCCAACCCTTGCAGCTGCTGGGCGCCCGGCAGACCGGGCCGGGCACGGTCGCCGTGCGCTACAGCTTCGTCGCCGCGGGCGGTCATGCCTGCGACGGCGCCGCGAATGTCCAGACCGTGGAGGCGGGCGGCCAAACGCTGATCGCCGGTATCTCCGCGCTGAGTGGTTGCTAGCATGATCGAGCGAAGAGGCAGGGTGCGGCTGCACCGCTACCAGGGGCAGGTGGCCTGGACCGGCAACCTGGGCGCCGGCACGGCCGGCTACAAGACTTATGCCCGCGACTACGAAGCCCGCGCCGAGGGCAAACCGCCGATCTCCGGCTCGTCCGACCCCCTGTTCCGCGGCGACGCCACGCGCTGGAACCCCGAGGAGCTGCTGATCGCCAGCATTTCTGCCTGCCACCAGCTCTGGTACCTGCACCTCTGCTCGGAAGCGGGCGTGGTGGTGACAGCCTACGAGGACGACGCCGAGGGCGTGATGGCCGAGGAAGCCGGCGGCGAGGGCCAGTTCGAGCAGGTCACCTTACGGCCTCGCGTGACCATCAGCGCCGGCGATCCGGAGGTGGCGCGCCAGCTGCACGCACCGGCGCACGAGAAGTGCTTCATCGCCCGCTCGGTGAACTTCCCGATCAGCTGCGAGCCGCAGATCGTGCGGGCCTAGTCGGAAGGCGTTCGATCCGGCTTGTCAGCGGGCGCGGGTCGGCCAACAAGGCCTGCGCGGCCAAGCTGGCCGCCCTGGATCGGAGCCGCGCATGCGCACCCTTCTCGCCGCGCTCAGCCTGGCGTTCGGCCTTGCCGGCGCCGCCCTGGCGCAGCCTGCGCCGCCGCCGCCGCCGTACAACGCCCAGCAGACCTTCGCGCCGCTGCAGATGGCCGATCCCGTCAACAGCTACCGCTCGGCCGGCGGCGCGCCGGCGCCCGGCTACTGGCAGAACCGCGTCGACTACCAGATCGACGCCACCCTGACGCCTTCGACCAAGACGCTCACCGGCGCGGAGGTGATCAGCTACACCAACAACAGCCCCGATGCGCTCGACGTGCTCTGGCTGCAGCTCGACCAGAACATCTATCGCCGCGACGCGCGGGCCGGCTTTGTGGGCAGTCGGCCGCGCACCGAGTTCACCGACGGCGACCAGCTGGACGCGGTCGAGATCGAGACCGGCGGCCGCTTCGTCCCGGTCCATTACCTGGTGAATGACACGCGGCTGCGCATCGACCTGCCGGCCGCGCTGCATGGCCAGGGCGGCAAGCTGCGGCTGCGCATCGCCTACCACTACACGGTGCCCGGCAAGTTCGGCGGCCGCAACGGCTGGGCGCCGAGCGCCCACGGCGACATCTACGACATCGCCCAGTGGTTCCCGCGCATGGCCGTCTACGACGACCTGCACGGCTGGGACACGCTGCCCTACCTCGGCAACGAGTTCTACCTCGAGTACGGCGACCTCGACTATTCGGTGACCCTGCCCGGCGACATGATCGTGGCCGGCTCGGGCCAGCTGATGAACCCGCAGCAGGTGCTGAGCCCCGAGCAGATAGCGCGCCTCGCCCAGGCCCGCGCCAGCGACAAGACGGTGATGATCCGCACCGCGGCCGAGGTCGCCGCGGCCCAGCCGTCCACGGTCAACAAGACCTGGCATTTCCACATCGCCGGCGCCCGCGACGCCGCTTTCGCCGCCTCGCGCGCCTTCGTCTGGGACGCGGCGCGGGCGGTGCTGCCGGATGGCAAGGTGGTGCTGGCGCAGTCGGTGTATCCGCCGGAGAGCGGCGGCGACGCGGCCTGGGGCCGCTCGACCGAGTACCTGAAGTTCGCGGTCGAGGACTTCTCGCGCCGCTGGTACCCGTACCCCTATCCCAATGCGATCAATGTCGCCGGGCCGGCGGGCGGGATGGAGTACCCGGCGGTGCTGTTCGACAGCACCGAGGACAAGGGCAAGGGGCTCTTTTACCTGACCGAGCACGAGCTCGGGCACACCTACTTCCCGATGGTGGTCGGCACTAATGAGCGGCGCTGGGCCTGGATGGACGAGGGGCTGAACAGCTTCATCGACGTCTACGAGTCCGACGCCTTCAACCACGGCGAATGGGGCCCCAAGCGCGACGCCGAGTTCGCGCCGGGGCAGGGGACGCCGGGCGAGCAGATCGCCGCGCTCAACGCCGATCCGAACGCGCCGACCATCATGACGCGGCCGGACGTGATGAACTTCAAGTACGGGCACCCGATCAGCTACTTCAAGACCGCCTACGGCATGATCCTGCTGCGCGAGGATATCCTCGGGCCAGACCGGTTCGACCCGGCCTTCCGCAAATTCATCCGCGATTGGGCCTACAAGCATCCGTCGCCGTCGGACTTCTTCCGCACCATGGAGAGCGAGGGCGGCGAGGATTTGTCGTGGTTCTGGCGCGGCTGGTTCTACCACAACTGGCAGCTCGACCTGGCCGTCGGCCCGGTCAGCTACACCGACGGCGACCCGGCCAAGGGGGCCAGCATCACAGTGTCCAACCTCGGCCAGCTGGTGCTGCCTGCCAAGCTCCGGGTAGCGTTCAAGGACGGGACGACGAAGGATATCCTTCTGCCCGCGGAGACCTGGATCCAGTCCGGAACCCACGTCGTTCCGCTGGACAGCCACCAGCCCATCGCCAGCGTCACCGTCGATCCGGACCACCGGTTGCCGGATCGCGATCGCTCCAACAATGTCTGGACCGCGCCGTGAGGGGTGCGGTCGCCGCGGCGCCTCACGTCAGGTTCGCCCCATAGGTGAACAATGGACACCTAGACCGGCGGCGCACGGCCAACTAGTGACCTTGCACCACGGCAAGCCGCGCCGACATCCGCAGGAACCGGTGTTGAGACGACCCTTTACGCTCCCGCCGCCCGGGACGGTGTTTCGCGTCGCCGCGCCGGTTCTCGCCGCGGTGTCGCTGGCGGCGTGCGGCGGTGGCCAGGCCCCGCCGCAGCGGCCGCCTGCGACCGTCGGCGTGGTGACGCTGCAGCCGCAACCGGTCACCCTGACGACCGAGCTTCCCGGCCGCACCAGCCCCTACGAGATCGCCGACGTGCGCCCCCAGGTCGGCGGCATCATCGAGGCGCGGCCGTTCACCGAAGGCTCGATCGTGCACGCCGGCCAGGTGCTCTACCAGATCGAGCCCGCGCCGTTTCAGGCCGCCTACGACCAGGCGGTGGCGCAGCTGGCAAGCGCGCAGGCCAACCTCGTCACCACCCGCCTGAAGGCCGAGCGCTTCGCCGACCTGGTCAAGATCCACGCGGTCTCCAGCCAGGATGCCGACGACGCCGAGGCCGCCTACAAGCAGGCCGCGGCCACGGTGCAGCAGGACCGGGCGGCGGCCGAGGCGGCGCGGATCAACCTCGGCTTCACCCGGGTCACCGCGCCGATCACCGGGCGCATCGGCATATCGGCGGTGACCAAGGGCGCGCTGGTGACCGCCAGCCAGGCGACGGCGCTGGACACCATCCAGCGGCTCGACCCGATCTACGTCGACGTCACCCAGTCGGCCGCTCAGATGCTGGCGCTGCGCGAGCAGATGGCGAAGGGCGGCCTCAGCGACAGCGGGCCGGGCGCCGACGTGCGGCTGACCCTCGACGATGGCCAGGCCTACCCGCAGATCGGCCATATGCAGTTCTCCGACGTCACCGTCGACCAGACCACCGGCGCGGTGACGTTGCGGGCGGTGTTCCCGAACCCGTCGGGCCTCCTGCTGCCGGGCATGTATGTGCGGGCCACCGTGATCGAAGGCGTCGCGCCCGCCGGGCTGTTGGCGCCGCAGCGCGGCGTCGCCCGCGACCAGAAGGGCGATCCCACGGCGCTGGTGGTCAATTCGGCCGGCGTGGTGGAGCTGCGTCACCTGCAGGTCGGCCAGACGGTCGGCGACAGCTGGGTGGTGGTCTCCGGCCTCAGCGCCGGCGACCGGGTGATCGTCGAAGGCATTCAGTCCGCGTCGCCAGGCGCCCACGTCCGCGCCGTCCCGGCCGGCGCGGCTTCCTGAGGCTCACCGCTTGTCCCGCTTCTTCATCGATCGGCCGATCTTCGCGGTGGTCATCGCCATCGTGATCATGGTGTCGGGCGCGTTGGCCATCACCAGCCTGCCGATCGCCCAGTACCCCTCGATCGCGCCGCCGGCGGTGAACATCTTCGGCCAGTTCCCCGGCGCGTCGGCCGAGACGGTCGAAACCTCGGTGACCCAGGTGATCGAGCAGCAGCTGACCGGCCTCGACCACCTGCTCTACTTCAACTCCACCAGCAGCTCCGACGGCTCGGTCGGCATCACCGCGACCTTCGCGCCGGGGACCAACCCGGACATCGCCCAGGTGCAGGTGCAGAACAAGCTGCAGCAGGCGACGCCGCTCTTGCCAGTGCAGGTGCAGCAGCAGGGGATCACGGTCGCCAAGGCGCAGACCGACTTCCTCATGGTGGTCGGGCTCTATGACACCTCCGATCGCTACTCGAGCATCGATATCGCCGACTACCTGAACAGCTACATCGTCGACCCGATCGCGCGGATCAACGGCGTCGGCAACGTGCGGGTGTTCGGCGGCCAGTACGCGATCCGCATCTGGCTTGACCCGTTCAAGCTCAACAACTTCAAGCTGATGCCGTCCGACGTGCGCAACGCCGTGCTGGCGCAGAACGTCCAGGTGGCGGGCGGCGAGGTCGGCGGGCTGCCGGCGCCGCCCAACCAGGAGCTCAACGCCACCCTGACCGCGGAGTCGCTGATGCGCACCCCCGACCAGTTCAAGGCGATCATCCTGAAGACCCAGCCGGACGGGTCGCTGGTGCGGCTCTCCGACGTGGCGCGGGTCGAACTGGGCGCCGACGACTACTCGACCATCACGCGCTTCAACGGCCGCCCGGCCGGCGGCATCGCCATCCAGCTCGCGCCCGGCGCCAACGCCCTGCAGACCGCCGACCTGGTCAAGCAGAAGGCGACAGCGCTTGCCGCCTACCTGCCGCCCGGCCTGCAGCTGAGTTTCCCGGTCGATACGACCACCTTCATCAAGCTCTCGATCCAGCAGGTGATCATCACCCTGATCGAGGCGATCGTGCTGGTCATCGCGGTGATGTACCTGTTCCTGCAGAACTGGCGCGTGACCCTGATCCCGGCCGTGGCCGTGCCGGTGGTGCTGCTGGGCACCTTCGTGCCACTGGCCGCCTTCGGCTACTCGATCAACACGCTCACCATGTTCGCCATGGTGCTGGCCATCGGGCTGCTGGTCGACGACGCCATCGTCGTGGTCGAGAACGTCGAGCGGATCATGAGCGAGGAGGGACTGGGGCCCAAGGAAGCCACCATCCGCTCGATGCAGGAGATCACCGGCGCGCTGGTCGGCGTCGCCCTGGTGCTCTCGGCGGTGTTCCTGCCGATGGCGTTCTTCGGCGGCTCGACCGGCGTGATCTATCGCCAGTTCTCGGTGACCATCGTCTCGGCGATGATCCTCTCGATCCTGGTCGCCCTGATTCTGACCCCGGCGCTCTGCGCGACCCTGCTGAAGCCGATCGAGAAGGGCGAGCGGGTCGACCGCGGCTTCTTCGGCTGGTTCAACCGCACCTTCGCGTCCACCGTGGTCCGCTACGAGGCCACGCTTGGCCGGGTGATCGGCCGCCCGCTGCCGGCGCTGATCGCCTACGCGGTGATCGCTATCGCCGTGGCGCTGCTCTTCGCACGCCTGCCGACAGCCTTCCTGCCCGAGGAAGACCAGGGGTCGATGGTGGCGCTCTACACCCTGCCGGTCGGCGCCACCCAGCCCAGGACCGTGGCGGTGGCCAAGCAGGTCGAGCAACACTTCCTGGTCGACGAGGCGCGCAACGTGCAGGGCCTTTTCACCGTCGCCGGCTTCAACTTCGGCGGCAACGGACAGAACCTCGGCCAGGCCTTCCTGCGTCTGAAGGATTGGAGTGATCGGCCGGGGCCTGAGAACAGCGCCGCCGCCATATCGCAGCGCGCGATGCGGGCGCTGTCGAAAATCCGCGACGCCCAGGTCTTCGTCGTGGTGCCGCCGGCCGTGCCGGGGCTCGGCAGCACCTCGGGTTTCGACCTGGAGCTGGAGGACCGCGCTGGCCTCGGCCATGACCGCATGATGGCCGCCCGCAACCAGCTGCTGGCGCTGGCCGCCAAGGACCCGCTGCTGAGCGGCGTGCGCCCCAACGGCCAGGACGACACCCCGCAGCTGCACGTCGACATCGACCACGCCCGGGCCGGGGCGCTGGGCCTCACCCAGGGCGACGTCGACGACACCTTCGCCTCGGCCTGGGGCGGTTCGTTCATCAACAACTTCGTCGACCGCGGCCGGGTCAAGCGCGTGTTCATGCAGGGCGACGCCCAGTTCCGCTCCAGCCCCGAGAACATCGGCGACTGGTTCGTGCGCGGCGCCTCGGGCGACATGGCGCCCTTCTCCTCGTTCGCCACCTCGCACTGGACCGTCGGGCCGGCGCAGCTGGAGCGCTTCAACGGCCAGCCGTCGCTGGAGATTCAGGGCCAGTCGGCGCCCGGCCAGAGCTCCGGGGCGGCGATGCGCGAGATGGAGAAGCTGGTCGGGGAGCTGCCAAAGGGGGTCGGCTACGAGTGGACCGGGCTTTCCTACCAGGAGCTGCTCTCCGGCCAGCAGGCGCCGGCGCTCTACGGCCTCTCGATCCTGGTGGTGTTCCTCTGCCTGGCCGCGCTCTACGAGAGCTGGTCGATCCCGTTCTCGGTGATCCTGGTGGTGCCGCTGGGCATCTTCGGCGCGCTCGCCGCCGCCACGCTGCGCGGCTTCTACAACGACGTCTACTTCCAGGTCGGGCTGCTCACCACCATCGGGCTCTCGGCGAAGAACGCCATCCTGATCGTGCAGTTCGCCGAGGGGGCCGAGCGGCGCGGCGACGATGAGCGCTCGGCGGCGATGCAGGCGGCGCGCCTGCGCTTGCGGCCGATCCTGATGACCTCGCTGGCCTTCATGGCCGGGGTGTTCCCGCTGGCGGTCGCGACCGGCCCGGGCTCGGCCAGCCAGCACGACATCGGCACCGGGGTGGTCGGCGGCATGCTGACGGCGACCTTCCTGGCGATCTTCTTCGTGCCGCTGTTCTTCGTCGGGGTGCGGCGCATGTTCGGCTTCCGGGCTCGGCGGGCGCGGCGCGCAGCAGGCCCGGCGTGAGCGCGCGGACGCCGCTGCTGGTTCTGGCGGCGCTGTCGCTCGGCGGCTGCGTCAACCTCGCGCCGACCTACCAGCGCCCGCCGATTCCGGCCCCGGCGGTGGTCGCCAACAGCTACGGCCCAGCCGCCCCAGCTCAGGCGCCGCAGCCCTGGCGGGCTTTCTTCGGCGATCCGCGGCTGGTCCGGGTGGTCAGCCAGGGCCTGGCCAACAACCGCGACCTCAGCGCCGCCGTGGCCAATGTCGAGATCGCCCGCGCCGGCTGGCTCACCCAGCGCGCCCAGCTGCTGCCCAGCCTGAGCGCCCAGGCGGGCGCCAGCTACAGCCACACCCCGGCCAGCGTCGCGCTCGGAACGCCGACGCCGGGCGGGCTCGACGAGCATATCTACACCGCCGAGCTGGCCGTGCCGTCGTACGAACTCGACCTCTTCGGACGGCTGCGCAACCTCACCCAGGCGGCGCGCGAGCAGTACCTGGCCAGCGGCGCGGCGCGCGACGCGGCCCAGGTCAGCCTCGTGGGCCAACTCGCCCAGGCCTGGCTCACCATTGGCGCCGACCGCTCGCTGCTCGCCATCGCCCGCGACACCGTCACCGAGACCGCCGCCTCGCAGAGCCTCACCGAGGCCAAGCTGGCGCGGGGCGAGGCGGCCCGGAGCGACGTCGACCAGGCGCGCGGTCTCGCCGCCCAGGCCCGCTACGACGTCGGCCGCTACGAGACCCAGCTGGCGCAGGACAAGGACGCGCTCGATCTGCTGGCGGGCGCGCCGGTCGCCGACGCCCTGCTGCCCACCGGCATCGACGACGAGGCCAAGGTGATGGGCGAACTGCCCACCGGCGTCGGCTCTTCAGTGCTGCTGGGCCGGCCGGACGTGGTCGAAGCCGAGGACCAGCTGAAGGGGGCCAACGCCGACATCGGCGCGGCCCGCGCCGCCTTCTTCCCGCAGATCACCCTGACCGGCGCCGGCGGGCTCACCAGCATCGCGCTCTCCAGCCTGTTCAGCGCCGGCGCCTCGACCTGGAGCTTCGCCCCCCAGCTCACCGCGCCCATCTTCGACGCCGGCAAGAACCGCGCCGGCCTGATCCAGGCCCGCGGCCAGCGCGATCTCGCCCAGGCAAACTACGAGAAGGCCATCCAGACGGCGTTCCGCGAGGTCGCCGATGCCCTGGCCCAGCGCGCGCGCATTGATGAGGAGCTGTCGGCGCAGGAAGCCATGGTGGCCGCGGATGCGGACGCGGTGCAGCTGGTCGAGGCGCAATACCGCGCCGGTACGGCCTCCTACCTCAATGTGCTGGTGGCCCAGGGAACGCTCTACGCGGCCCAGCAGACCCTGGCGTCGACGCGGCTCCTGAAAGCCGCCAACCTGGTGTCACTGTACCAGGCGCTAGGCGGCGGGCTGGGCTCGTAGCCGAACCCCGCCCGCCGGCAACCAGCAGGAGGCTTAGCCCATCCGGTGCAGGGCGCAGATCTTGTTGCCGTCCGGATCGCGCAGGTAGGCGAGGTAGAGCTTGCCCATGCCGCCTTCGCGCACGCCGGGCGGGTCTTCGATCGATACGCCGCCGTTGGCGACGCCCGCGGCGTGCCAGGCGTCGGCCTGTTCTGGCGAGCTGGCGGCGAAGCCGATGGTGGCGCCGTTGGCGCACGAGGCCGGCTCGCCGTTGATGGGCTTGGAGACCGAGAACACCCCGGTGGGCGTCATGTAGAAAATGCGTTCGCCGTTGACCATCGCCGGGGGCACGCCGAGCGTGCCCAGCACCGCGTCATAGAAGGCCTTGGACCGGTCGAGGTCGTTGCCGCCGACCATGATATGCGAGAACATCTTTGCTTCCTTCCAATGCAGCGACGCCGCCTCCGGCGCTCCGCCGACGACATGCGGGAAGACCGGCGCGAAGACAATCCTGCCCTGGCGTGAGCGAAAGCCGGCGGCGGCCTCGCGCCTAGACCAGCGCCAGATCCAGCGGCTGGGCGGACGGGAAGACCGCCTGCAGGCGGTCGGGCGTCATACCATACATCCGCGCGCCAGGCCGCCGATCACGCCGCGGTAGTCGTTGAGCACCGGATCGTTGCGGTCCTGGTTGAGGTTGGCGCGGGTCGCCCTGGTTCACATGCGTGTCCCAGCCGCCGACGTCGACGAAGCCCTGGGTTGAACCGGCCGCGCATCAGGCCGCCGATGCGGTGCGAGGTGGCCAACGACTATCGCCAGAAGGGATGGAACTACCACACCTTCAGCCGGGTCTGCTGACGATCAGCTACGGCTGGGTGCGGAGTAGGCGTCAGAAGACCTCCACCCAGACCGCGAACTGCCGCTCCGTCGGATCGGCCGGGCGTTCGGGCGGTGGGGCCCCGCGACTGCAAAGGGCAGCGACGTCCGCGTCGGTGGCAAGGCAGAACATCGTGCCCCAGTCGAGCTGGAAATGGGATCGCCGGGTCAGCCAGGGCGGCGGGGTCAGCCAGTCGAGCGGCCGGAATTCCGACAACTCCGCCACCTGGTCGCGCCAGCCGGCGTCCAGATCGGCCGGGTCGACGCCGTCTTTGAGCCGGCCGATATAGTGGACCATCATGGTCATGGCGGCACGAACCCGCCAGGGGCGCTGCCTTGATACGGCCGGGCGATCCAGCGCGGCGTCGCCGCCATGCCCCCGTCGGACTGCGGCGCCGGGAGGCAGTCGCCAGGATATTGGCGGCAGAAGCGGGCCTGTTCAGCCGCCGTCATCGCCGCCAGGACGGAAATCATTCCCCGCGGGGGGTTGGTCGGGCAGGGGCGGAAGTCGTAGCGGTGGTGGCCGGCGCTGAAGCGGCACATGCGGATGCCGCAGGCGCCGGGGTCGGCGGCGCAGACCGTCATCGACGCGGCGCTGGTGGCCATCGCCAAGGCTAGCACCGCGCCCAGCAACACCCGCATGACCTGCTCCGATCTGCCCTAGGACGCCGCCGGCCGCGCCGGCTGGTCGAGTACGTCGCGCACCTTGCGCGCCAGCTGGTCGAAGGTGAATGGCTTGGAAATCAACTGCACCCCCGCGTCGAGGCGGCCGTGGTGGGTCAGGGCGTTCCGCGAATAGCCGGTGGTGAACAGCACCTTCAGGTCGGGCCGCAATCCCACGGCCGCGTCGGCGAGCACCCGCCCGCTGTCGCCGGGCAGCACCACGTCGGTGAACAGCAAGGCGACCTCGGGGTTGGCCTTCAGCAGGGCGAGCCCGGCCTCGGCGTTCGACGCCTCGAGCACCCGGTAGCCGAACTCGCTGAGGTTGGCGACGCTGTTGCTGCGCACGTCGTCGTTGTCCTCCACCACCAGGATGGCCTCGCTGTCGTTGCCACGCGGCGAGAGGGCCTCATCGGCGACCACCTGGGCTGCCGCGTCACCGAGCAGCCGTGGCAGGTAGAGCCGCACCGTCGTGCCGTGGCCCAGCTCGCTGTAGATGGTCACATGGCCGCCGGACTGTTTGACGAAGCCGTAGACCATGCTGAGGCCGAGCCCGGTGCCGCGGCCGAGCTCCTTGGTGGTGAAGAATGGCTCGAAGACCCGGCCCAACGTCTCCTTATCCATGCCCGAGCCGCTGTCGCTGACTGAGATCATCACATACTGGCCGGGCAGCACCTCCGCATCGGTCTCGGTGTAGGAATCGTCGAGGAAGGTGTTGGTGGTCTCCAACGTCAGCTTGCCGCCGCCGGGCATGGCGTCGCGCGCATTGACCGCCAGGTTCAGGATCGCCGCCTCCAGCTGGTTCTGGTCGACCTCCGCCGGCCAGAGCCGGGGCGCGAGCACGCCCTCCAGTTCCACGTCCTCGCCCAGCGTGCGGTGCAGCAGCTCGGTCATGTTGCGGACCAGGAGGTTGAGGTCGGTGGGGATCGGCTGCAGCGGCTGGCGGCGCGAGAAGGCCAGCAAGCGGGTGGTCAGGCCCGCCGCGCGCTCGGCCGCATGCAGCGCGACGTCGAGGGCGCGGGTGATCCGCGCGGTCTCGTCCAAGCGGCTGCGCTTGATGGTCTCCAGGCCGCCGATGATGATGGTCAGGAGGTTGTTGAAGTCGTGGGCGACGCCGCCGGTCAACTGGCCCACCGCCTCCATCTTCTGCGACTGGAACAGGGCCTCGCGGGTCTCCTCCAGGGCGCGCTGAGCTTCCTGGCGCTCGGAGATGTCGCGCGTCACCTTGGCGAAGCCGACCAGCTGACCGCGCTCGTCGCGGATCGCGTCGATGATCACGTGGGCCCAGAACCGCGTCCCATCCTTACGCACCCGCCAGCCCTCGGTCTCCCAACGCCCGACCTTGGCCGCCGTCGTCAGCCCGGTGACGGGCAGGCCGGCGGCCCGGTCCTCGTCGGTGTAGAACTGCGAGAAGTGCTGGCCGATGATCTCGTCGGACCGGTAGCCCTTGATCCGCTGGGCGCCGGCGTTCCAGCTGGAGACGTGGCCCTCGGCGTCGAGCAGGTAGATGGCGTAGTCGGTGACGCCCTCGACCAGCAGCCGGAACTGCTGCTCGCTGCGCCGCAACGCCACCTCCGCCTCGCGCCGTTCGGTGAGGTCGCGGGTGATCTTGGCGAAGCCGATCAGGCTGCCGTCGTCGTCGCGGATCGGATCGATCACCACGTGGGCCCAGAAGCGCGTGCCGTCCTTGCGCAGGCGCCAGCCCTCGCGCTCGAACCGCCCCTCCGTGACGGCCCGCTGCAGCGCCTCGGCCGGCAGGCCAACGGCGCGATCCTCCTCCGTGTAGAACCGCGAGAAGTGCTGGCCGATGATCTCCGTGGCGGTGTAGCCCTTGAAGCGTTGCGCGCCGGGATTCCAGCTAGTGACCACGCCGGTCGGATCCAGCATGTAGATCGCGTAGTCGGTGATGCCCTCGATCAGGCGCCGGTACCGATCCGGGTCGGCCACGTCCGGAACGTCGCCCAAGGGCGTTCCCACGGACCGGTTCGCGTTCGGCTCGTCGTTCATTGCAGCCTTGTAAGCCGCTCGGCGCCGCTTGGTTGCGCGATTTCGCCCAATCTTTGTTCGCCGGCGCCAGGGGTGCGAGCCGGGGTGGGAAACCCCTCCGCTCGCACCCCCATCGTCGGGGGGTCTACGGCGCTTCGTTCGACCAGATCACGGTGCCGGAGGCGGCGAACATGCCGCCGACGCCGTGGCTGATCGAGATCTTGGCGCCCGGCACCTGCGCGGGGGCGATACCCCGCAGCTGCCGCACGCTCTCCTGCATGGCGTACATGCCGTACATCCCTGAGTGCATGTACGAGAGACCGCCGCCGTTGGTGTTCAGCGGCAGGCTGCCCGGCTTGCCCCTCTGGCCGACCGTAGTGTGGCCGGCGCGGACGAAGTCGGCCGCCTCGCCCGGCTTGCAGAAGCCGAGGTCTTCCAGGCCGTAGAGCGGCAGGTGGGCGAAGGCGTCGTAGATCATCAGGTGATCGACATCGCTGTGCTTGATGCCGGCTTCGTCGAACGCCTTCTTGCCGGAGACGCGGAACGCCTTGGACGACGCGAAATCCTCCATCTGGCTGACCATCGGCGTCTCGACGCTCTCGCCGGTGCCCAGCACGTAGACCGGCTTGTGCGGGAAGTCCCTGGCCCGCTCGGCGCTGGTCAGGATCAGGGCGCCGCCGCCGTCGGTGACGAGGCAGCACATCAGCAGGGTGAAGGGATAGGCGATCATCCGCGCGTTCATCACGTCGGCGACAGTGATCGGGTCCTTCATGCTGGCGCGCGGGTTCAGGGCCGCCCATTCGCGCTGGACCACCGCGACCTCGGCCAGGTCCTCCACCTTGTAGTTGCGCTCCTTGAGGTAGCGCAGCACCGGGATGGTGAACATGCTGGGCGGACCCACCGGACCGTACGGCGCTTCGAACTGGCCGGGCAGGCTGGAGTTGCCGCCGCCGCCCCGGAAACCGCCGGCGCCGACGCGCGAGCGCCCGCTTTCGCCGTGGGTAATCAGGATGGTCTTGGCCAGGCCCTCGTTGATCGCCGCCGCCGCGTGGCGCACGTGCAGCATGAACGAGCAGCCGCCCACCGACGTACCGTCGGCATAGGTCGGCGTGATGCCGAGGTAGTAGGCAAGCTCGGTCGGGCTGACGCCGGCCGTGGCGACGCCGTCGATGTCCGAAGGCTTCAGGCCGCAGTCGGCCAACGCGTTCAGCGCCGCGTCCGCATGCAGCTGGATCACGGACATGTCGGGGATCTTCCCCATTTCGGTGGTTTCGGCCGCGCCGACCACCGCAACAGATTTCGGCTTCATGGGGTCTACGCTCCGGCGGGCTTGAAGAGGGGCAGGGTCTGGGCGCCGAAGTTGGTGAACTTCACCTCCACCGGCATGTCGAGCACCAGGGCTTCCGGCGTCTGCGGGCAGTCGACGATGTTGGTCATCATCTTCACGCCCTCGTCGAGCATGACCACGGCGATGGAGTGGGGTTCCGTGCCCAGGTCGGGGCGCGGGCGGTGGTTGATCACATAGCTCCAGAGCTTGCCCTTGCCCGAGGCCTGGAAGGTCTCGACGCTGCGTGAACCGCAGCCGGGGCAGAAGGGGCGGGGCGGGAAATAGGTGTGGGAGCAGGCGGTGCAGCGCTGCAGCAGCAGCTCGCCGGCCTTGCAGCCGTCCCAGAAATGCTGGGTCTCCGGCGTCGGCTGCGGGAGAACACGATCCATTGTTTCGAAGGTCCCTCGGAAAAATTGTCGGAAAAGCCCATCCCTTCTGGGGCGCGGATCGAGGCTTGTCGAGACGGTTCCGACTTGGACCGCGTGTGCTAGCGTCGGGCCGGAAACGAAACGGGAGGCGTGGCATGGCGCGCAGGTATGTCGATCTCTCCATCGCCATCGAGGTGGGCGTGCCGTCCGACCCGCCGGGCATGGAGCCGAAGATCACCTACACCCAGCACAAGGAGTCGGTGGCGCAGATGGCGATGTCGTTCCCGGGGCTGACCGCCGACGACATGCCGGATGGCGAGGGCTGGGCGGTGGAGCGGGTGCAACTTTCCACGCACAACGGCACCCACATGGACGCGCCCTGGCACTTCCACTCGACCACCGACCACGGCCGCAGCCCGGCGCCGACCATCGACGAGACGCCGCTCGACCAGTGCTTCCGGCCAGGTGTGAAGCTGGATTTCCGCGACCTGCCGGACGGCTATGTCGCCACCGCCGCCGACATCGAGGCCGAGCTGAAGCGCATCGGCCATGCGCTGGCGCCCTACGACATCGTGGTGGTCAACACCCGCGCCGGCCAGGTGTTCGGCCAGCCGGAATACATCCATTCAGGCTGCGGCATGGGCCGCGAGGCGACGCTCTACCTCACCGAACGCGGCGTGCGCGTGGTCGGCACCGACGCCTGGTCCTGGGACGCGCCCTTCAGCCACACCGCCAAGCGCTGGGCCGAGACGCGCGACCCGAAGATCATCTGGGAAGGCCACAAGGCCGGCCGCGAGATCCCCTACTGGCAGATGGAAAAGCTCGCCAACCTGGCCTCCCTGCCGCCCGACGGTTTCGAGATCTGCTGCTTCCCGGTGAAGATCAAAGGCGCCTCCGCCGGCTGGTCGCGGGTGGTGGCGATCTTCGAGGCGTAGGCGGGGCGGGTGTTAGGTCGACCTGTTTCGTTTGACCACGAACGACACGAGCGCGCGGCCCAAACCGCCAACCCGATCCTCCCTATCGTGTCATCCCGGCCGTAGCGTAGCGTTAGCGTAACGTAGAGCCGGGATCTCCTCCCGGGCGCCCCGGGGAGAGATCCCTGTGTGTCGGGGTTGGTTGGGGATTGGGTAGATTTCGTTCGTGTGGTTCGTGAGGTTCGTGGTCAAACCAGACTGATCGACTTGGTGACGCATTGGCGGGAGGGCCCGTTGACTTCCCGGCCGCGCCAATGACACGGCAGGACTCATGTACGACCTCCTGAAAGGCCTCACTGTCGTTGAGGCGGCCGCCTTCATCGCCGGGCCGACGAGCGGGCTCTATCTGAGCCAGTTCGGAGCGACGGTGATCCGCATCGATCAGGTCGGCGGGGGCCCGGACTTCCGGCGCTGGCCGCTCAGCGACTCGGGGCACAGCCTCTATTGGGAGGGGCTGAACAAGGGCAAGAAGTCGATCGTCATCGACCTGGCCCGGACCGAAGGGCGCGAGCTGGCGCAGCGTCTGGCGGCCGC
>DATAVF010000016.1:0-9376 GCA_036267835.1 Caulobacteraceae bacterium | reverse complement strand
GCTCGCCATCGACCTCGAGGTCTACAAATGGAGACACCTGGTCGAGAACTTCTTCTGCAAACTCAAGGACTTCAAACGCATCGCAATGCGAAGCGACAAAACCGATCAGAGCTTCTCAGCCATGATCTATATCTCCACCGCAGTCATTCATTCGCGATGAATCTCAACAGACCCTAGTCTAGGTCCAAAACGCCCTCAAATCGTCACGCTGATCATCCGCTTCTCCCCGCACCCAATGCATTTGGCGCGTTTGCGGATGGAGTGTGGCGTCGCGTGCATGCCCCAGATGGCCCAGGCGTCGCGGCGGGCGTATTCGGAGGCGTGGCCGCAGGTGTCGCAGGTGACCTTCAGGCGGTCGGAGTCGCTGTTCATGATGCGGCCGAGCGTCTCGATTGTGGGCATGTTGCCAGTTTGTTCATGGTGGCCGCGCCCTGTCCAGAGGGTGTTTCCGCCAGGGTTCGGACATTCGGCGCAGGCCTCGCTATATACGCTCCACCATGCCCGTCGCCCGCCTTCGCCCGACCCGGATCGAGTACGTCGTCGACGGCATCCGGCTGCGATCGTTGCTGTCGGCGGCGGCGCTGGACGCCATCGGCGATGAGCCCGAGCAGCGCCGGCGGGCGATCGAGATCCTCAAGGGCGCCCTCTTCCGCGGGCGGATGATCGCCAAGGAGCGGCTGGAGAACGGCGCCGGCGGGCTGGAGACGGCGCGGCTGCTGGCCGCCGTGACCGACGAGGTGATCCGCGCGCTCTACGACTTCACCACCACCCACATGATCCGCGCCCGCAATCCCACCGAGGGCGAGCGACTGACGCTGATGGCGGTGGGCGGCTATGGCCGCGGCGCGCTGGCGCCCTATTCCGACATCGATCTGCTCTTCCTGCGCCCCTACAAGCAGACCGCCCACGTCGAGAGCGTGATCGAGTTCATGCTCTACGCGCTCTGGGACCTCGGCTTCAAAGTCGGCCACGCCTCGCGCACCATCGACGAGTGCGTGCGGCTGTCGCGGGAAGACGTGACCATCCGCACCTCGATCCTGGAGGCGCGGCGGCTGACCGGCGACGAGCAGCTGGCGCAGACGCTGATGAAGCGCTTCCGCGACGAGGTGGTGAAGGGCACGGGGCCTGAGTTCATCGCCGCCAAGCTGAAGGAGCGCGACGAGCGCCACGCCAGGGCGGGCGCCAGCCGCTACATGGTCGAGCCCAATGTGAAGGAAGGCAAGGGCGGGCTTCGCGACCTGCACACCCTCTTCTGGATCGCCCGCTACCTGCACCCGGCCGACAGTATCGACGCCCTGCTGAAACTCGACATGTTCCAGGGCCGCGAGGTGCGCGCCTTCATCCGCGCCTTCGATTTCCTGGAGTCGGTGCGCGCCCACCTGCACTTCGCCACCGGCCGGCCCGAGGAGCGCATCAGCTTCGACCTGCAGCCGGAGCTGGCGCGGCGCATGGGCTATGCGGACCGTGCCCGGCCCGGCGGCGACCAGACCCCGGCGGTCGAGCGCTTCATGCGCCGCTATTTCCTCATCGCCCGCGAGGTCGGGGCGCTGACTCGCGCCTTTTCGGCCAAGCTCGAGGCCGAGCACCTGAAGACGGCGCCCAAGGGCCTGTCGCGGTTCCTGTCCGGCCGCGCGCCGCGCCGGCAGACGCTGGACGAGCCCGGCTTCCACGTCGATGGCGGCCGGCTGACCGTGGATGGGCCGCAGACCTTCGAGCAGGACCCGGCCAACCTGATCCGCATCTTCCGCCTGGCCGACCAGCGCGACCTCGACCTGCATCCGGACGCCTTCACCGCCGCCACGCGCTCGCTGAACCTGATCACCTCGAAGATGCGGCGTGACCCGGCGGTGGCCCGCATCTTCCTCGACCTGCTGGCCCGCGGCCGCGATCCGCGCCGCACCCTGGAGCTGATGAACGAAGCCGGGGTGCTGGGCCGCTACATCCCCGAGTTCGGCCGCATCGTCGCGCAGATGCAGTTCAACATGTACCACTCGTACACGGTGGACGAGCATACCCTGCGCGCCGTCGGCATCATCTCGGACATCGCCGGCGGGCGCTTCGCCGAGGACCATCCGCTCTCCACCGCGGTGATGCCGCTGATCGTCGACCGGGAGGTGCTGTTCCTGGCCATGCTGCTGCACGACACCGGCAAGGGCGGGGTCGGCGGGCAGGAGAAGGCGGGCGCCCGGGCGGCGCGGCAGGCGTGCGAGCGGCTGGGGCTGGAGCGCATCAAGATCGAGCTCGTCGCCTGGATCGTCGAGCACCATTTGATGATGAGCGACTTCGCCCAGAAGCGCGACGTCACCGACCCGGCCACCGTCGCCGCCTTCGCCCGCATCGTCGAGAACCCCGAGCGCCTGCGCCTCTTGCTGGTGCTGACCGTCGCCGACATCCGCGCCGTGGGCCCGGGCGTCTGGAACGGCTGGAAGGGCCAGCTGCTGCGCGAGCTTTACGGGGCGACCGAGACGCTGTTCCGCGGCGGGCGCATGTCCGATGCGGCCGGCATGGCGCGGCGGCGGCTGGAGGCGCAGGCCTTCGACAGCCGCACCGCCCTGGTGGAGACCCAGCCGGAGGCGCGGGCCTGGGCGACGGCGATGGAGGACGCCTATTTCGCGGCCTTCTCGCCCGAAGAGCAGCGCGCCCACTTCGCTCTCTGGCGCGAGGCCGAGGAGAACGGGGGCGCCGCCGCCTCCGCCCACGTGCTGCCGGGCCCCAACGCCGCCGAGGCGGTGGTGGCGGCGCGCGACCGCGAGGGCCTGTTCGCCGACCTGGTACAGGCGATCGCCAGCCTGGGCGGCAATGTGGTGGGGGCGCGGATCTTCACCTCGTCGCGTGGCGAGGCGCTCGACGCCTTCTACGTGCAGGACGTGTCCGGCCAGGCCTTCGGGGCCCAGAGCCCGCGCTCCCTGGCCCGGCTGATCGAGGCGCTGGAGTCGGCCGCCCTCGGCCGCCCGCCGGCGCTGGAGCCGCGCAAGCCCGCCGACCTCGGCCGCGCCGCCGCCTTCACCATCGCCCCGGCCGTGACCATCGACAACGACGCCTCGACGGGCGCCACGGTGATCGAGGCCTCCGGCCGCGACCGCCCGGGCCTGCTGGCGGCGCTGGCCAGGGTGCTGGCCGAAGCCGAGCTCTCGATCCAGTCCGCCCACATCGACAACTACGGCGAACGCGCCGTCGACGCCTTCTACGTGGTCACCCGCCAGGGGAAGCTCGCCGAACCCCAGCGCGCAGCGGCTGTGCGCGGGCGGTTGCTCGAGGCGCTGGAGGACGCCGAGTCCGCCGCGGCCCGGCCCCGGTTGGAGCGGGCGAGGGCCTCGGCGGCGCGATAAGGCTCCTTCTCCCCTCGCGGGAGAAGGTGTCGCCGAAGGCGACGGATGAGGGGCCGATGGGCCTCTCGGGCTTATCGTCCGGCAGGCAGATTTCCCAATCGCCGCGCGGCCCCTCATCCGGCGCTTCGCGCCACCTTCTCCCGCGAGGGGAGAAGGAACAACTGCCACGCCTTGACCCTGCCCTAACCTGAAAGGAGAAGGCTGCGCGTGGCCATGCCCGAATCACCCGTCCTCTCCGAGCTGACCGCCGACGCGGAAACCCTGCCGCCGAGGCCGGTGCTGACCACGCCCGAGCCGGCCAAGCCTAAGCCGGTCGAGACCGACGCGCGGCGCAGCGCCGGGGTGGTCGGGCTGGCGGTGCTGGCCTCGCGGCTGTTCGGCCTGGGGCGCGAGCTGGTGTTCCCGGCCATGTTCGGCGCCGGCAAGGTGATGGACGCCTACTACGCCGCCTTCCAGGTGCCGAACCTGTTCCGCGACCTCTTCGCCGAGGGCTCGCTCTCCACCGCGCTCACCGCCCTCTTCACCCGCACCTGGGACAAAGAGGGCGAGGCGCCGGCCTGGCAGCTGGCCAACCTGACCCTGAGCGCGATGGTGTTCATCATCGGCATCGTCTGCGTGGTCTGCATCGCCGGCGCGCCCTTCATTGTCGAGGTGACCAGCTTCGGCTTCCACAATGTGCCCGGGAAGTTCGAGCTGGCGGTGAGCCTGACCCGGGTGCTCTTCCCCTTCATCCTCTTCGTGTCGCTGGCGGCGGCCGTGATGGGGATGCTGAACTCGCGCTTCATCTTCGGCATCCCAGCCTCGGCCTCGACGGTGTTCAACATCGTCTCGGTGATCGCCGGCGTCGCCTGCGCCTTCCTGTTTGACGCCGGGGCCCGCGCCACCTGGCCGCACCCGGTGTTCGGCATCGACTCGATGTACGGGGTCTGCATGGGCGTGCTGCTGGGCGGCCTGGCGCAGCTGGGCATGCAGCTGCCGTCGCTCTTCAAGCTGGGCTTCCGCTTCCGCTGGAAGCTGCAGCTGAACAATCCGCGCCTGCATGAGCTCTGGGCGCTGATGTGGCCCAGCGTCATCGCCGGCTCGCTGACCCAGGTGAACGTGCTGGTGAACGGCGCCTTCGCCTCGGAGATCAACGGCGGGCGCTCGTGGCTGCAGTTCGCGTTCCGACTGATGTACCTGCCGATCGGCCTCTTCGGGGTGTCGCTGGCGACGGTGACCCTGCCGGCCGTGGCCCGCAGCTTCGCCCGCGACGAGCTGGGCGCCTTCGGGCGGACGGTGAAAAGCTCGCTGCGGCTGACGCTCTTCCTCAGCGTGCCCTCGGCCGTGGGCCTGGCGCTGCTGGCCAAGCCGATCATCGCGCTCATCTATCAGCACGGCCACTTCACCGCCCACGACACCGACATGACCGCCCTGGCGCTGCAGGCCTATGCCATTGGCCTCGCCGGCTACGCGGCGGTGCGGCTGCTGACCCCGTGCTTCTACGCGCTGAACCTGCCGCAGACGCCGATGCGCATCGTCATCATCGGCATCTGCGTGAACCTGGCGCTCAACTTCGCCAACATCCAGTACTTCCACCTGGGCCACGCTGGCCTTGCGCTCGCCACCTCGTGCGTGGTGCTGGGCAACTGCGCCCAGCTGGCCTTCGCCCTGTCGCGCCGGGTCAACTTCGGCGGCTTCCTCGAATGGGCCGGCTTCTTGCTCCGCGTCGGCCTCGCCGCCGCCGGCTGCGGCGCGGCGGCCTGGGTGGTCTGGCAACTGTCGGAAATGTACACGACTGGTTTCGTGATCCACGCCGTGGGGCTGTTCGCCGCGATCGGCGCGGCGATGGTGACGTACTTCTTCTTCTCGCTATCGCTGCGCGTCGGTGAGACGCGCGAAGCCGTGAGCATGGTGCAACGCCGGCTGTTCCGGCGGCGGAAGGCGAAGGCGGCCCGACCGGGCGCATGACGGATGTTGGCGGAGTTGCGTGGGGCCGCCTCAACCTCTAAGTCGCCGCGCATGGCACTCTCCGCACCCCGCACCTGGCGATGGCGCCCGTCATCCGACTGACACGCCCCGGCGCCCTTGCGCCCACCCCGCCATTTCCGCGAAGAGCCACCCCATGACCGATCCCAAACCCGCCGCCTACGCCGGCCCGCAGCGTGTGTTTTCCGGCGTGCAGCCGTCCGGCGACCTGCACCTCGGCAACTACCTCGGCGCCCTGGTGAAGTTCGTCGCCCTGCAGGATGCGATGGAGTGCCTCTACTGCGTGGTCGACCAGCACGCGATCACCCAGTGGCAGGAGCCTGCCCGGCTGACGGCGCAGACCCGCGAGATCGCCGCGGCCTACCTGGCCTCGGGCCTCGATCCGAAGAAGGCGATCATCTTCCCGCAGTCGGCCGTGCCCGCGCACACCGAGCTGGCCTGGATCTTCCAGTGCACGGCGCGGGTCGGCTGGCTCGACCGGATGACCCAGTTCAAGGACAAGGCCGGCAAGAACAAGGAGCGGGTCAGCGTCGGCCTCTACACCTACCCGGTGCTGCAGGCGGCCGACATCCTGCTCTACAAGGCCACCCACGTGCCGGTGGGCGAGGACCAGAAGCAGCACCTGGAGCTGACGCGCGACATCGCCGCCAAGTTCAACCACGATTTCGGCGTGCCCGGCTTCTTCCCGATCACCGAGCCGGTGATCGAGGGGGCGGGCGCCGGCGCCAGCCTGATCATGTCCTTGCGCGACGGCAAGACGAAGATGTCCAAGTCCGACCCGTCGGATCAGTCGCGGATCAGCCTGACCGACGATGCCGATACCATCGCCAACAAGATCAAGCGCGCCAAGACCGACCCGGAGCCGCTGCCGGACGCGGTCGAGGGCTTCGAGGGGCGGCCAGAGGCGGCCAACCTCGTGGGCATCTTCGCGGCGCTGAGCGGCCAGACGCCGGCCCAGGTGCTGAAGACCTTCGGCGGCCAGGGCTTCGGCCAGAACTTCAAACCGGCGCTGGCCGACCTGCTGATCGCCCGCCTCGCCCCCGTCTCGGCCCAGATGCGCGGCTACCTCGCCGATCCCGGCCAGATCGACCGCGTGCTGGCCGACGGGGCCGAGCGGGCGCGGGTGATCGCCGAGCCGGTGCTGGCGGAGACGCGGCGGATCGTGGGGTTCTGGCCGGGGTAAGTGTTCCCCTCCCCCTTGAGGGGAGGGGTCAGGGGTGGGGGTCTCTCACCGCGAAGGCGACCCCTTCCGGAAAGAGCCCCCCACCCCGCTGCTTCGCAGCCACCCTCCCCTCAAGGGGGAGGGTACGCTTGCACTCCCCCACCTTCCGGCCCATCTACGGCCTTGGAGACCCCACGCATGTTCATCCAGACCGAAGTCACGCCCAACCCCGAGGTGCTGAAGTTCCTGCCCGGACGCCAGCTGCTGCCGGGCGGCTCGCGCGAGTTCACCACGGCGACGGAGGCTGCGGCTTCGCCGCTGGCCAAGGCGATCTTCACGCTGGACGGGGTGACGCGGGTCTATTTCGGCGATGACTTCCTCACCGTGACCAAGGACGAGGACTGGGAGTGGGCGCACCTCAAGGCGCCGATCCTGGCCGAGATCATGGACCACTTCACCTCCGGCGCGCCGCTGATCGAGATGGCCGAGGCCGATACCGAGGAAGAGGTCTACGAGGGCGAGACCGCCGAGATCGTGGCCGAGATCAAGAACCTGATCGACACCCGTATCCGCCCGGCCGTGGCCCAGGACGGCGGCGACATCCTGTTCGCCCGCTTCGCGCCCGACACCGGCGTGGTCTACCTCAACATGCGCGGCGCCTGCTCGGGCTGCCCGTCGTCGGCGGCAACGCTGAAGTCCGGCGTCGAGAACCTGCTGCGCCACTATGTGCCCGAGGTGACGCGGGTCGAGCAGACGCTCTAACCCGCTGGCAATTACACTCGTCATCGATACCTGCCTCGCCGCCTGCCAGGTCGCGGCGTTCGATGGAGCGCGCCTGATCGCCGGCGCCTCCGAGCCGATGGAACGCGGCCACCAGGAGCGGCTGGCCCCGATGGCAGCTGAGGTGATGGCTGAGGCCGGGCTGGCGTTCGCGGGCCTCGGCAAGCTCGCGGTGACCATCGGGCCCGGCTCCTTCACCGGCCTGCGCGTCGGCCTCGCCTTCGCCAAGGGCCTGCACCTGGCGACCCGCGCGCCACTCGCCGGCATCGGCACGCTGGCGGCGCTTGCGGCAAGCGGGGAGGGGGCCTGCGCCGGCGTCATCGATGCGCGGCGCGAGGTCGTCTACGTGCAGGTCTTCGATGACGACGCGGCGCTGATGGACGCCGCCGCCCTGCCGGTCCCTGAAGCCATCCTGACGCTGGCCCGCCTCGCGCCCGGTCGCCTTCGCCTGATCGGCAACGGCGCGACCCTGCTGGCCCACGGCCTGCCGCACGCCATCGTGGAAGTTCGCCCCACGCCAGACCTCGCCGCGCTGGGCCGGCTCGCGACGGCTGCCGCGCCGGAGCCCGACGTGCGCCCGCTCTACCTGCGCGCGGTCGACGCCAAGCCGATTGCGGCGCCGTGATCCTGCGCCCGGCCGTGCGCGGCGATGCGGACGCCCTCGCCGCCGCCCACGCCGCCGCCTTCGACGCGCCGTGGGACGCCGAGACCATCACCCGCTTCGCCGAGGACCGCGGCGGCTTCGCCATCGCCGCCGAGGCTGCAGGCAGCGTCGCCGGCTTCATCCTCTGCCGCGTCATCGCCGACGAGGCGGAGGTGCTGACCCTCGCCGTCCGCCCCGAGCACCGCCGCCAGGGTGTCGCCCGCGCCCTGGTCGAGGCCGCGGCCAATGTCGCGGCGCCCAGCGCCGAGGCCATGTTCCTGGAGGTGGCGGCCGACAATCCGGGCGCCATCGCCCTCTACGCGGCCTGCTTTTTCGCTCCGGTCGGCCGACGCGCCGGCTACTACGGCCGCGCCGGCGGCTCGGTGGACGCCATTGTCATGCGGCGGGTGCTTAACAGCGTGGCCCCGGCGGCTTATCCTGGGGCCTGACCACTGGCCGGGACGCGACCCCTTGGACCGCATCGAAAAGCTCTGCGTCGATAAAGGCATGCGGATGACCGAGCAGCGCCGGGTGATCGCCCGCGTGTTGTCGCAGTCCGAGGACCATCCGGATGTCGAGGAACTGCACCGG
Organism: Caulobacteraceae bacterium; assembly: GCA_036267835.1. Taxonomy (GTDB): domain Bacteria; phylum Pseudomonadota; class Alphaproteobacteria; order Caulobacterales; family Caulobacteraceae; genus Acaudatibacter. The sequence goes on along the minus strand of DATAVF010000016.1, from coordinate 906 downwards.
CGCGCCCACGCGGTGGACCCGCACATCTCCATCGCCACCGTCTACCGCACCGTGCGCCTGTTCGAGGAAGCCGGCATCCTCACCCGCCACGACTTCCACGGCGGCCGCTCGCGCTACGAGGAGGCGCCGGAGACCCACCACGACCACCTGATCGACATGAAGACCGGCAAGGTGGTCGAGTTCATCGACGAAGAGATCGAGGCCCTGCAGGCGGCCATCGCCAAGAAGCTCGGCTACAGGCTGGTCGACCACCGGCTCGAGCTCTACGGGATGCCGGTCGAAGAGTAGCCGCCGCGGCCGCTCCCTCTCCTCCGCGCCGGCCGGACGCGGCGCCCCGGGCTCGCACGCCGGCCTGGCGCCTTTGGGTGCAGTTCGGGCCGCTGGCGCTGATCGGCCTCGGCCTGCTCGGCATCTCCCGTCCGTTCGCGCCGACCCCACTGGGCGGGCAGCTGATGATCGGCTTGGCCGTCGTGAGCGGCGTCGGCGCGACGATCGCGATTTTCGTCGGGATGTTCGTCCGCCGCGGCATTCCTCCCGCCAATCCGCGCTGGAACCAGCCCTGGCGGCGCCATCCCCTGGCGATCGCCGCGACGTCCCTGCTGCTGGGCTCGGGCGCTGCCTTCGTCGGCCTTGCGATCGGCGCCCTGATCGCCTGCACTTACACCGACCTGGCCGGCGCGCCGGGCCAGCAGGTCGATACGGTGACCGCCGATATCCACGCGAGCCGCGGCTGCGATAACTTCGACCTGCGCGAGCCGCAGCCCATGCTGCACGCGCTCTGCGCCACCCCCGAGCAGTTCGACGCCTCGCCGCCCGGCTCGCAGCTGGTGCTGGTCGGCAAAACCTCGGTGCTGGGCACCGACGTGGAGTCGTACCACCCGGCTGACTCCCCTCCCCCTTGAGGGG
>DATAVF010000015.1:0-8315 GCA_036267835.1 Caulobacteraceae bacterium | reverse complement strand
GATGAAGTCGTCGTCGAACACGGCGCCCTTCTTCAGGAAGCCGCGGTCCTTATCCAGTGCGTCCAGGGCTTCCTTGAGCGAGCCGCAGACTTCCGGAACCTTCTTCTGCTCGCGGGGCGGCAGGTCGTAGAGGTTCTTGTCGGCGGGGCCGCCCGGATCGATCTTGTTCTCAATGCCGTCGAGGCCGGCCATCAGCATGGCGGTGAAGCCGAGGTAGGGGTTGCCCATCGGGTCCGGGAAGCGGACTTCGATGCGCTTGCCCTTGGGGCTGTCGGTGTGCGGGATGCGGATCGAGGCCGAGCGGTTGCGGGCCGAGTAGGCCAGCTTCACCGGGGCTTCGTAGCCGGGCACCAGGCGCTTGTAGGAGTTGGTGGTCGAGTTGGTGAAGGCGTTGATCGCCTTGGCGTGCTTGATGATGCCGCCGATGTACCAGAGGCAGAGCTGGGAGAGGCCCGCGTACTTGTCGCCGGCGAAGAGCGGCTTGCCCTTGTTCCAGATCGACTGGTGCACGTGCATGCCCGAGCCGTTGTCGGCGAACATCGGCTTGGCCATGAAGGTGGCGGTCTTGCCGTAGGCGGCGGCGACGTTGTGCACCACGTACTTATAGAGCTGCAGGCGGTCGGCCATGGTGATCAGGTCGGAGAACTTCAGGCCGAGCTCGTGCTGGGCCGGCGCCACTTCGTGGTGGTGCTTTTCGACCTCGATGCCCATCTCGGCCATCACCGACAGCATCTCGGAGCGCAGGTCCTGGGCGCTGTCGATCGGGTTGACCGGGAAGTAGCCGCCCTTCGGGCCGGGCCGGTGGCCCATGTTGCCTTCCGGATAGTCCTTGCCCGAGCTCACCGGCAGCTCGATCGAGTCATAGCTGTAGCCGGTGTTGTGCGGGGCGGTGGACCACTTCACGTCGTCGAAGATGAAGAACTCGGCTTCCGGGCCGAAGAACACCGTGTCGCCGACGCCGCTGGACTGCGTGTAGGCCAGCGCCTTCTTGGCGATCGAGCGGGGGTCGCGGTTGTAGGGGGTGTTGGTGTCCGGGTTGAGGACGTCGCAGGTGATGCAGAGCGTGGTCTGCTGGTAGAAGGGATCGATGTAGGCGGTGGCCAGGTCCGGCCGCAGCTTCATGTCGCTCTCATTGATGGCCTTCCAGCCCGAGATCGACGAGCCGTCGAACATGGTGCCGTCGGTCAGGAAGTCTTCGTCGACCAGGGAGAGGTCGAAGGAGACGTGCTGCAGCTTGCCGCGCGGATCGGTGAAACGGACGTCAACGTACTTGACCTCCTTTTCCTTGATCATTTCTTGGATTTGGGCCGGTGTGGTCATAGCTCGATAGATCCCCTTGCTTGTAACGCTATAGGTCTGGCGCGGCGGTCAGAGGGCCGCGGCGCCGGTTTCTCCAGTGCGGATGCGGACGGCGTCGACGATGTCGGAAATGAAGATCTTGCCGTCGCCGATGCGGCCGGTGCGCGCGGCGGCCTGGATCGCCTCGATCACCGGTTCCAGCTGGTCGTCGCCGATCACCACCTCGATTTTGATCTTGGGCAGGAAGTCGACGACGTACTCGGCGCCCCGGTAGAGCTCGGTGTGGCCTTTCTGGCGGCCATATCCCTTGGCTTCCAGCACGGTCATGCCCTGGACGCCCAGCTCCTGCAGGGCCTCCTTCACTTCGTCGAGCTTGAAAGGCTTGATCACCGCCTCGATCTTTTTCATCCAACCCCGACCGGTCACGCACACACGTTGAAGCGCCTGGCGTCCGGCCCGGCCACATTTCGCGGCGAACCAGCATGAAGGGCCGGCGAGCCACAAGGGCGGCCAGGCGCGGAGGCGACGCGAATAGCACGACCCGAAGACCGGCGCCTATTTTCCGGGCGCAGGGCGCCGCGATTTCGTGCAGGAGCGCGGGAGGGCGGATTTGGGCCACTCGATGGTCCGGCTTGGCGCGCAGCGAGGCCCGCAACGGTCGCCCGGGCGTCACGCGGGGCCGGTATGGGCTCGGGTTCGACCCGCAAGTGGCCGAAGGGTTTTTGCCGGCCAGGCGAAATTGGCGGGCCGGTGACCAGAATTGCGGCGCACCCGGCCCGGCGAGACGGGTTGAAGGCGCGCCGGTGAGCAGGCAAGTGTCGCGGGAAGTGCGAGGACGTCAGCCATGAGCCGCATCTACCTGATCCGCCACGCGCGGCCCTCGGCGACCTGGGGCGGCGATGACGACGATCCGGGGCTGGACGAGGTCGGCCGCGGGCAGGCCGAAGCCGCGGCGCAGGCGCTGCTGGCGCTGCCGGCGGACGTGCGGCCGACCCGCGTCGTCTCCTCGCCGCTGCGGCGCTGCCGGGAGACGGCCCAGCCCTTCGCCGATGCGATCGGGGCGAAGCTGGAGATCGACCCGATGGTGGGCGAGATCCCGACGCCGAAGGGCCTCGGCCTCGCCGAGCGCGGGCCCTGGCTGCGCAAGGCCTTCACCGGGAATTGGGCCGATATCAAGGGCGACCTCGACTATGACGCCTGGCGGCGCGGCGTCGCGGCGGCGGTGGCGTCGCGGCCGGGCGCGGCGGTGTTCAGCCACTTCGTCGCCATCAATGCGGTGCTGACGACGCTGTCGGGCGAGGCGCAGGTAATCGCCTTCCGGCCCGACCACGCCTCGATCTCGACCTTCGAGCTGGACGGCGGCGGCGCGCTGAAACTGATCGAGCGTGGCCGCGAGGCGACGACGGGGGTGCTCTGACACCATGGCCGGGCCAGTCTCCATCCTGAGCGTCGCCGAGATGGCCGCCGCGGACCAGGCGGCCATCGCCGCCGGCACGCCCGGCCCGGTGCTGATGGAACGGGCCGGGGCGGCGGTGGCGGACGCGATCTGCGCGCGCTTCAGCCGGCGCAGGACCCTGGTGCTCGCCGGCCCCGGCAACAACGGCGGCGACGCCTATGTGGTCGCCCGGTTGCTGGGCGAGCGCGGCTTTGCGGTGCGGCTCGAAGCGCTCGGCCCACCCCGCACCGACGACGCCAAGGTAGCGGCCGCCGCCTGGGGCGGCCACGCCGCGCCGCTGGGCGCCAGCTTCGGCGACGCCGAGCTGATCGTGGTTGGTCTTTTCGGCGCCGGGCTCGACCGGGCGCTGACCGGGGAGGCGCTGCGCCTCGCCTGGGCCTCGGAGCGGGTGCGCGAGCGGGTGGTGGCGATCGATCTGCCGAGCGGCGTCGCCGGCGACCGCGCCGGGCCGGTGGGCGAGGCGGCCTTCCACGCCGGCCTCACCGTCACCTTCCATCGCCGCAAGCTGGCCCACGTGCTGCAGCCGGGCCGGGACCTCTGCGGCGAAGTGGTGGTGGCCGACATCGGCCTCGGTGACACCCAGACCAACCTCTTCGAAAACACGCCGGACCTCTGGCTGGCCAAGTTCCCGTGGCCGAAGAACGTCGCCTACAAGAACACCCGCGGCCGGCTGATCGTGGTCAGCGGCGAGGCCTGGCGCACCGGCGCGGCGCGGCTGGCGGCGCGGGCCGGGCTTCGCATCGGCGCCGGGCTGGTGACCGTGCTCTCGCCGCCCGACGCGCTGGCCGTCAACGCCGCCAACCTGGAAGCCATCATGCTGGCGCCCTTCGAGACCGACCAGGAACTGGCCCACGCCGCCGAAGCGGCGGAAGCGGCCGTGATCGGCCCCGCGGCCGGCGTCAACGATTCCACCCTCGAGAACGTGCTGGCCCTGGCCCGCACCGGCGCCGCCCTGGTCATCGACGCCGATGCGCTGAGCGTGTTCCGCGACGATCCGGACGAGCTCTTCAGCGTGCTCGACCGCGACGACGTCCTGACCCCGCACCCCGGGGAGTTCGAGCGCGTCTTCCCCGGCCTGCTGAAGAGCGCCGCCAACAAGGTCGAGGCGGCGCGCGAGGCGGCGCATCGGGCGGGCGCCGTGGTGCTGGTCAAGGGCGCCGACACGGTGATCGCCGCGCCGGATGGCCGCGCCGCGGTCAACCTCAATGGCGTGCCGTGGCTGGCCACCGCCGGCTCCGGCGACACCCTGGCCGGCTTCATCGGCGGCCTCGTGACCCAAGGCATGGACAGCTTCGAAGCGGCCTGCGCCGGGGTCTGGATCCACGCGGCGTGCGGCGCCGCCTTCGGCCCCGGCCTGATCGCCGAGGACCTGCCGGACCTTGCGCCCAGGGTGCTCGCCGACCTACTGATGCGGACACAAGGGGGGCGCCCTTGAGTCGCTTGGGCGAACGCTGCCGCGCGCCTACGGAGGAGCACCCATGATCCGTCCCATCCGCATCCTGGCCGTGGCCCTGGCCGCTGTCGCCAGCCTCGCGCTGGCCGCCAACGCCGCGCCGCCCGCCGTGCATCCGGCTGTGACCCACACCGCGCCGCCGACGCATCACCCGGCCGCGCCCACCCCGGCGACGCCAACGACGCCCCACCATCACCACCATCATGCGACGCCGCCGGCGACCCCGGCCGGCCACTACGTCGGGCATGGCCGCCACCGCCATTTCGTGCCCGATACGGCCGCGACGACCCCGCACGGCCACTACGTGGGCCACGGCCGCCATCGCCACTTCGTCCCTGACGCCACGGCGACGCCCGGCCACTACGTCGGCCATGGCCGCCACCGCCACTTCGTGCCCGACACGGCCGCGACCACCCCGGCCGGTCACTACGTCGGCCACGGTCGCCATCGCCATTTCGTGCCGGATGTGTCCACCGCGACCGCCCCGCATGGCCACTACGTCGGCCACGGCCGTCATCGCCACTTCGTGCCCGACGCGACCTCGACCCCCGGCCACTACGTGGGCCATGGCCGTCACCGGCACTTCGTCCCCGACACCACGGCGTCGACGCGGCATGGCCACTACGTCGGGCACGGCCGCCATCGCCACTTCGTCGCGGACACGGTGACGACGCATCACCACCACCATGCGGATGTGACCACGGCGCCCGCGCCGACGGCGGGCAACAACGGCACCTGCCAGTCCGTCCGTATCCATGGCCAGTGGGTGGAGCGCTGCCACCTGCCGCAGCAGTAGGCGGCTCGGCCGAAGGCTCGAGGGTGGTGCGGCTAGAGGGACTCGAACCCCCACGGTTGCCCGGCGGTACCTAAAACCGCTGCGTCTACCAATTCCGCCATAGCCGCGTTGTCCCCGCGTCTATCGCGAGGGAACGTGGGGCGGCAAGGCTGTCGTCACTCAAGCGACGCAGGTCTTGAGACCGAATCCGGCGCGTGACATAAGGGCCGCTCGTTTCGCGCCGCCGGCCAGGACGCTTCTTGGCGGCGGCGTTGTGTTTTCAAGAGCCGGGGGTCTCCGGCATGCGCGGGCAGCGCCGCGCCGAGGTTGGATCGATGCAGATTACGCAGATTTCGGGCGACGGCCTCAGCCGGGTCTATGGCGTCAGGGTGGGCGCGGACGAGCTGGGCGAGAAGCTGGAGGCCAAGATCGCCGAGATCATGCCGCGCCTCAACCTGCGCGGCTTCCGCCCCGGCAAGGTGCCGGTGGCGCACGTGCGGCGCATGTACGGCAAGCAGCTGATGAGCGAGGTGGTCGAGCAGACCCTCGACGAGACCAGCAAGCAGGTGGTGGCCGAGAACGCCCTGCGCGTCGCCGCCCAGCCGGACCTGACGCCCCAGTCCAACATGGAAGCGGTGATCGCCGGCAACGAAGACCTCAACTACGAACTCAACGTCGAGGTGATGCCCGATTTCGAGCCGATGGACGTGACCAAGCTCGAGCTGTCGCGGCAGGTCTACGAGCCGAGCACGGCCGAGGTCGATGAGTCGCTCGCCGATCTCGCCAAGCAGAGCCGCACCTTCGAGGCGCGCACCGGCAAGACCGTGAAGGCTCACGACGGCGACGAGGTCACCATCGACTTCGTCGGCCGCATCGACGGCGAGGCGTTCGAAGGCGGCTCGGCCGAAGGCGCGCAGTTGGTGCTGGGCTCGGGCCAGTTCATCCCCGGCTTCGAAGAACAGCTGGTCGGCGCCAAGTCCGGCGACGAAGTGACCGTGAAGGTGACCTTCCCGGAGAGCTACAGCGTCGAGCGGCTGAAGGGCAAAGAGGCCGAGTTCGAAGTGAAGGTCGGCGAGGTCAAGGCCCCGCAGGAGACCGCCATCGACGACGCCCTGGCCGAGCGCCTGGGCATGGGCGACCTGGAAGCGCTGAAGAACGCGCTGAAGATCAACCTTGAGAGCGAGTACGCGGGCAAGACCCGCTACAAGCTGAAGCGCGCCCTCTTGGACCAGCTCGACGTCGGCCACGACTTCCCGCTGCCGCCGCGCATGGTCGAGGCCGAGTTCACCCAGATCTGGGGCCAGGTGGAGGCCGAGCGCGAGCGCGGCGAACTGGCGCCCGAGGACGAGGGCAAGAGCGAGGACGAGCTGCGCGGCGAATATCGCAAGATCGCCGAGCGCCGCGTGCGCCTGGGCCTGATCCTGGCCGAGATTGGCCGGCGCAACTTCATCATCGTCACCGACCCGGAGCTGGATCAGGCGATGCGCCAGGAAGCCATGCGCTATGGCCCGCAGGCCCAGCAGATCTTCGACCTGATGCGGGGCAATGACAACGCCAAGGCCCAGCTGCGCGCGCCGATCTTCGAGGAAAAGGTGGTCGACCTGATCCTCACGCAAGCCAAGGTCACCGACAAGGCGGTCAGCAAGGACGAGCTGATGGCCGAGGATGAGCTGCCGGAAGGCTACGGCGAGGCGAAGACCGAGGCGAAGCCCGCCAAGGCGGCCAAGGCGAAGAAGGCCAAGGCCGAGCCCGCGGCGGAAGCGGCCCCGGCCGAAGCGGCGCCCGCCGAGGCTGCCGAAGCCGCGCCCGCGCCGGCCAAGAAGAAGGCGGCCAAGCCTGCCAAGGCCGAAGCCGAGCCGGCCGCCGCGGCCGAGCCGGAAGCCGCGCCCGCCAAGCCGAAGCGCGCCGCCAAGGCCAAATCCGAATAACGCCGGTCGCAAGTGGAGCCGGGCCGGACGGTTGCAACGGGCTCGCGGCCACGCGATATCCTGAGCTTCGCCAGGCGGCCGAGCCGCCGCCTGGCCGCATCATCTGAAGGACCAAAACCGCATGCGCGATGATTTCGCCCCCTCCATGAACCTCGTTCCCATGGTCGTGGAGCAATCCAGCCGGGGCGAGCGGGCGTTCGACATCTTCTCGCGGCTGCTTCGCGAGCGCGTCATCTTCCTCAACGGCCCGGTCGAGGACGGCATGGCCGCCCTGATCTGCGCCCAGCTGCTCTACCTGGAGTCCGAGAACCCCAAGAAGCAGATCGACATGTACATCAACTCGCCGGGCGGGGTGGTGACCAGCGGTCTCGCGATCTACGACACCATGCAGTACATCAAGAGCCCGGTCTCGACCGTGTGCATGGGCATGGCCGCCTCGATGGGCTCGTTCCTGCTGATGGCCGGCGAGCCCGGCTCGCGGGTTACCTTGCCCAATGCCCGCATCATGGTGCACCAGCCTTCGGGCGGCTTCCAGGGCAAGGCCTCGGACATCGAGCGCCACGCCGAAGACATCATGAAGACCAAGCGCCGGCTCAACGAGATCTACGCCAAGCATTGCGGACGCACCTACGAGGAAGTCGAGCGCACCCTCGACCGCGACCACTTCATGAGCGCCGAAGAGGCCAAGGAGTGGGGCATCGTGGACCACATCTACGAAACCCGGTCCGACGCCGAGAAGTAGGTGGCGATGGCGGACGAGCTTCACCTCCGGCTGATCCGCGGCGACGACATCCCCGCGACCAACCCCGAGGGCGACGCCTTCGTCTTCGGCCTCCAGGACACAAAGGGCGGTCTCGCGCCCGGCGTGCAACGCGCGGATAGCGCCCTGGTCTGGGACTTCGCCGTACAGGTGAAGCCCGGCAAGGATCCGGCCCGCCCCAATTTCCTTGGCCCTTACGCCAGCGGCCCCGCGGACGACCGCTTCGTCTACCTCGCCTGGCGCTCCATCCCCCGCGGCGTCTGGATCAACCGGGTCAAGGCGCGGCTCAGCGACATCGACTGGCCGCTGGTCCGTGCGGCGCAGGCGGCCGACCGCCCGCTCGAGGCGGACATGACCGGCTGGTCACCGCACGACCGGCGGCGGCAGGTGGAGTGGCGGCTCGCGGCCGATTGATCGAGCTCACGCGACCGCCTTGGCCCACCAGTGGGACGAACCAGCCGGCGCGAAGCCTGCAGCCAGGTAAGCTGCAATGGCGGCGTGGTTGAAGTGGGCGGTGCCGACGCGGGCCTCGCTAAGGCCGCGGGCTTTCAGCCGCGCCATGGCTTCGCGCAGAATCGCGCTCGCCAGCCGCTGGCCGCGATGGGCCAGCGCCACGCCGACCGGCTCGAACGAGCCGATGCCGC
>DATAVF010000014.1:0-3836 GCA_036267835.1 Caulobacteraceae bacterium | reverse complement strand
AACAGGCGGGCGGTGCCGTCGCTGTTCAGGATCGCCTGCGAGAGCGGCAGGGGCGAGCGGATCACGTCGCCGCCGCGGATGTTGAACAGCCAGGCGATGGAGGCCGGCGCCGTCAACAGGGCCGCGTCCGCACCCTGGTCGCTGAGCGATTTGCCCACGCGCTCGCGCTTATCGGCGGATTCCTCGCCCGAAAATTCAAGCGGATGCGGCACCACTGCGGCCTTGGGCTGAGCCGGCCGCAGGGCGCCCCAGGCGGCGTCCAGGGGGTTGTCGGCGACGGGCTTCAGCGCCGCGCCGGCCTTGGCGGTGGCGGCGCGCAGACGGTCCAGCGCCTCGGGGCTGTGCAGCTTGGGGTCATAGCCGATGGTCCAGCCGGCCTGGGCTTCGCTGGCCAGGTAGGCCGGCACCCCGCCTTCGACCAGGTCGCGCACCTCGAAGAGGTCGGTGTCGACCTGGTCGCGCACCTGCAGGGTGTAGCGGCCATCGACGAAGATGGCGGCCTTGTCCCGCAGCACCACCGCCGCGCCGGCCGAGCCGGTGAAGCCGGTGGCCCAGGCCAGCCGGTCGTTGGCGGCGGGCAGGTATTCGTTCTGGTGCTCGTCCTCGTGCGGGATGACGAAGCCGTCCAAGCCCTGCGCCGCCATGGCCTGGCGGATCAGGGGGGTATGCTGGCGGCCGAACGAGGGATCGGTGGTCTCATTGAAGGTCTGGCGCATGGCCCATGATTTAGGCCGTTCGCGCCCGCCCTCCAAGACGCTGTGTTATTGTTGCGGCGGAGGCGGGGCGTCGCCGCCGGCCGGCGCGGTGGCCGCGGTGTCCTTGCCGTTCTGGTCGGCGGCGGCGGCCCTGGCCTGCGCCGCCTGCTGAGCGGCGCGGTCATTCGCCCGATCCTGGGCCGCCTGGTCCTGCATCGCCTGCTGGCTGGCGGCGGACTGGGCCGTGGCCTGAGTCGCCATCTGGGCGGCCTGGGCGGAGGTCTGCTGCGCCTGAGCCGCGGTCTGGGCCGCCTGCGCCGACTGCGCCTGTTGAGCCGCTGCGGCCTGCTGATTGGCGTTCACGGCGTTGTTCTGGCTGGCGACCATGAAGCCGATAGCCACGATGGCGACGGTCGCAGCCGCAGCGGCGGCGAACCAGCCGGCATTGGAGCGGCGCGCTACGATCACAGTGCGCGTCGGGGGATTGGGATCGATGTAAGTCATGGGTCCTGCACTCACGGAAAGGGTGAGGCTGGAACGCCGCCCCCGCCCGCCAGTTCCGGCTAGCCGCGCTCCACCACCAGGGTCGCCCAGGCGTCGCGGTGGTAGCGGCGCACCAGCCGGAAGCCCCGCGCCAGGTAGGCGGCGCGCACCAGCCGCTCCTGGCTGCGCAGCAGGCCGGACAGGATGGCGATGCCGCCAGGGGCCAGGGCGCGGCGGATGTCCGAGCTCAACCGCACCAGAGGCCGGGCGAGGATGTTGGCGAACACCAGGTCGTAGGGCGCGGCGCCGGCGACCAGCCGGTGGGCGAGGCCGTTGGCGCGGACGAAGTGCGCCTCGGCACGGTTGAGCGCGGCGTTCTCGCGGGCGATGCTGGCCGAGATCGGGTCGATGTCGGTGCCGACCACCACCGGCGAGCCGGTGCGCGCGGCAGCGATGGCGAGCACGCCGGTGCCGGTCCCCACGTCGAGCACCTTGCGGAAATGGCGCTGCTTCAGCAGGGCGTCGTAGGCGACGAGGCAGCCTGCGGTGGTGCCGTGGTGGCCGGTGCCGAAGGCCGCGCCAGCCTCGATACGCAGGCCGACGGCGTTGACCGGGATGCGACCGCGGTCGTGCGCGCCGAAGACGAAGAAGCGCCCGGCCCGCACCGGCGGCAGGCCCGAGAGCGCCAGCGCCAGCCAGTCGGCGTCGGCCAGCGGCTGCGAGACGACCTGCAGGTCGCGGTAGCTGGAGAGCAAGGCGGCCAGGCCCTCGGCCTCCTCGTCCGAGGTCGGGTAGCTGTCGATGCGCCAGATACCCCGGTCCTCGTCCTCTTCCAGGATGGCGTAAGTGGCCATCTCCAGCACCGGGTCGGCGTCGATCGCGGCCGCGGCGGCTTCTGCGATGGCGCGTGGGCCTCTGGCGGTGATCTGCAGGTTCTGGCCGGTCATCGGCCGTGCTTAGCCGCCGGCCGCCGCAGAGGCGAGCGGGGCGAGACGCAAAACGTGATCTTGCCACACCGGAACCGCCGCCCCTGCGCACGGGTCGTTGCGGCGTGGGGGCGCCCGCAGACAATATCCACCAATGGAGATTTCGGCATGGCCGAACCTCAAGCACCGACCGAACCGGCCCGGGCCAAGGGCAATGCGAACATGGACCGGGGCCCCGCTGAGCCGCGCAGCTTCGGGGAGGACCGGGCGCGCTCGCCCGCCGAGACCAGATCGCCGGCCGAGATCGCCGCCGACGCCGCCCAGCCGATGCTCGAGGGCAGCCGGCAACTCGCCGAACAGGGCCGCCGGGCCACCCGCCAGGTCGCCGACAGCTGGCGTCAGGCGGTCGATCCGCTGCTGACCATGCAGTACGAGATCGGCCAGTGGATGGACGAAGCCTTCCGCCAGACCTTCGGGTTCCGCGGGCCCGCCAATCCCATGCGTCCATTCGGCCAGTTCAATCCGATCAGCCTGCTTGGCTTGCCGCCAGCCGACATGAAGGAGACCGGCCGCGCCTACCTGCTGGCGATCGAACTGCCGGGCCTGGCCCGCGCGGACGTCGACCTCTCCATCCATGGCGACCGCCTGGTGGTTTGCGGCCACAAGGCCGAGGAGACCGATGACGCCACCGCTGCCTACCGGGTCAGCGAGCGTCGCTATGGACGCTTCGAGCGGGCCTTCCCCGCTGGCGGCGGACATCGACCGCGGCCACATCGAGGCGCAGTTCCGCGATGGCCTGCTGAAAATCACCCTTCCGAAGAACCCGGCGGCGGCCGAGCCGCGCGCCAGGATCGAGATCAAGTCCTAAGCGCGATGGCGTCCTAGCGGACGGGCGGCGCCGGCGGCGGGTTGTCGCCGGTGGTCGCCTGGTAGGCCGCGCCGGAGGCGGGCGCGGTCCCCGCCGGGATGTTCCCGTCCACCGACGGATAGGCCTTGCCGGGCGCGGCGTAGGCGGAAAGCTCGGCAGGCTCGTGCGCCGGCCGCGCCATGCGCAGCGCCACAACCTCCTGGTGGTAGCCGGCGCAGGCGCCGAGAACTAGGGGCAGCAGGACGAGGGTCATGGCGCGCGTCATGGCTCCAGGGTGCGCCGGGCCGGGCCGCGTCGCAAATGAGCTTAGCGTAATATTGGCCGCGTCTTTCAAGGTGCTCTTAAGGGTTGCGGCCCGATGCCCCCGCAAGTCGGGTGGGAACCACGCGGAGAACGGGCGGCGACCGACGACGTACGTTCGGAGCTTGAGTTGAGGGCGGCGCCGGATCAGAGTCGGCGCGAAGCTTCAGCAAGGACGGGTCTCATGCTCAAGACGGCGCTCGCGGCGACGGCGATCCTGATGCTCACGGCGGGGGCTGCGGCGGCGAGGCCCGGCGATACCAACAATCCGATCGCGCTGAAGATGGCGCTCGGAACCGACGTGGTCACGGTGCACGGCGTGCTGCGCCAGAACGTCGATTGCTGCGTCTACACCTTCAAGGCGGGCGCCGGGCAGACCCTGCATTGGACCCTGTCCGGGCCGGCCGCGCGGATCGGCCTGACCTACCCCAATGGCGACGGCATAAACCCCGGCCTGCCGAACCCGACGCCGCTGCCGCAGACCGGCGCCTACACCTTCTCGGTCAGCCCCGACCTGATGGCCGAGGGCGCCTTCGGCAAGTTCACCCTGACGATCCGCATCCC
>DATAVF010000013.1:0-1604 GCA_036267835.1 Caulobacteraceae bacterium | reverse complement strand
GGGGTTCGGGCCCCGCGGGTATAGCACAATGGTAGTGCAGCAGCCTTCCAAGCTGAGGATGTCGGTTCGATCCCGTCTACCCGCTCCAGGCGTCCGAGGCCGGCCCCCGGCTAGTAGGGCGGGGCTTGCCGCTGGCGCTGGGTGCGGGCGGCGGCGGTCACCAGGCGAGGTCGTCGGCGACGCGACTGAGGGCGGTCAGGCGGCCCGGCTCGCCGATCGGCTCGAACATCGGCGTTGCCGACATCCACGCCTGCTACGACCTCTGGCGCAGCCGCGGCGCGCGGTTCGAGGTCGGCCAGAGTAAGCCGGAGTTCACCTACGGATAGACAGCGTCAGCCGACGCCGCTTGGCGCCAAATCGCTCAAGTTTGCGCAGCAGGCTTGCGCACTCTCGTCGTTGTCCCTAGCGTCGCCATTCCACTTGAGGTTGGGGGCCTCCTATGAAGAAGCTTTTGGCGGGCGTCTGCGTGACGTCCATGATTCTCAGCGCCTGCGCGTCGTCGCCCGATAGCGTCCACGCCACCTACGTCTCGCCGCTGCAGTACTCGAGTCTGAGCTGTGCCGAGATCCACGACGAATTGCTGCGGGTGTCCGACCAGGTGCGCCGGGTCGCCCGGCAACAGAGCAAGGACCACACGCGCGATCAGGTCGCCATGGGCGTCGGGCTGGTGGTGTTCTGGCCGGCGCTGTTCTTTATCGCGGCGGGCAACCACAAGGAAGAACTGGCGGAGCTGAAGGGGCAGTACGACGCCCTCAGCGATGCGGGCGTGCATAAGAACTGCGGCGCCGAGACCGACACCGCCGGTCCGCCGCCGGCGGCCGCTCAAACGCCGCCAACCCAGACGCCGCCCACCCACCCGGCCTGAGGACTTGCCACGCCCGGCTCGATGACGGCGAATTAAGCTGCCAAATCCCCAGGCGCCGCGTAGATTCGTTTCAACAACGAAAGGAAACGCGGGGATGCGCCGGCTGTTGGGGGCTTTGGCGGCGGCGGGCGGGGTGTGCGTGGCGGGCGCCGCGGTGGCCGCGCCTTCCGTGGAGATCGACAACGCCGTCGCCCACGTGGTCATCGCGCCGGAGGCGCGCAGCGACATCAAGATCGAGATCGTGCGCGGCAATCCGCGGCTGCCGCTGAAGGCCTGGAGCTTTCTCGGGCGCACCTACATCGACGGTGGGCTCGGTGGGCGTATCCACGGCTGTGGCGGCACGGCGGCCCAGCCCACGGCGATGATCTGGGGCATCGGCGAGGTGCCGCTGGCGGCCATGCCGCAGGTGGTCATCCACGTGCCGCTGGACGCCAATGTGTCGACCGGCGGCGCGGTGTGGGGCCAGGTCGGGCGCAGCGCCTCGCTGCAGCTCTCCAATGCCGGCTGTGGGTCCTGGTCGGTGGGGGACGTGCGCGGCGACCTGCGGATCAGCGAAGCCGGTTCGGGCGGGGCGCAGGCCGGCGCGGCCGGTCGGGCGGAGATCTCGGTGGCGGGGTCGGGCGGCGTGTCCGTCGGCCAGGTTTCCGGACCGGTCAACGCCATGGACCTGGGCTCGGGCAACATCGACTTCGCCGGGATCAACGGGCCGTTCACGGTGCGCATCGCCGGCTCCGGCCAG
>DATAVF010000012.1:0-3597 GCA_036267835.1 Caulobacteraceae bacterium | reverse complement strand
TCGGGGGTGGGGGTCTGTCGCAAGACTAGCTCGATGCGGATGGCGACGGACGAGCAGATCGCGCTTCCTGCGGAAGCAGACCACCACCCCCGACCCCTCCCCTCAAGGGGGAGGGGAGAAGGCTGTGATACTCGTGCGCCCTTCCACCGGCGCGGCGACCGTCACCCGCCCGCCGAGCGGCTCCTCGGCGATCAGCCGCCCCACCAGCGCCGCGTCGTCGGTTCCCGCCGGCACGCGCTCGTCCGCCGCCGTCCGCCCGATCACCACGGCGCGCGGCGCAGGCCCCGAATAGTCGATGGTGTAGGTCTCCACGGCCAACTCGCCGGCATACGCAGGCGCCAGCGCCGGCGCCTCCCAGCCGTCGACCTCGCGCTGCAGCGGCGCGCTGTCGAAGCCGCGCCACTCGGTCGGCTTGGTCGAATAGACGCCCACGGAGTATTTTGACAGGAAGCCGCCGTTCGCCCCGACGAGGCCGGACGACCCCGGCTTGCCGCGCAGGGCCCGCACCATGCTGGCGATGGCGTGCATCGAGTAGTTGTTGCCGGCGCCGCCGAAGAACGGCAGGCCGCCGGTCAGGGTCAGGCCGCGCGGGTCGTTGGCGGCCAGGCCAAAGGCGTCGCAGATGTTGAACACCGCGATCGGAAAGCAGCTGTAGAGATCGAAGAAGCTGAGATCGCCGATGCCAATGCCGGCGCCCTCCAGCGCCCGCCGCACCGCCAGCGCCGAGGCCGGGCTGCGCGAGAAGTCCTGCCGCTCCATCACCGTCCGCTCCCGGACATCCGCGCCGCCATGCAGGTAGACCCAGCGATCCTCCGGCACGCCCAGTTCCCGCGCCTTGCCGACCGAGGTCAGCAGCACCGCAGCGCCCTGGTTGGCCTGGTCGCGGGCCACCATGCGGCGCGGGAACGGGTCGGCGGTCAGCCGGTTGGGGCCGGTGACGGTCGCCAGTTCGTCGGCCGAGTAGACCTCGCGGGACATGGCGTGCGGGTTGTCGTGCGCCACCTTGGTGAAGGGGGCGAAGAGCCGGCCCATTTCCAGGCCGTAGGCGGCGCGGTCCATCCCGAGCCGGGCGCGGCGGGCGTTCTCGAAGAGGGCGTAGACCTGGATCGGGGTGCGGGCGCCTTGCAGGGCGAGGTCGCGGGTCATCATCGGGTCGCCGAAGCCGCGGTCTTCCAGCTGGCCGCCGACGCTCTCGGCCCAGTCGCGGGTCTCGCCGCGGGTCACGAGGTGCCGCACCGTGGAGATCGACTCCGAGCCGACCAGCAGCGCCATCTGCGCCTCGCCTCTGGCGATGGCGTGGGCCATCTCATTGACCAGGTGCTGCGGCCCCTGCCCGCCCACCACTTCCAGGATGGCGCGGGCCGGATCGGCGCCGATGCGCTGGCCGACCGAGCGGGCGAAGTTGTCCGAGGCGCCGAACGGCGGCTTGGCGTTCGGGCCGGAGACTTCGAACTGGCGGATCGCGGCGATGACGTCGATGTGGAGGCCGAGGCCCGCCGCGCCGGCGTCGGCCAACGCCGCGGCGGCGGCCTTGGAGGCCAGCGCCACCGGCGACAGCGCCTCGTAGTCCGGCGCATCGATCCGCTCGGAGGCTTCCCCGACGCCGATCAGCACCGGCGTGTTGTCTGCGACGCTCATAGTTCCACTCCCTACCCGACGCTGGGTCAGCCTTGCGCCGGCCGATACCCCGCAGTCTACTTCGGGCAAGAGGACGTCGCTTGTCGATGGTGACGCGAGGAGAGGAACGCTTGGCCACGATCACCGCGGAAGACCGCACGGCGCTGACCGACTCGCTGAAGCGGCTTCTGGCAGACCACGCGTCCGAAACGGATGTGCGGCGCACGATGGAGACGGCGAGCGGCTACGATCCGGCGCTCTGGCGCCAGCTCGCCGAGATGGGCGTGGTGGGGCTGGTCATCGACGAAGCGTTCGGAGGCGTGGGCGCCGGACCGGTCGAGCTGGAGCGGGTGATGGAGGAAGCGGGCGCGGCTCTGCTCTGCTCGCCCCTGGTTTCCAGCGGTGTCCTGGCCGCCGGCCTGTTGCAGGCGCTGGGCGACGAGGACGCCAAGACCCGGCTGCTGCCGGGCATCGCCGACGGCGCCCGCATCGCCACGGCGGCGCTGACCGGCCGCAAGGGCGGCTGGACGCCCGAGACGATCGAGGTGGACGCGACGCCCGTCGGCAGCGGCTGGACCCTGAGCGGCGTCGCCTCCTTCGTCACCCACGGCCAGATCGCCAACGTGCTGCTGGTGGCGGCGCGGATGGCGGACGGGATTGCGATCTTCGAGGTCGACCCCACGGCCAGGGAAGTCGCCATCAAGGCGCTGCCGACCTTCGACCACACCCTGCGTCTCGCCGAGATCAGCTTCGACGCCGCGCCGGCGCACCGGCTGAAGTCCGACGACGCCTGGGCCGCCGTCGAGCAGGCGCTCGACCTCGCCCGCATCGCCCTCTGCGGCGAGGAGGCCGGCGGGGCCAGGCGAGCGCTGGAAATGACCGTCGATTACGCCAAGGTGCGGGCCCAGTTCGGCCGGCTGATCGGCAGCTTCCAGGCGATCAAGCACATGGCCGCCGACCTGCTGCTGGAGAGCGAGTCGGCCATCTCCGCCGCCCGCCATGCCGCCCGGGCCCTGGCCGACGGGGCCGCCGACGCGCCGGCCGCCCTGGCCCTCGCCTCGTTCGCCTGCGCCGATGCTTTCAGCACGGTGACCGCCACGGCGATCCAGATGCACGGCGGCATCGCCTTCACCTGGGCCCACCCGGCCCACCTCTACCTGCGCCGCGCCCGCGCCGACGCCCAGCTGTTCGGCGGCTCGGCCTTCCACCGCGAGCGCTACCTGCAACGGCTCGGAGCCTGATCTCATGGACGACGCCGCTCTCACAACCGACGAAGCCCTCCGCGCCGACGTCCGCGCCTGGCTGACCGCCAACTGGAAGCCCCTGCCCCGTCCACCCGGCGCTGGCGCCGGCTGGTCCACCACGCCCGAGCACAAGGCCTGGCTCGCCAAGGTGGTCGACGCCCGCTGGGCCGCGCCGCGCTGGCCGACCGAGTGGTATGGCCGCAGCCTCGGCGATGCCCAGGCCCGGATCATCGAGCGCGAATTCGCCGCCGTCGGCGCGCCGGGCTCGGGCCAGGACCGCTCCAACCTCTGGGCCAACACGGCGCTGGCCTACGCCACGCCCACCTTCAAGGCCAAGATCGTGCCGGCCCTGCTGAAGGGCGAGGTCTCGATGTGCCTGCTCTATTCGGAGCCGGGCGCCGGGTCGGACCTGGCCGGTATCCGCACCCGCGCCGACCTGCAGGGCGACCACTACGTCGTCAACGGCCAGAAGGTCTGGACTTCGGGCGCCGCCACCGCCGACTACGGCATGCTGATCGCCCGCACCGACTGGGAGGTCCCCAAGCACAAGGGCATCAGCTTCTTCTTCTGCCCGATGAAGCAGCCGGGCGTGGAGGTGCGGCCGCTGCGCCAGATCACCAACGAGAGCCACTTCAACGAGGTGTTCATCACCGACGCCATCGTGCCGGCGGAGAATTTGCTGGGTCCGCTCAACGCCGGCTGGGGGGTGTTGCAGACGGCGCTGGCCTACGAGCGC
>DATAVF010000011.1:0-3615 GCA_036267835.1 Caulobacteraceae bacterium | reverse complement strand
AGGCGGGCGACGGGCATGGTGCAGCGTATATAGCGAGGCCTGCGCCGAATATCCGAACCCTGGCGGAAACACCCTCTGGACAGGGCGCGGCCACCATGAACAAACCGGCAACATGCCCACGATCGAGACGCTCGGCCGCATCATGAACAGCGACTCCGACCGCCTGAAGGTCACCTGCGACACCTGCGGCCACGCCTCCGAATACCCCCGCCGCGACGCCTGGGCGATCTGGGGCATGCACGCGACGCCGCACTCCATACGCAAACGCGCCAAGTGCATCGGGTGCGGGGAGAAGCGGATGATCAGCGTGACGATTTGAGGGCGTTTTGGACCTAGACTAGTCGGTCCCGCGCCCCTAGCGGACAAGCTGCGGGGTCATACCAATCGGCCCAGTGAGCCAAGGTCGTCGGACCGGGCACCGAGCCTCAGGCGCACGAATAGTCGAGCTCCAGGTGGAAATCCTTGTCCGGCGTGGACTGGATAATGTTGATCCAGTCGAAAAGATCGGTCGGCTTGACGTCGCCGTCCGCCTCCGCCGATAGATCCTCCAGCTCCCAGAGTGCGATGTTGTACGTCGCGGCGACATAGGTCTTCAGCGGGACCGGCGCAAAAGCCTCGTCCGGTCCCCCCCGCGCCAGGTCCGAAACGCCGCACAGGACCCCGTTGTACCCGTCCGTCGTCGGGTTGAAGATCGTGTTCGTCGCGCCGCACCGCGCGCACCTGAGCCGATGCGGCGGCCGCAGAATGGGCTCATCGACAGCGGACCAGTCCTGCGGCGCGGAGGCAGGGAAAGCGCCAAGATGGAATGCATCGTGGTCGCAGCCCTTGCATGCGATGGCGAAATACACCGCCGGAAGCACGTCAGGCCCCTCGGGGGGAAAGATCGGTGTCAGGCTGAAGGCCAGGAAAGACTTTGGTGGGTCATGCGCCGCGACCGCAGCCTCGCGACCAAGTGTATAGGGAGCCAGCTTCATGGCGCGAGACCTCAATCCAGATTGGTGGAGCATAGAGAACAAACAAAGAACTTCAAGAGCCCGCTTTGCGCAGCCATCGCATCCAGAGCTTTCGCAGCATATTATAGAAACGGCCTCTGACCCCTTCGAGTGAGGGGTGTCGAAGGTCCTCGGCGCGGGCGTCGGGATCTTGGCCCGGAGAGTAGCTTTCCATCGGCCCGAAGCGAGGGGGTAACCCGAGGCCGGCGTCGTACACAGCCAATACGTCTGGTCTCAGCCGCATCACCACTTGACCTCGCGTGCTGGTCGTTATGGCCCGGTTGAACCAAACTTCCCGCAAATTAGGGTCGATGCGCGCCTCATCCAGAGCTTGTTCGACGCTATCGCGCGCGTGATTTGTACCGATGCCCTGCCGTAAGGTCTCTTGCGGCGTGCCGTAGAATTCGACCGCCCGATAGCCGGGAGGGATGGTGTTGAACTCCTCGGTCGTTGTCGCGCCCAACAGCGTCGGGCCCCTTCCATTTATCGGCACCAAAATCCGCAATCTTGGCAGGCTGCGATCTGGCGGCGACCGCAGAATCTGGCGGATAATGTCGGGATCAGCTTCCGGCCACGGCCTGCCGGAGAGGAGCCGCGGCGGCGTAGTCTCGTCGTCTCGCTCGTCGTCATCACGTTCGTCCTCGCGGCCCTCCTCCGGCGGGTCCCCTTCAATCTGGACCGGGATGAGACGGCCGCCGCGCGGGCCTGGGGGGGCGGGCGTGAGGGTCGACGCGTCGAGGCGCGGAGGTTCAATCGGCGACGGCGCGCTCGCGCCTCCGCCTGTGGTCCACCGGCCGCGCCAGTCGCGAGGTTCGTTCGGATCGTATTTCGCAAGGACCTGTCCGACAGCGGCGATACGCGCGGCGCCCGCCGTATCCACCTCGGGCAAACGCAGATGGAGCGACAAGATCATCGCTCGGCTGACGTCGCCGTGGTTCAGCGCCTGAGCGGCTGCCTGCAAGCCGTTCGAGACGCGTTGCAAGTCAGCGGCATGGCCGTATGCCGCCATGAACAGCGCCGCGAGTTCAGGCTCAGTACGCAGTGCACGACCGGAAGCGGTCTCTCTTAGGAGAGCAACTCCAGCAAGGCTTACGCCGTCAACGCTGCAACTGAGGCCTCGACCATCCGGTCGGTCGACCAAGCGAACTCGATGAAAGGGCGCGACCAAATTCACCTCCGCGGCAAGGGAGGTACGACAAGAGTTCTGGTTTTGTTCGCGCGGTCAAGGACAAATTTGGAGAGGCCCTCAGCTTCGCCCGTTCAGTGCGGATGGAACGCGAAGATGGCGCAGAGCACGAAGGCGCCGATCCAGGCCGTCTCCGCGACCATCAGGCCGACCGGGCGCCAGCCGACCACGATCAGGGAGCGGAAGGAGGTCTTCATGCCGAGGGCCGAGATGGCGATCACCAGGCACCAGCGGGAGATGTCGGAGGCGGCGTCGGCGGCCGGCTTGGGGAGGAAGCCCAGGCTGTTCAGCGCCACCAGGCCGGCGAAGGCCAAGAGGAAGAGCGGGATCGGGGCCTTGGCGCTGCTGGCCCCGCCGCTCTGGCCGCGGGTGATGAAGGCCAGGCTGAAGACGACCGGCAGCAGCATGGTGACGCGCAGCAGCTTCACATAGGTGGCGATGTCGCCGGTCTGCTGGGAGATCGAGTATCCGGCGCCCACCACCTGGGCGACGTCGTGGATGGTGCCGCCGAGGAAGATGCCGGCCTGCTCGTGGGTGAAGCCGATGGCCACGGCGAAGAGCGGGTAGCCGATCATCGCCAGGGTCGAGAGCGCGGTGACCACGACCACGGTCAGGATAGTGTCGCGCTCGGCCTCGGCGTCCTTGGGCAGCACCGAGGCGATGGCGAGGGCGGCCGAGGCGCCGCAGATGCCCACCGCGCCGCCGGAGAGGATGCCGAAGTTGCGCTTCAGGCCGAGCGCCCGGGCGGCGACGGCGCCGAAGGTGATGGTGGTGATCACGCCCACCACCACCATGGCGATCGGCATCACCCCCAGGCCGACGATCTGGCTGACGGTGATCTTGGCGCCCAGCAGGGCGACGCCGATGCGCAAGATGGTCTTCGACGACACCTCGATGCCGGCGACGCAGCGGCCTTCCTCATGCAGGAAGTGGAAGGCCATGCCGATCAAGAGGGCGAACAGCATCACCGGCGCGGTGTAGTGCTCGGAGAGGAAGGTGGCGGCGAGCGCAATGGCGCCGGCCGCGATCAGGCCGGGGTAGATGCGGATGAAGCCGGCGCGCCATCTGGCGAGGCGCGACGCCGGCGCCGGGGGCGGAGCTGGCGCGGTGGTCGGCAGACCCTCCATGCCGCCGTAGGACTGGAAGAGGGCGTGGGCCGAGGCGGTATCGGTCTCAAGGTCGGTGGCCATGGCTCAGGCGTCCAGGACCGCGGCCACGGCGCGGGCGGTGACGGCGCTGACGCGGACGTTGGATTCGTCGGTGACGCCGGCGATGTGCGGGGTCAGGATCAGGTTAGGCGCGCCGACGAAGACCGCGCCGGCCGCCGCGTCGAGGGGCTCGGTCTCGAACACGTCGAGCGCCGCGCCGCCGAGGCGGCCGGCTTTCAGCGCCGCGGCCAGGGCGGCCTCATCGACCACTCCGCCGCGGGCGGCGTTG
>DATAVF010000010.1:0-30229 GCA_036267835.1 Caulobacteraceae bacterium | reverse complement strand
GCCGCGCAGCCATCGCAGGCGAAGCTGACCTTGCGTCCGATCTGATAGCGGGCGACCTCGCGCTCCGGCACGAAGAAGCGCACTCGCACCCGGTCGTCCGGCAGCAGCGAGACCACCGGCTGATTGGCCGCGGCCCATTCCCCCGGCTGGTAGAAGACGTCCTCCACCCGCGCCGCGACCGGCGAGGTCTGCGCGGCCTGGCCCAGCCGGGCGGACGCGTCGTTGGCCGCGCCCTGCGCCTGGGCGAGCTGGCCGGTGGCGGCGTTGACCTGGGCCGACGCGGCGTCGGCCTGCCGCTGCGCCGCCGCGAGCTGGGCGTCGGCGGCCTGGGCTGCGGCTCTGGCCTTGTCGGCATCCTGCTGCGAGATCGCGCCATGACCCTCGCCCAGCACATGCTCGGCCCGCGCGGCCTCGCGGTCGGCTTCGGCGGCGTTGGCCCGGGCCGCTGCGACATTGGCGAGCAGCTGGGCCCGAGTCGCCTGCGCGGCCGCCACCGCGCCGGTGGCCTGCTGGATCTGCCCCGTCGCGGTCTGGCGGGAGGCGGCCAGGGTGCGCGGATCGACCACGAACAGCGGCGCGCCGGCCGCCACGCGGTCGCCGCGTTGCACCGAGACGGACGTCAGCTGGCCCGAGATCGGCGCCGCGAGGTAGAGCGGCTCGCCCTCGATGTAGCCGGAGAGCAGGGTCGTCGGCCGCAGCTGCGGGGCCAGGAAGATGAAACCGGCCAGCGCCAGGGCCGCCAGGCCGAGCGCCGCGATGATGATCCGCTGGGCATTCATGCCGCCATCTCCCGCGCCAGCATGCCGCCCAGCGCCGTCTCCACGTGCTGAGCGGCGACCTCGCCCAGGTCGAAGGCCGGCGCGCCGATCGGCACGAAGGTCTCGCGCCAGATCACGCTCATCAGGATCGGCGAAATCAGGCTGAGGGCGAAGATGCGCGGATCGCCGGCTCGCACCTCGCCCTTCGCCTGCGCCTTGGCGATGAGGCCGGAGATGGTGGTGATCGCGGTGGCGACCAGATCGTCGTGCCACACCCGCGCCAGCTCCGGGAAGTTGCGCGACTCGCCGATCACCATCTTCACCACCGCGCCCAGCGGGGGGTTGGCGGCGACCTTGGCCAGCATCGGCACGAGGAAGCGGGCCAGGTCCTCGAGCCGCCCGTCGAACTCGGCGACCGCGGCCTGCACCATGGCCAGGTTGGGCGCCACCGCCTCAGCGACCACGGCGCGGAACAGATCCTCCTTGGTCGGGAAGTAGAGGTAGAGCGCCGCCTTGGAGACCCCGGCGCTGGCGGCGATATCGTCGAGCCGCGCCGCCGCGAAGCCGCGCTCGGCGAACACCTCCAGGGCCGCGGCGATGATCTCGGCCGGCCGCGCTTGCTTGCGGCGACGCCAGCGCGGGGAGGCGGAAACGGACATGCGCCTTACTAACTCTGCAGTCAGTAAGGTGCAAGCCGAGGCATAACGCCACGCGTGAACAAAGAGTTTACGAGCGCTAAACGCGTATGGTTAACGGACGGAACGAGGGTGAAACGAACCATGACCGAATCACTTACCGGCCGTGATTCAAGCTTTGTTCCCTACAAGCGCTTGTATCTGAATCACTTTTTGCCACTAGACGGGCCGCGCGGATCAGCCGCGCGACAGCACCAGGACGAAGGTTCCCAGACCCGCCGTCGGATCGAGCCGCGCCAGCTCCGGCGCCCACAAGCCGGACACGCCGCCGTCGAGATAGAGCGCATCGGGACAGCCGAGGCCGTCTCGCAAGAATCGCGCCAGCCGCCCGAAGGACACGGGCTCGTCGGAGATCACGAACAGCGCCTGCGTCCCCCGCACGCCAACGGCGTTGCGGATATTGAGCGACGGGCCGTTGGCTGAGATGTGCGCGTTGAGCGCGCCGCCGCGCACCAGCAGCGGGCCCGACTGGGTGGCCCAGGCAACATGGGCGCGCGGCAGGGCGGCGAAGGCCCCGGTCTCATCCACATGCGGCGCGCCGTCGTCGCCGACCCAGAAGACGCCGTTCGGCAGCAGCAGGAAGTTGCCATAGCCGCTGGTCGCCCGGTTCAGCGGCCGCTGCTCGACGCCGCCGGCGACGAAGAGGCCGAGAGGCTGCTGGGCGGGGTCGTACATGCCGGCGTTCATGGCGAAGGCGACGCGGGCGGCGTCCGGCCCCAACGCGCGGCGCAGGCCGGCGAGGCTGCCGATCGGGCCGCGCGGGCCTTGCGAGGCCAGGCGCAGCTCATCGACGCCGCCCCGGTAGCGGCAGACGGTGAAGTGCGCGCCCTCGAAGCTGGCGGCGCGGCAGGGCGGATCGGCGACGACGGCCGGCGGCGGGGGCGCGGCGATGGCGCGGGACGCGAGCGCCGCGATCACCAGGGCCAGGGCCTTGAGCGCGCCGCGCATGGCCCGCTACTCCGGCGCGGTGCGGGGGATGTCGCGGTACCAGGCCAGCTGCTCGCTGGTGGCCAGGAGCTTGCCGGAGCGGCTCCAGTAGCTGGAGCGCTCATCGGACGCGCCGCCACCGCCCACCCGGCCCTCGCACTCGATCAGGATGAAATCGTCGCCGAGCTCGGCCAGTTCGGCCAGGCTGGCGTGCAGGTAGGCGGTCAGCGACAGGGTGGTGGTGCGGATGTTCGGGCCCAGCGCATACATGGCGCGGGGCGCGGAATTGTCGGTGACCATGCCCAGCAGCGCCTTGTCCAGCGGCCCGAGGCGCGAGCGCACCCAGGCCAGGGAACGCGAGCTCGACCCGGGCTTCGGCGGAAAGCCTTCCAGCGTGCGCCGCTCGAAAGCGGAGGCGCCGTAGTGCTGCGCATCGCCCGGCATGTCGGGGCTGGGCAAGCTCAGGGGATCGGGCGCTTCGGGCATGACGGCGAAGGCGAAAGCCTGGGTCGATGGCCGCCGCGCCAGGGTGACGATGCCGTGCACACTCACTTGGCCCGACCCGGCGGCCGACATCTCCACCTCCCAGACCCCCACCGAACCTCCCTGGCGGATGCGGCGCGTGCGCACATCCAGGTTACCTGTCGGCAGGCCCGCGGCGTAGGTCAGGGTCAGCGACAGCGCCTCGCCGGCCGCCTCGGGCTCAGCCTCCAGCACCCGCACGCAAAGCCCGATCGCATACCCGCCCCAGAGCCCGCCCCCCGGATTGCTCCACCGCGGTCCGGCATGCGTGGTCCAGTGGCCGGGGGCGATGGCGGTGAGGGGGATGTCGAGGGTCTGCGTCGTGGTCATGCCTGTCCTGTAGCCGGGCATCGCGGCGTCACGGAAGAGCCCAGTGAGATGACCCATCGCCGCCTTGACGCCCCCTGCCCGTTCCGACTATATCGCCGCCTCCCGCGTGGGCCGCCTCGGCGCCCGCGCGATTGTCGTTGTCGCCGGAAGGTCTTTCTCGATGTCGCGCCGCTGCGAACTCACGGGCGTCGGCCCCATGGTCGGCCACAATGTGAGCCACTCCAACGTCAAGACCAAGCGCCGCTTTCTGCCCGCGCTGTCGCCGGTGACGCTGCAGTCCGACGCGCTGGGCCAGAGCTTCGCCCTGCGCATTTCCAACGCGGCGCTGCGCACGGTCGACTTCAAGGGCGGGCTCGATGTCTTCCTGCTGAACGCGCGTGACGAGAACCTCTCGGCCCGGGCGCTGAAGATCAAGAAGCAGGTCAAGGCCAAGCAGGCGACCGCCGCAGCAGCCTAGGACGCCTTCCGCGGGGGCGCGGCTTTCGAGAGACCGCCGATGCCCCGCCTTTTCGCCTTCATCACCCTTTCCGCCGCCCTCGCGCTTGCCACCGCCGCCAGCGCGCGGCCCGCAGCCGCCCCGGCGCCGCCGGCCGCCCCTGTCATCGATCGCGAAGCCGCCTACCAGACCCTGCTGGCGCAGGACCAGATCGCCGCGCCCAATGTCGACTGGCTGGCGCTGCGCCTCGCCTTCGCCGACCGTCCCGGCTTCGCCGTGTTCTCCCAGAGCCAGGCCAAGCGCGAGATGCGCATGGCGATGGACAAGAGCGACTGCGCCACCGCCCTGCCCGCCGCCAAGACGGTGATCGGCGAGGCCTACGTCGACGCCGAGGCGCACATGGTGGCCGCCTTCTGCGAGGACGCGGCCGGCAACGCCGTGACGGCGGCGCAGGAGCGGGCCATTGGCGTCGGCCTGCTGAAGTCGATCGAGACCGGCGACGGCCTCTCGCCCGAGGGCGCCTTCACGGTGATCACGGTCGACGAGGAATACAGCCTGATGCGGGCGTTGGGCCTGAAGGTCACCTCGCAGAGCCTGCTGCGAGCCAACGGCCACTCGTACGACGCGCTGGTCGCCGCCAACGACAAGGGCGTCGTTGCGACCTACTACTTCCTGATCGACCGGGTGTTGGCCGCCGAGGCCGACGCGCTGCGGCCCGCCTCGGTCAGCGAAGGCGGCCCGCCCAGCCGCACCCCCTGAGCTCTGTCGAGGGCGGGGCCGGGGCCAAAGACGCCCCGCTCCAGCGCCGCCATCAGCGCCGCGATGATCTGGCGCACGTCATAGCCGGCCATCAGCTTGCCACTGAAGGCCAGCATGATCGGGCCGTGCAGCGCCGACCAGAACATGTGGCCGATCAGGCCGGGGTCGCCGTGGAACTGGCCGGCTGCGGCCAGCGTCTCGAGATGCCGGGTCATGGTGCGGCGCGAGCGGTCGCCGGCGGCGACCAGCTCCGGGTACTGGGCTTCGTTGGGCTGGGTGATGTCGAACATCAGCTTGTAGGCTTCGGGGTGGGCGAAGGCGAAGTCGACGTAGGCCTCGCCGACCTTCTCCGACGCCGCGATCACGTCGTCCCCCGCCTCGGCGTAGGCCGCCTCCAGCGCGTCGGCGTGGCGGGCGAAGGCGCGGGCTCGGACAGCGGCCAGGATGGCGTTCTTGTCGTCGAAATAGCGGTAGGGGGTCATCGGGCTGACGCCGAGCTCGGCGGCCAGCTGGCGCATGGTCACCGCCTCCAGCCCATTGGCGGCGAACAGGTGCTCGGCCGCATCGATCAGCTTCTCGCGGAACTCGCCGACGGCTTCTTGGGTAAGGATCTTCGGCACAAAACGTCTCCGCCCGGATTCGGGCTTGCCAAGTCCTATCGCTTACGGCATAAATTTACAACGTAAGACTTTGATCCGCAGCCCGGGAGATCAGGCTCATGGACGGCTCGCAACCCATCAACACCTACCTCGCCGGCAATTTCGCGCCGGTGCGCAGCGAGGACGACTTCGAGCTGGAGGTGACGGGCGAGATCCCGGCCGGCCTCGCCGGCGCCTTCTACCGCAACGGCCCCAATCCGCAGTTCGAGCCGCGCGACACCTATCACTGGTTCTCCGGCGACGGGATGATCCACGGCTTCTTCGTCGAGGACGGCAAGGTGCGCTACCGCAACCGCTATGTGCGGACGCCGAAGTTCGAACTGGAGCGCGGCGCCGGCAAGGCCCTCTTCGGCACCTTCGGCAACCCGATGACCACCGACCCGTCGGCGATGGGGACCGACAGTGGTGTCGCCAACACCAACATCGTCTGGCACGCCGATAAGCTGCTGGCGCTGGAAGAGGGCCACATGCCCTTCGAGCTCGACCCGCTGACGCTGGACTCGCGCGGCTACCGCGACGAGTACCGCGGCAGGGTCACAGCCCACCCGAAGCTGGACCCTGAGACCGGCGAGATGGTCTGGTTCGCCTACTCGTCGGGCGACATGCCGCTGAATTCGCAGTGCTCGTACGGCGTGACCGACAAGACCGGGACGGTGGTGCGCCGGCAGGACTTCGAGGCGCCCTTCTCGGCCATGGTGCACGACTTCCTGGTGACGAAGCGCCACGCCCTCTTCCCG
Source organism: Caulobacteraceae bacterium (assembly GCA_036267835.1). Classification (GTDB taxonomy): domain Bacteria; phylum Pseudomonadota; class Alphaproteobacteria; order Caulobacterales; family Caulobacteraceae; genus Acaudatibacter. The sequence goes on along the minus strand of DATAVF010000010.1, from coordinate 24,406 downwards.
ATTCTGCCGCTGACGATGAGCCTGCAACGGGCGATGAGCGGCGCGCCGCCGATCGCCTGGGAGCCGGACAAGGGTTCGCACGTCGGGGTAATGAAGCGCGATGCGGACGTCTCGACCATGCGCTGGTTCACCACCGACGCCTGCTACGTCTTCCACCCGATGAATGCGTGGGAAGAGGGCGACAAGATCTTCGCCGACGTGATGGAATACCCGGTCGCGCCGCTGTTCCCGACGCTGGACGGCTCGCTCAGCCGCGACGCCTTCGCCCGGCTGGTGCGCTGGACCTTCGACCTGGCCGGCGACAGCAACACCATCAAGCGCGAGCCGCTGGACGACTTGGCTGGCGAGTTCCCGCGCTTCGACGAACGTCGCGCGGGGCTCGGCTACCGGCACGGCTGGTTCGCCGGCATCACCCGCGGCGGCGTGAGCAACATCCGCTTCGACACGATCTCGCACCTCGACCTGGCCAGCGGCCGGCGCACCGACCACGTGTTCGACGCGGGCGACTCGCCCGGCGAGCCGGTGTTCGTGCCGCGCACCGCCGACGCAGCCGAGGGCGACGGCTGGCTGGTCGCAACGGTCTACCGGGGCGCCGAGGACCGCAGCGACTTCGTGGTCCTCGACGCGCAGGACGTGGCCGCCGGCCCGATCGCCACCGCCAGGGTCCCGCGCCGCGTGCCCTTCGGCTTCCACGGCAACTGGCGGGGGGCCTAGAGCCCCTTCGCCTTTGCGGGGCGGCTGTGCCACGCTGGCCGCATGGTCAGCCCGAGCCCAGCGCCCCGCCGCCGACTGGCCGCCGCCGAGCGCCAGGGCGAGATTCTCGACGCGGCCGCAGCGCTGATCGACGCGCAAGGCTTCCTGCCGCTGCGGGTCCCGCAACTGGCGCGGGCGGCGGGGGTCAGCAACGCGCTCATCTACGCCTACTTCCCCACCCAGGCGGCGCTCGCAAACGCCGTGCTGCGGCGCGCGCTGACGCCACTGCTCGAGCGGATCGGCGAACTGCAACCGGCCGGGTTCGAGGCGCTCGCCGTCGCCTGCGCCGAGGCCTACTTCGACGCCGCCGCCGGCCATGGCGCCTTGCTGCACATCCTCTGCACCGACCCCTCCCTCGACGGCCAGCGCGACCCCACCCTGCTGGCCCGCCGCGACGCCGCCTGGCGCCGGCTGATCCGCGCCTCGCGATCCTACGTAGCGCTGGCCCCCCGCGAACGGGTGGCCGCCCTGGCCATCATCCTCTCCCTCCCCGAAGAAACCGCCCGCCTCGCCCGCCGCGGCGAAATCGCCCGGGGCAGAGCCCGCACCCTCTGCGCCAGCCTGGTGCTGAGCGCGCTGCGCGGTCTAACGGCACTCCTCACCCGTGAAACGGGGGAGGTGTCACGCGGAGCGTGACGGAGGGGGCGCAAGCCGAGCTTCGAGTAGGCCCGTGGCACCTCTGGCCCTATAGACCCGTTTACGGAACTGCGTCACGCGGTCCCTCGGGGCGCAAGAACCCCTCCAGACTAGGGCTACGGCTTGGAGGGAGCCCATGAGAGGCGTTGCGGGATTTCTAGCGGTTGTTCTCCTTGCGGGGAACGCCCACGCTCAGGCGGTACATTGGCCCGAGAAGAAGGTGCGCGTGGTCGATGCGGCCGGGCTGGAGACGTTAGCGCAAACGATGCGCGGCGAGCTTGCTCAACAACAACAGGACGGAACGCCTTCCACTAACACGCCGCAGGAAGACGATTGTCTCGGTAAGATCACCAGCGCCACATCAAATCTGTTCGCCGAAGAACGTCAGACGATGCGATTGGCAAAGGTGGATATGTATTCCGGCGATCCGATCGACGAACAGATGGTGGCTAGCCAATTGTTCGACGAGCTTCGGGACGCCCAGACAGTCCTTCAAATCACCCATCAGATGGTCCAATTGACTGAGGCGTACTGCAACCGAAGCCAAATGATCGCGGCTACCGATCTGCGTTTGGAGGCCACGGAAGGCGAGTATCAGCGCATCGTGTCCACGCTTCAGGAACGTATTGGGGCGACCAGACCAGAACTGGCGCCGTGAGGGTGGTTTACCTTCGGGAGGCGCCCCTAACGCGGCCTTGCGCGCCCTCCGTCACGCTCCGCGTGACACCTCCCCCGCTGCGCGGGTGAGGAGTGGGTTTGCGGCGGCCACCAAGTCGCGGTTGCCTTGTTCGACCATGGCCAGCAGCAGGCGTTCGGCGGCCGCGCGGGAAATCTTGCCCGTGGCGACGAGGCGGCCGGCGCGGCGGGAGGCGGCGGTGAGGGCCTGGGTGGCGGCGTGGGCGAAGTCGGCGGGGACACCGTAGCGTTCGTTTAGGCGGGTCGTGACCGGGCCGCCGGTTCGGGCCTGGCGCTCCGGGCGCAGGGCGAGGCGCACTTCGGGGGCGCTCAGCAGCAGGTGCAGGCTTGAGCCGCGCGCCTCGATCTGGCGCAGGTAGGCCACGGTGGAGAGGCGCACCCGTGAGGCGGCGCTGTCGCCGCGGGCGATCTCGGCGCGCTGGTAGGCCGCCATCGCCGCCAGCTCGCGCCGCGCCACCGCCGCGAGCAGCTCCGTGCGGCCGCTAAAGTAGGTGAAGGCCAGCGCCTCGCTGACCCCGGCCTCGCGGGCAATGCGCTTCATCGAGACCGCGCCGATGCCCTCCTTCACCGCCACGGCCATGGCGACGTCGAGCAGCTGGTCGGCCCGCGCCTCGGGCGCCAGCCGGGTGCGAGGCCGGCGCGAACCAGCCCGGCGCTCGGCGATGACCGCGGGGCCAACGTCGCTCCCCACCTCGCCGAGCGGCGGCGGCGCGGCCCGGTTGGCCGCCGCCTTGGTCCAGTGGCCGCGCGTCGGGTACGGCACCAGCAGCCGGTCGCAGATCTTGGCGAGGCCATTGGCGCTGAGCCCCAGCCGGGCCGCCGCCGTCTTCATCGGCGTCGCCCAGATGAGGGCGTGCAGCATTTCGCGGGTCAGGGTCTGGTCGGCCACGCACGCCTCTTCGCAAAGCCGCGCCGCATTGTCACCTTGAGCGCCTTGCTTTATTGGTGCGTCAGTCAAGAACACGCCAGGGAAAGCTCCGCATGCCGTACGCCCAGGGACGCGTCTACCGCGACGCCGACAGCCATGTGATGGAGCCTGCCGACTGGCTGGTGGCGCACGCCGAGCCGGCGATGCAGGAGCGCCTCTATCGCAAGGATCCGCCGTCGACCCGGCCGCCCGTCGCCGCGCCGCCGCAGAAGGTGATCGAGGGGCTGATCGGCGGGCCGAAGGGCCGGCTGGCCTTCGGCGCCTACGATCCGGCCGAGCGGGTGCGGGCGCTGGACGAACTCGGCTTCGCCAGCCAGCTGGTGTTCCCGACCTCGGCGCTGCGCCCGTTCCGCACCTCGAAGGACCCGCAGGTGGTCTATGCTGGCGCTAGAGCCGCCAACCGCGCCATGGCCACCTTCTGCGGCGACCCGCGGCTGATCGGCGTCGCCTACGTGCCGCTGGATGACCCCGGGCGGGCGCTGGAGGAAGCGCAGGAAGCGATCCGGATCGGCTGTGGCGCGATCTGGGTGCCCTCGACGCCGGCCGGCGACAAGTCGCCCGGACATCCGGAGCTCGATCCGTTCTGGGCGCTGTTGGCGGCCAAGCGCGTCCCCTTCGTGCTGCACATCGGCGCCGGGTCGCGCGTGCTGCCGCAGGAGTACACCAACAACGGCAAGCCGCGGTCGCCCGACCTGCATGGCGGCGGCGAGAACCTGCGCTTCAAGGACTACGTGGTGCTGCCGCACTCGGCCGAGATGTTCCTGGGCGCCCTGGTCTATGATGGCCTCTTCGACCGGCTGCCGCATCTGAAGGGCGGCGTGATCGAATACGGCGCCTACTGGGTGCCGGGCTTCCTGCGCCAGATGGACATGGGCGCCCGCAGCTTCGGCCGCACCGACCCTTACCTGCAGAACCTGTCGGCCAAGCCCTCGGAGATCATCCGTCGGCAGGTCAAGTTCACGCCCTTCCCGGGCGAAGACGCCGGCTATCTGATCAAGGATTCGGGCGCCGATCTCTACATGTTCTCCAGCGATTATCCGCACCCGGAGGGCACCAACGACCCGATCGGCCGTTTCGAGCGCACCTTCGGCGAACTGGGCGAGGCCGACCGCGAGCTGTTCTACGCCAAGAATTTCGAGCAGATGCTGAGCATGGCCGAACTCGTGGCCTGAGCGCTATGGCGCCCGCCGCGGCGGGCGCCTATCTGCGGGCTCCAACCATAAGCTGGAGCATTGCCGCGTGTCCGTTTCCCTTTACGATATTTCGATCCCGACCTTCCGCCGGGGCCTGCAGAACCTCTCCAGCTTCCTGGACAAGGCCGAGAAACACGCCGCCGCCAACGGGGCCGACCTGACGACCTACACCGAGGCGCGCCTCGCGCCGGACATGCATCCCTTCACCCGCCAGATCCAGATCGCCAGCGACAGCGCCAAAGGCGCGGCCGCCCGCCTGGCCGGCGTCGAAGCGCCCCGCGATGGGCGACACCGAGACCACCTTCGCCGAGCTGAAGGCCCGCATCGCCGCAACCATCGCCTTCCTCGACACCATCAAGAAGTCCGACATCGACGCTCGCGACACCGCCACCATCGACCTGCCGCTGCCGACCGGGACGATGCACTTCACCGCGCCCGACTTCCTGATGACCTTCGCCCTGCCCAACTTCCTCTTCCACGTCACCACCGCCTACGGCCTGCTGCGCGCCCAGGGCGTGCCGCTCGGCAAGATGGACTACCTGGCCGGCGGCCAGATGGCCGCGGCTGCCTAACTCGGGGACTGGACTTCCGTCACGCAACACGGCTCCCTTCAGGCAAAGGTAACCGGGAGGGACGCCGCCGTGATCATGATCCGCCATATCGAGGGTCGCCGTTCCGAGCGCGTCGCCTGGCTGCTGGAAGAGCTGGGCGTGACTTATGAGCTCGACTTCATCCAGGGCGACATCCTGGGCTCGCTGCTGGCGCTGGAGCAGCATCACGAAATGCGCATGACCCCGATCGTCGAGGACGGCGATGTGGTGATGGTCGAATCCAGCGCCATCCTCGAATACCTGCTGGCCAGGTACGGCAAGGGCTCGTCGCTCCGCCCGGCCGAGGATGCGCCTGAGTTCCCCGCCTACCTGGAGTTCCTGCACTTCGCCGAGGGCACGGCGATGCAGAAGATCATCGACGACCGGCTGAACCAGGCGCTGACACGGGTGCGCCAGAAGAGCCCCAACTACCAGGAGCCGGCCAAGCTGCCGGGCCTGGCCGGCTCGCGCTCCGGCGCCCAGCGCGTCGTGCACTATGCCGAGAACACCCTGGCCAAACGGCCCTATTTCGCCGGCGACCAGTTCACCGCCGCCGACATCATGATGCACTTCCCGCTGAAGATGGGCGTGCCCACCGCCGCCCAGGCGCCGCTCAACATCGCGCTGATGCAGACCACCGATGCGTCCTACTGGGACGACTTTCCGCACGTGAAAGACTTCATGCAGCGCATGGCGGCTCGCCCGGCCTACCAGCGCGCCATGCAGTCGACCATGCCCGCCGGCCCGCCGGCGATGTGACGCGGTGAGCGAGCTCTTCGAAGCGCCGCGCGGCCGCTCGCCGCTCTCGCTGGTCTGGCGCTGGGGCATCGTGCTGCCGGTGACGCTGCTGGCGCTGGCGGGCGGCGCGGCCGATGTCTGGACCGGCACGCTGGGCTTCTGGTACCTGCTCGCGCCGTCCTACCTGCTGATTGCAGTGCAGGTCTGGCGCCACTTTCCAGGCGACGGGGATGCGCCGCAAACCGGCGACGACATCGAAGGCGAGCGTCGCCGGCCGATCACCATCGGCAGGGTGGTCTGGAGCCCCTTCCTGCTCGTGCTGAAGGCGTTGATGGTGCTCGGGCTCACCTTCGCGCTCATGGTGGCGATGTGGGTCGCCATCGCGATCCTGACCTGGCTGAAGCCGTTCTGGTACATCTACGTGCCAACCATCCTGGCGATCGCCGGCCTGGTCTGGCTGGTCTATCGCTCCGTTGTCCCGAGCAAGAAGGCTGTGCGGCGGCGGCGCGCATCGGCGCGTCGCAAGTCGGCGGCCAAGCCGCGCAAGCGCGCTTCAGGGAGCGACGTCGCCGGGCCCTGAGCCGCGCCGCCGCCGCCGCGGCGGGCGTGCTCCGGCCCTCTTCCCGGTCTCGCGGCGCTCGGTTGGCCAGCTGCCGAGCATGGCCCAGACGATGATCACCACCACCGACCGTCATTTCCAATAGGCGTCGTAGAATTCCGGCACGTCGCCCGGCGCCACCAGCCGGCCGAAGACGGCGATGATCACCCTCGCCAGCGGCCCCCGGATGTGGATCGCCGGCGGGGCGGGCGGCTCAGACCAGGGCCCCGTGGCAGTGCTTGAACTTCTTGCCGGAGCCGCAGGGGCACTGGGCGTTGCGGCCGGTGCGCTGCCAGCCTTCCGGCAACTGCGAGACCGGCATGGCGGCGCGGTTGGCTTGCGACATGGCGCCGATGTCGCCGGCGAAGCTCAGCGAGGCGCGCTCGTTCTCGCCGGTCATCGGGTCGAGGTGCACCTCGGTGAAGCCGCCGCGCGCCCCGGACAGGATCGGATCCGGCGCGGCCGTAATTTCCGGCGGCGGCTGGAACTGGAACTCCACCGTCAGCAGCCAGCGGGTGACGTTGGAGCGCAGCTCGCCGATCAGCTTCTCGAACAGCGAGAAGGCCTCGGTCTTATACTCGTTCAGCGGGTCGCGCTGGCCGTAGCCGCGTAGGCCGATGACGTTCTTCAGGTGGTCGAGGTGGGTCAGGTGCTCGCGCCACTGCTCGTCGACCATGCGCAGCAGGAAGTTCTTCTCCACCTGGCGCATCTGCGGCGAGGACAGGATCTGCTCGCGCTCGTCGGCGCGCTTGTTGACCTCGCGCTCGACCCGCTCCAGCACGTCGTCGCCGTCGACGTTTTCCTCGGCGCACCATGCCGCGATCGGCAGGTCGAGCCCGAGCACGTTCTTGACCTCCATGGCCAGGCCATCGACGTCCCACTGGTCGGCGTAGGCCTTGGGCGGGATGCAGCGGTTGACCATCTCGGCCACCGTGTCGCGCCGCATCTCGGTGACGATCTCCGACAGGTCCTCGGAGATCATGAACTCGGCGCGCTGCTCGAACACCGCCTTGCGCTGGTCGTTGACGACGTCGTCGTATTTCAGCAGATTCTTGCGGATCTCGTAGTTGCGTTGCTCGACCCGCTTCTGCGCCGTGGCGATGGCCCGGTTCAGCCACTTGTGGGTGATCGCCTCGCCTTCCTGGACGCCGAAGGTGCGCATGATCCCATCGAGCCGCTCGCCGGCAAAGATGCGCAGCAGGTCATCCTCGCACGAGAGGTAGAATTTCGAGCGGCCGGGGTCGCCCTGGCGGCCGGTGCGGCCGCGCAGCTGGTTGTCGATCCGCCGCGCTTCGTGGCGCTCGGTGCCGAGCACGAAGAGGCCGCCCTCGGCCAGCGCCTTGGCGCGCTTGCTCTCGATCTCGGCGGCGATCTGCTCGCGCTGCTCTTCCTCGTCCTCGCGCGCCGGCTCGATGCCGAGGCCGGCCTGCTGCTGGCGCCAGGCGGCGATGCGCATGTCGAGGTTGCCACCGAGCTGGATGTCGGTGCCGCGGCCAGCCATGTTGGTGGCGATGGTCACCGAGCCCGGCACGCCGGCCTCGGCCACGATCAGGGCTTCCTGTTCGTGGTGGCGGGCGTTCAGCACCGCGTGGGGCACGCCCTCCACCTTGCGGTTGTCGTGGTGGAAGACGTGGCCCTTGAGCATCTCGGACAGCTGCTCGGACTTCTCGATGGAGACCGTGCCAACCAGGATCGGCTGGCCGCGCTTATAGCAGTCCTCGATCTGCGAGATGATCGAGGCGTTCTTCTCGGCGGCGGTGCGGTAGACCTCATCGTCCTCGTCGAGGCGCGTCACCGGCCGGTTGGTCGGGATCTCGGTGACATCCATGTTGTAGATGTCGAAGAACTCCTGCGCCTCGGTCGCCGCCGTGCCGGTCATGCCGGAAAGCTTGGCGTAGAGGCGGAAGTAGTTCTGGATGGTGATCGAGGCCAGGGTCTGGTTCTCGGGCTGGATGGCCACGCCTTCCTTGGCCTCGATCGCCTGGTGCAGGCCTTCCGACAGGCGCCGGCCCTGCATCATGCGGCCGGTGAACTCGTCGATCAGCATCACCTCGTCGCTGCGGACGATGTAGTCCTTATCGCGCTGGTAGAGCACGTTGGCGCGCAGGGCCTGGTTGATGTGGTGCACCACCGAGACGTTGACCGGGTCGTAAAGGCCGGCGGAATCGGGCGCGAGGTGCCCGCCCTCCATCAGCATCTCCTCGACCTTCTCAGAGCCGTACTCGGTGAGCAGGGCCTGGCGCTGCTTCTCGTCGTGGTCGAAGGTCTCCGGGTCCTTGATCATCTCACGCACCACGGTGTCGATGGTGCGGTAGAACTCCGAACGGTCCTCGGTGGGGCCGGAGATGATCAGCGGGGTGCGCGCTTCGTCGATCAGGATCGAGTCGACCTCGTCGACGATGGCGAAGTTGTGCGGCCGCTGCACCATGTCGGTCGCCTCGTAGACGAGGTTGTCGCGCAGGTAGTCGAAGCCGAACTCATTGTTGGTGCCGTAGGTGATGTCGCTGCCGTAGGCGCGTTGGCGCTCGGCCTGGCTGAGGCCGTGCACGATGACGCCCACGCTCAGCCCCAGGAACCGGTAGATGCGGCCCATCCAGTCAGCGTCGCGGTTGGCCAGGTAGTCGTTGACGGTGACGACGTGGACGCCCTTGCCCTCGAGGGCGTTCAGGTAGACCGCCAGGGTCGCCACCAGGGTCTTGCCCTCGCCGGTGCGCATCTCGGCGATGCCGCCGTGGTGCAGCACCATGCCGCCGACCATCTGCACATCGAAGTGGCGCAGGCCGATGGTGCGCTTGGACGCCTCGCGGACCACCGCGAAGGCCTCGTTGAGAAGGGAATCGAGCTTCTCGCCGCCGGCGACCCGCTTCTTGAAGTCCTCGGTCTTGGCGCGCAGGGCGTCGTCGCTCAGCTTGGCGAACTGCGACTCCAGCGCATTGATCTTGGCCACCCGGCCCAGCATCTGCTTGACCTTTCGGTCATTGGTGGAGCCGAAGACTTTCTTCAGGTCGAGCATGCGGGGTCCGGAAAGTGGGGCTTCGAGCTCTTCAAGGCGGCGTGCACGGCCCCGGTCAAAACCCTTCGCCTGCTCGGAATTCCGCGCCTCAAAGCGCGCCTCGTGACTTAAGCAGCGCCCCCCCTGAAGTCAACGGAAGCGGGGTTAAGCTTGGGCTGGCGGGCGGAGTGTCGCACGCTTCGGCAGAGCGGGCGCACGCCCACACCCATGGCCTTGTCATCCCGCCGGAGCGCAGCGGACAGCCGGGATCTCATCCGGGCGCCGGCGCAAGGTTGTTGGGGTGGTGAGGGGCGTCCCTACTGCCGCACCATCTCCGCCCGCGCCATCGCCTTCACCTCGCCCATCGGCGGCGGCGCGCCGGGCAGTTCGAAGACCACCGTGTCGATGCGCCCCGGGTAGGTGAAAGGCGCGTGGTAGTCGTCGTTGACCGGGGCGAGGCTGCGGCCGAGGTCCATGCCGGTCGAGGAGACCATGAACATCAGCCGCGGGATGGCGGCTTCCGCCACCGGCGCACCGTCGATGGAGAGCGCGGCATGGCCGCCGGCCTCGGCGCGCGCGACCTTCAGCTCGATCCGGTGAGGGCCGGGCGTCAGCGGCGCTTCGGCCACGATGCGCGAGTGGGCGTGGAAGAAGTTGTAGTCGAAGGTCAGGCGGCCATCCTTGATGTAGAGCGCGAAGCCGCTGTTGCGGCTGCCACGCGCCACCAGGGCGCCGTCGCCGCCGGCCGCCGGGTGATCCAGCTTGACGATCGTGGTCCAGCCGCGCGCGGCGGTGGGGCAGGCGTCGGCCACGATGTGCGACAGCGGCGGGCGGTAGACGAAGCGCGAGCGCGAGGTCGGCAGGCCCGGCCGGGCGGCGGCACGGAATAGCGCCAGGCCGTTGCGGTCGTCGAGCGGCAGCACGCCGTGGCGCTCGGCCTCGGCCCACCAGGCGTCCACCATGGCCTTCAGCTTCTCGGGCTCGCTCGCCGCGAGGTCGTTGCACTCCGAGAAGTCCTCGCTGAGCCGATAGAGCTCCCACTTGTCGTCATCGTAAGGCGTGCCCGGCGCGTGGTGGGTCACCGCCTTCCAGCCGTCCTCGAAGACGCCGCGATGGCCGAACATCTCGAAGTACTGCACCCCGCGCGGCAACTCAGCGGCGGCGTCGGCGAGCGCGGCCTTCAGGCTGGCGCCGTGCATCGGCATCTGCGGCACGCCGGCCACCACCTCGGGCGAGCCGACGCCGACGATATCGAGCACGGTCGGCGCCAGATCGATGGCGTGGCAGAACTGCCGGCGCAGCTCGCCGCGCGCCGACATGCCGGCCGGCCAGCTGACGATGAGCGGGTCGCGCACCCCGCCCCCATGGGTGGTCTGCTTGTACCACTTCAGCGGCGTGTTGCCGGCCTGGGCCCAGCCCCACGGAATGTTGCAGTGGCTGTCCGGGCCGCCGATGTCGTCCAGCCGCGCCACCGCCTCGTCGGGGTTCTCGCGCATGCCGTTGAACCACTTCATCTCGTCGAGCACGCCGGTCGCCCCGCCCTCCTGGCTGGCGCCGTTGTCGGAGAGCAGCACGAAGACCGTGTTTTCCCAGCGGCCGATCTCCTTGAGGAAATCGATCAGGCGGCCAACTTGAGCATCGGTGTGCTCCAGCATGGCCGCGAAGGCCTCCTGCAGCCGCGCCGCGAAGGCGCGCTCATTGTCTGACAGCTCCGACCAGGGCGCGACGCCGGGATTGTGCGGCGCGAGCAGGGTCGGCTCCGGCACGATTCCCATCGCCTTCTGCCGCGCGAACCATTCTTCGCGGGCCACGTCCCAGCCGGCGTCGAACTTGCCGCGGTACTTGTCGAGATAGCGCTGCGGCGCCTGGTGCGGCGAGTGCATGGCCCCGAAGGCGAGGTAGAGGAAGAACGGCCGCTCGGGCACCAGCGAGGTCACGTCGCGCACCATCCCCTGGGCCCTGTCCACCACGTCCTCGGAGAAGTGGTAGCCCTCTTCGGCCGAGCGCGGCGGGTCGATGAAGTGGTTGTCGCTGGTCAGCTCGGGGTGGAACTGGTCGGTCTCGCCCTGCAGGAAGCCGTAGTAGCGGTCGAAGCCCTTCTGCAGCGGCCAGTTGTTGAACGGCCCCGCCGCCGTGCACTCGTTCATGGGCGCGAGGTGCCACTTGCCGGCGGCAAACGTCGCGTAGCCGCTGTCGCGCAGCACCTCGGCCAGGGTGGCGGCCGACTTGGGGATGGCGCCGCGCATGTTGGGAAAGCCCGTGTCGAAGTTGGAGACCGCCCGCATGCCCACGGCGTGGTGGTTGCGCCCGGTCATCAGCGAGGCGCGGGTCGGCGAGCAGAGCGCCGTGGTGTGGAAGCCGGTGAAGCGCACGCCTTGCGCCGCCAAGGCGTCCATGTTGGGCGTCGCGATGGTCGAGCCGTAGCAGCCGAGGTGGGCGAAGCCGGTGTCGTCCAGCACCACCATCACCACGTCGGGCGCACCGGCCTTCAGCTTCGGGGCCGGCCACCAGGGCTGCGACTCCGGCACGGTGCGGCCGATGACGCCTTCGAACGCCTCGCCAGAGGGGGTCTTCACGGACATGGGCGGGTTTCCTCGTTAGCTTTGGGGCGGGGCCAACAGGCCGGCGGTTCCGAAGGCGGCCAGTTCGTCGAGCAGGATCGACATGGCGGCGGCGGTGCGGTCAGCGAGCGGCGTGTCGCGGGTCCAGCGGGCCAGCTCGAACACGACGGCGTCGGCGATCCAGCCGGCGCGGCGGGCGACCAGCGCCTCGGGCAGGTGGGGTGCGGCGGCGCGCAGGCGCTGGCGGGCGAGGCGCAGGCCCGAGAGGTGCGCGTCGCTGACCCGCTCCCCCAGCAGGCCGGGGTGGAAGCGCACCTGCGCCAGGATCGAGATGTAGTCCGGTCCCCAGGGCGCTTCGACCACGGCGAGCCCCAGCGCAGCAATCTCGGCGCGCACGACTTGGCCCGGCGGGGCGTCCGCCGGCAGCGCCTCGAGCAGCGCCAGCCGGCGCGCGTTGATCGCGGCCAGGCGCCGGTCCATCACCGCCCCCAGCACCCCGCTGCGGGAGCCGAAATGGTAGTGCAGCGCCGAGCGGTTCTTCTGCCCGCTCAGCGCCACGATCTGCGTCAGCGCGACGTTCTCGACGCCCCGCTCGGCGAACAGCCGCTCGGCGGTCGCCAGCAGGTCGTCCACGGTGTCGGCCGCATCGCTGCGCGCCGCTGCGGATCGTGCGGCCATGGGGCCCCGGCTGCGGAATTAATACATCGTATTAGATACGACCCGCAGTCGGAGTCAAGGCAATGCGGCGCTAGACCGCGCCGGGCGGCGGGCCCATTTCCGCCATCAGCTTGTCGTCGATCTCGGCGCCGCGGATGTAGGCCGGCCGGCTCTGCAGGCGCTCCACGTACTGCTCGAAGCTCGGCCGCTTTTCCAGCGAGCCGAACTGCATGCCCCAGCTGAGGTGCGAGCCGAAGTAGACGTCGGCGGCGCTGAAGGTGTCGCCCAGCACGTAGTCGCGGCCCTTGATCGCGCTCTCCAGCCCGTTCAGCAGGTCGGTCTGGTCGCCCCAGCCCACCATGCGCTTCTGGTCCGGCTGCACCGTCACGCCCAGCATGCGCGTCGCCGAGGCGGCCTCGACCGGTCCCGCGGCGAAGAACATCCAGCGGAAATAGGGCCCGCGGCGGTGGTCGCCCAGCGGCGGCGCGAGGCCGGCCTCGGGGAACGCGTCGGCCAGATAGGCGCAGACGGCGGCGGCCTCGGTCACCACCGTGTCGCCGTGGGTCAGGGCGGGCACCTTGCCCATCGGGTTGATGGCCAGGTAGGCCGCGCCCTTCATCGAGTCGGCATAGCCCAGCACTTCGGTGCGGTAGGGCTGGCCCACCTCCTCCAGCATCCAGCGCGCGATGCGGCCGCGCGACATGGGGTGTGTGTAGAAGACGAGTTCGTCGGACATCGGCCTGATCCTTGCGCGTGACGGCCGCCAGCCGGCCGGATGCGGCGGTTAGAGCACGCCCCGCTGTCAGATTATTGACAGCATTGGCCGCTCCGGCGAGGCATTCCCGGCGGCGCGCGAGCAGGCTAGACTGCTCCACCATGAGGGGAAGCGTCTTCGCCGCGGCAATGACCGCGCTCAGTGTCCTGGCTTGCGCGAGCGCCGCGTCGGCGGACTGCCAGCTGCAGAACCGCGGCCAGTGGCCGATCACCATGGCCGGCGGCATGGCCACCGTACCGGCGCAGATCAACGGCCAGCACGCCCGGCTCTTCATCGACACGGGTTCGTTCTTCTCCACGCTGGCGCCCGCGAGCGCCGACCGGTTCAAGCTGCAGTGGGGCGTCATGCCGGCCGGCTTTGTCGTCAGCGGCTCTACCGGCGCGGTGCGCACCAAACTGGCCACCGCGCAGGATTTCAGCGTCGGCGGCGCCGACTATCACCGGATCCAGTTCCTGGTCTCCGAGCACCAGATCGGCGCCACGGACGGCCTGATCGGCCAGAACATGCTGGGCAATGTCGATGTGGAGTACGACTTCGCTGGCGGCGCGCTGCGGTTGTTCTCGCCCAAGGGCTGCGACAACGCCTCGCTGGCCTATTGGGCGCGCGATACGCCGGTGCGGGTGCTGACGATCGACCCCATCATCCCGTCCAGCAACCAGATCCACGCTACCGCCGAGCTCAACGGCGTGAAGATCCGCGTGATCTTCGACACCGGCGCCCAGCGCTCGGTGCTCTCGCAGCGCACCGCCCGGCGGCTGGGGGTGCGCACGGATGGCCCGAACGTGGTCGAGGCGGGCGCCATGAGCGGCGTCGGCAGCCGGCTGATCACCACCTTCCTCGTCCCGTTCAACAGCTTCAACATTGGCGGCGAACAGGTGAAGGACACCCGGCTGCTCGTCGCCGATGTCGATACCGGTGACGACGACATGCTGCTGGGCGCCGACTTCTTCCTCTCGCACCGCATCCTGGTCTCGCCGAGCCAGAGCCGCCTCTACTTCACCTACAATGGCGGGCCGGTGTTCGACCTGCGCGGCGGGCACGAGGCCGACACGACGTCCGCCCCGCCCGTGGTGGCCGCCGCGACACCCGGCGCCGCGTCCGAGGATCCCACCGATGTCGCCGGCTTCATCCGCCGCGCCGCCGCGTTCTCCGAGCGTGGGCAGAGCGCCGAAGCGATTGCCGACCTCGGCAAGGCGATCACCCTGCAGCCCAACAACGCGGCGCTCTACACCGATCAGGGCCTTGCCTACATGCGCAACCGACAGCCGATGCTGGCGCTGGCCGACTTCAACCAGGCGATCAAACTGCGCCCCGAAGCGACGCGGGCGCTGCTGGCGCGGGGCGAGCTGCGGATGCTGACCAAGGACGAGACCGGGGCCAGGGCCGACTTCGAGGCGGCGTTGAAGGCCACGCCGGCGGCGACCGGGGCGGTGGCCGATCTTTACAGCCGCAACGGCCTCTACGAAGACGCGGTCGCGACCTACGACAAGCTGCTGGACGGACGGCCGGTGACCGAGGACCTGGCCCACGCCTTCTTCCTGCGCTGCAAGGCCCGCACCTTCTGGGGCCAGGACCTCGACAAGGCCGTCGCGGATTGCAATCAGGCCATGAAGCTGATGCCGGGCGCATCGGAATACTGGCAGATCCGCGGCGTCGCCTACCTGCGCCAGGGCAAGCTCGATGCCGCCATCGCCGACTTCAACAGCGCGCTGAAGCTCGAGCCGCGCGACGCCTGGTCGCTCTACGCCCGCGGTGTGGCCGAGGCAAATCAGGGCCACGCCGACAAGAGCGCCGCCGACATCGCCGCCGCAACGGCGCTCGACCCCAAGCTGCCGGCGATGGCCAAGGGCCTAGGGTTCGGGGCTTAGAGCGCCCTATTCCGCCGCGAAGGCCAGCGGCGCGCCGGCGGTGAAGGCGGTCTTGGTGGCCAGCTCGGCCTTGGCCGCCTCGTATTCGGCCGCCAGCCGCGCCACCAGTTCGCCGGCGGTGGGCACGTGGCTGACCGCGCCGATGCCCTGGCCGCAGCCCCAGATGTCGCGCCAGGCCTTGGCTTCCTGGTTGCCGCCGGAGCCGAAGTTCATCTTCGACGGGTCGGAGACCGGCAGGTTGTCGGGGTCGAGGCCCGCGCGCTCGATCGAGGGGCGCAAATAGTTGCCGTGCACGCCAGTGAAGAGGTTGGTGTAGACGATGTCCTCCCCGCGGCTGCCCACGATCATGTCCTTGTAGCCCGGGGTGGCGCGGGCTTCCTGCGTGGCGATGAAGGCCGAGCCGATATAGGCGAGGTCGGCGCCCATGGCCTGGGCGGCCAGCACCGAGCGGCCGCTGGCGATGGCGCCCGAGAGCGCGATCGGCCCGTCGAACCACTGGCGCAGCTCCTGCACGATGGCGAAGGGCGACAGCTTGCCGGCATGGCCGCCGGCGCCGGCCGCGACCGGGATGAGGCCATCGGCCCCCTTTTCGACCGCCTTGTGGGCGAAGGCGTCGTTGATGATGTCGTGCAGCACGACGCCGCCCCAGCCGTGCACGGCGTTGTTGAGATCCTCGCGGGCCCCCAGCGAAGTGATCACCACCGGGACCTTGTACTTGGCGCAGAGGGCGACGTCCTCATCGAGCCGGTTGTTGGTCTTGTGGACGATCTGGTTGACGGCGAACGGCGCGGAGGGCGCCTCGGGATGGGCGCGGTCATAATCGGCCAGGGTCTCGGTGATCTCGGCCAGCCACTCGTCGAGCTGGGAGATCGGGCGGGCATTCAGCGTCGGGAAGGAGCCGACGATCCCGGCCTTGCACTGGGCGATCACCAGCTCCGGCCCGGAGACGATGAACAACGGCGAGCCGATCACCGGCAGGCGCAGGCGATCGCGGAGGACGGCGGGAAGGGTCATGGCGGGTGGTCCTGGCGAGTTTCTGGCAAAGAGCTTCGCCTTGCGTTCGACCACAATAAGCGTACGTTGTAAACGTATTTTGGAGCAGCCAGTGGCGAAAGCGACGCGAGCCAGATCGGAGGCGGACCGTGATGCGGTGCGGGGCCGGCTGTGCGATGCCGCGGCCAGGCTTTTCGTCGAGGAAGGAGAGGCGGCGCTCTCGATGCGGCGGCTGGCGGCCGAGGTCGGCTGCAGCCCGATGGCGCCCTACCGCCATTTCGCCGACAAGGCCGCGATCATCGCCGCCATCCGCACCGCCGCCTTCAACCGGTTGGCCGACACCCTCGACGGGGTGGCGCGCGACGGGCGCCACCGCGCCGCCGACATCGGCGAAGCCTACGTCCGCTTCGCCCGCGAGAACCCGGCCGCCTACAAGCTGATGTTCGACCTCGCCCAGCCTGACGAAGCCGCCTACCCCGAGCTGGCGGCCGCCGCGGCGCGGGCCCGCATCGCCCAAAGCGGCTATGTGCGCGAACTGGTCGAGGCCGGCGTGCTGGTCGGAGACCCGGTGGAGCTGGGCCTGGTGTTCTGGGCCGCCCTCCACGGCCTGATCGTGCTCGACCTCGCCGGCCGCATCCCCTCCGACCCGGGCTTCGAGGCCCTGCGCCGCACGACGCTTGGCGCGCTGATGCGAGGGCTGCGGGTTTAGGCGCTGCCTACAAGCTCGCGATGAACGCCTGCAGCTCGGCGCTGACCTCGCGGTCTTCCGGGGTCAGGCCGCCGAAGCCGGCATGCGGCATGCCTTCCCAGACGTGCAGCTCGGCGCGCACGCCGGCGCTGCGCAGCTTGCGGTGCATGCGCACGGCGTTGGAGAGGAAGAGGTCGCGCGTGCCGGCCTGCATCAGGGTGGGCGGGAAGCCGGCGACGTCGCCGAACAGCGGCGAGAGATACGGATGGGCCAGGTCGGCCCCGCCGGCATAGAGCAGGTTCATCTCCATCAGCCGCGCTGAAAGCACCACGTCGAGGCCCATCAGGGTGTCGAAGCTGTCGCCGCTTTCGGTGAGGTCGAGCTCCGGCGTCAGCAGCAAGGCGCCGGCTGGCATCGGCAGGCCTTCGTCACGGGCCCGCAACAGGAGCGCCGCGGCGAGATTACCGCCGGCCGAGGTGCCGGAGACCACGATCCGCTCCGCCGGGACCTCGGCCAGCAGGGCCCGGTAGGCGCCGATGCAGTCATCGAGCGCGGCCGGATAGGGGTGGTCGGGCGGCACGCGGTAGTCGACGCCGTAGGCGACGCGGCCGGTGCGCAGCGCAATGGCCGCGGTGGAGAACCGCACGTTGGCCTCGCCGCCGCCGAAGAGGAGCGCGCCGCCGTGAATGTCGAACACCACGTGATCCTCGCCGATCAGCCGCTGGGCCTGCGGCCGCGCCACATGAACCGGCGCGCCGCCCATGCTGCGGCTCTCGAAATCGACTCTGAGCCGGGCGGCATAGGGGGCGGACATTTCGGCCGAAGCCCTGTTGCGCGCGGCGATCAGCCGGCGCCAGCCGTCCGCATCGCCCAGCCCCGGGTAGGCGCCCTGGGCCGGTCGCGGCATCGCCAGCACGGCTCGCGCCGCCTCGCTGAGCGCCGCCGGCAAGGGCACGCGCCGCGAAGCCAGTTCCAGCGCCGCCGAACCCATGTCGTCAGCCATCCGCGTCCCTCCCCTTTTGCCGCCACCCTAGCGGCTATCGCGCCTTCGCCAAGGCCCGCGCGTTTTCCTGCTCATGGGCGACGGCGTCGCGGGTTTCCTGCAGCAGCCGCGCCACGATCGGGTCGTGGGCCACGGCGGCCCAGTAGGCCGCGAGCTTGGGGTGCTTGCCGAGCGGGCTCGGGCTGTCAAACAGCACCGGCGCCCACTCGTAGGCCAGCATCAGCTGCGGTGCGAGGGCGCCGTCGGCCCAGGTCAGCCTGCCTGCGACTGCGTAGCCGCCCTCGCCGAGGTAGACCTCAATGTAGCCGAGCGCCGTCTCCACCGCGTGCAGCGCCTTGTCGATCGCCGGCCGGTCCCACTTCCTGCGTGACTGGCCGGAGGCCGTGAATAGCGGGACCATAGCCATCACCAGGTAGAAGTCGCAGAGCCGCGAGATCAGCCTCACCTGAGCGCGGCCCCAGGGATCCGGCGGCAGCAGCGGCGGCTCGGGGTAGGCCTCTTCGAGGTATTCGCAGATTACCTCGCTTTCCGGCAGCGCCCGCCCGTCGTCAGTGATCAGCGCCGGCACCCGGCCGATCGGGTTGATCAGCATGTAGTCGCCCTTGCTCTCGCGGGTGGCGTGGAAGCCGGGCGGCTCGATGATCTCCGGCGAGAGGCCCTTGGCGTAGAGGCAAAGCCGCACGCGGGTCGGGAAGGGCGAGGTGTAGGTCTGGTAGAGCTTCATGGCCGCCAGCCTAGCAAGCACGGCGGGACGATGACAGCCGGGCATGGCTCTGCTACTTGGCTCCAGCGCCGCGATGGCGCATGCACGGAGTGTTCCAGTGTTGGTTATCGGGTTGAACGGCCGGACACGCTAGTCCGTCTGCTGACGATCGCCCAGCCGTAGCCAACCCGCCGCCTCGCGCGGCCCGCCGGAACACGTCCCATGCCAATCCGAAGCCTCGCCGCGTCCGCGGCGGCGTGCGCGCAGCTCAGCGCTGCCGACGCCCGCGCCTACCGCTCCCTGTGCCGCAAGCTCCTCGCCCCGCCGCGCGGCGGGCGGCGCTTTTCGTTCCCATCAACCCCAGCAAGGGAGTGCGCTCATGACCATCGCGCAATTCATCCGTGAGCGTCCGGCGTGCCCGTACGCGCATCCGGCTCGCGCAGAACCTGTTCGCCAGCGATGCGCCAGCCCGCCGTCTGGTCGCCGCGGCGCGCCTGTCACCCGGTGACCTGGTCTACGACCTCGGCGCAGGAACCGGCCGCGTGACCGCCGCGCTGGCCGACGCCGGCGCCCGCGTCGTCGCGGTCGAACGCGATCCCAACCTGGCGCTTAAGCTCCAGGCCCGGTTTGCCGGCGCCGGCGTGCGCGTGGTCGAGGGCGATCTCGCCGAGGTGGCTTTCGAGGCGCCGTTCAAGGTGGTCGCCAACGCCCCGTTCAACCAGACGGCCGTGCTGCTGCGCCGGCTGCTGTTCGAGACGCCTGGTCCGCAGACCGCCACCCTGGTGCTCCAGCGCGAGGCGGCGGAGCGCTACGGCGGCATCCGCACCTCGGCGCTCTCGCTGATGGCGCAGCCGTGGTTCGAGCTTGGCGTCACCCACCTGTTCAGCCGCCGCGACTTCGTCCCGGCGCCGAACGTCGACGTGGCCGTGCTGCACGCCGCGCGCCGCTCCGAGCCGCTGCTCGATGCTGGGACCGCCCCCGCGTGGCAGGCTTTCGTCCGCGCCGCTTTCGCCCGCGCCAAGCCCGACGCGCGCCGCACCTTCCGCCCCGTGCTGAGCAATCTGCAATGGCGGCGGCTATCGGCTGACCTGGACATCCCGGCAGGCGCGCCGTGCACGGAGCTTTCGCTTGAGCAATGGCTCGGGCTATTCCGCTTCGCCTCGGCCTACGCACCCGCCTGGAAGCGCGTCAGCTTCGGCGCTCCTCACCCGTGAAACGGGTGAGGAGCGGTTGGCTTGACTCGCCGCCCATCTCGTCATCGCCCGCACCGAAGCGGCTCGTCAGCTGGCCAAGGCTCGCCGCCGCTTACGCGAAAGAGCAAGCCATGAACGTGATCTTCAACGGACTCGGTATCCGCCTCTGGGTGACGCCGGAGCACTTCGAAGCGACCTGCGACTTCTACGGCGAAACGCTGGAGCTGAAATGCACCTGGCGCAGCCCCGAGCAGGGCGTCGCCACCTACGAGATCGGCTTCGGCCCCACCATCGTGGTCGAGCGCGCCGACGCGGAGGCCCGGCGCGAGGCGCTGTTCGGCCGCTTCACCGGCATGAGCCTGGAGGTCGCCGACATCGCGGCCGCCTACGAGGCTCTGACGGCGCGCGGCGTGCCTTTCAACGGTCCGCCCGAGCGCCAGTACTGGGGCGGCATCATGGCCTTCTTCACCGACCCCGGGGGCAACAGCCACACCCTGCTGCAGCGGCCCAGTTTTGGCGCGACCTAGGCCGGGGCCGCGGCGCCCCACTCGTTCCATCCGGCCCAGCGCGGCGCGCCCGGCAGGTACATCGTCTCGGTACGGATCATCTTGAATCCGGCCGCCTCGATCGCCGTGGCGACCGGGCGGGTCAGGTGGCAGCCACAGGCAAGGCGCTTCCACATCGGCTCGATGCGGCGCTGCCATTTGACGACATCGGGGTCGGGGGCAAGGCCGTGTTCGCAGAAGATCAGGCGGCCGGAGGGCTTCAGCACCCGGCGGCTTTCGGCCAGGGCGGCGGCCGGGTCCTGCACCGAGCACAAGGTGAAGGTGCAGACCACCGTGTCGAAGCTGGCGGTGTCGTAAGGCATGGCCTCGGCGCGGCCCGGGACGATGTCGGCGGTGAGGCCGCAGTCCACGGCCTTGGCGTGGGCCATGGCGCGCAATTCGTCGGAGGGCTCGACCGCGTCCAGCCGGGTCACCGCCGTGCGGTCGTAGAACGGCAGGTTCAGCGCCGAGCCCATGCCGAGCTCCAGCACCCGGCCGGTCGCGCCCGGCACGACCTTGGCCCGTTGTTTCTCGATCGACGGCCCCGAGCAGGCGCTGTTGATCAGCCAGGGGAAGATGCGGCGCTCGTAGAAGCTGGCCACGCCCGTCTCCCTCCACCCTAGTTGCGGCGCGGGATCACTACCGGCAGGGTCTCGTAGCCATGCACGAACACCGAATGGGTGCGGGTGGGCTCGCCGGCGAGTTCGATCACCGGGAAGCGCTTCAGGATCTCTTCCCAGATGATGGTCAGCTGCAGTTCGGCCAGGCGGTTGCCGACGCAGCGATGGATTCCGAAGCCGAACGACATGTGGGTGCGCGGCCGCGCCCGGTCGATGATGTAGCTGTCGGGATCGGCGATCACCCGGTCGTCGCGGTTGCCCGAGACATACCACATGGCCACCATGTCGCCCTCGCGGATGGTTTTGCCCTCGAACTCGAAGTCGCGGTTGGCGGTGCGGCGCATGTGGGCCAGCGGCGTCTGCCAGCGGATGGTCTCGGAGACCATCGACGGGATCAGGCCGTGGTTCTCCCGCAGCTTGGCGTACTGGGCCGGGTTGCGGTTCAGCGCATAGACAGACCCGGAGATCGTGTTCCGGGTCGTGTCGTTGCCGCCGATGATCAAGAGGCCGACGTTGCCGTGGTATTCCTCCACGTCCATGTTCCGCGTCGCCTCGCCATGCGCCAGCATGGAGATCAGGTCGAACTTCGGCGGCGCGTTGACCCGCTCGTTCCAGAGACCGCGGAAGGCCGTGTGGCACTCGGCGATCTTCTCGCGCTTCTGCTCCCAGCTCTCCACCGGGCCGTGGCCGGGCGGGTTGGTCATCATGTCGGACCAGTAGGTGAGCTTGCGCCGCTCCTCGAACGGGAAGTCGAAGAGGGTGGCGAGGGTCATCGCCGTCAATTCTTTCGAGACCAGGTCCACCCAGTCGAACTCGACGCCGATCGGCAGGTCGTCGAGGATCTGGCCAGCGCGTTCGCGGATCACCGGCGCCATGCGCTCCAGGTTGCCGGGCGCGACCACCGGGCTGACCGTCTTGCGCTGCTCGTCGTGGCGCGGCGGGTCCATCGAGATGAAGCTGGTGCGGTTGGGCCGCACCATATTGGCCTTGGCTTCGAGACTCTGCAGGGTGATTCCGTCGGCCGACGAGAACACCCCGTGGTTGGTCTCGATGGCCATGATGTCGTTGTAGCGGGTGACCGACCAGTAAGGGCCGTAGTCGCTGTCGGCGGTGAAGTGCACCGGGTCCTCGGCGCGCAGGCGCTCGAAGATCGGCCACATGGCGTCCTGCACGAAAAGGTCCGGCTGGGCCGGGTTCAAGCTCTCCAAGGGCGCGGCGTAGGCTCGGGCGCGGGCCTCATGACGCAGATCCACCGATCCGTCGCTCATCTCGCATCCTCTCCCACGTCTATCGTTGTTGACCGGACGATCCGCCCGTTGAGCGCGATTGTCAAAGGCGGGAGTCCTTCTCCCCTCGCGGGAGAAGGTGTCGCCGAAGGCGACGGATGAGGGGCCGCCGGGTCTCTCAGGCTGGTCTTGTGGCAGGCAAGTCAACGGCGGCGCGCGCCCCCTCATCCGGCGCTTCGCACCACCCTTCTCCCGCGAGGTGAGAAGGACGTTTTCAAAAGCTTGCCGTCACCGAGAACCTCACTGAGAGCGGCTCCAGGGGGTGGACCTGGAAGTCGGTGACGCCCTCCGCCGGCTCCCCCGGCAGGCGCGACGCATAGTAGAAGGCCGCGGCGTTGGCGTGGGTGTTGAAGAGGTTGAACACGCTGGCCGTGAGCTTGAGCCGAGGGCTGAGCCGATAGCCGACGTCGAGGTTGACCTCGCTGTAGCCGGGGTCGCGCGGCAGGGCGTCGCCGTCACTGACTGGGTAGGCGCCGAGCTTGCGCCACTGCAGGGCGCCGAACCAGGGGCCGAGGTTGTCCACCAGCACGCCGAACGAGCCGATGAACGACGGGGCGTTGGCGATGAAGGGGCCGTCCAGCTCGAAATTGGCCAGTTGCTCGGGCGAGCCGACATAGCGGGCGTGGGAGAAGGCCAGGTCGGTGTTGAGCTCGATCCACGGCAAGGGTCGGTACTGGGCCGAGACCTCGACACCCTGGCGGCGGCTGGGCGCGGTGGCCTCGTCCTGGCCCTGATCCTCGTCGAAGGCCAGCTCGGAGCTGAAGTCCTCGCGGAAGAGCGCCACCTGCACCGCGACCTTGGGGATCAGGTTGGAGCGCAGGCCCACCTCCTCGCCCGTGGTCGGCGCCAGGAGCGGCGTCGGGCCGGCCAGCACCGGGAAACCCTCGATCGGCACGGTGCCGAAGACGCCGCGCACGTCGTCCGAATGGAAGCCGCGGCCGGCGCTGAGGTAGAGTTCCGTTTTCAGCCAGGGGCCTAGCACGAGGCTGCCCTTCGGCTGCGGCAGCGCCTCGCTGGTGTGGCCGCGGAAGCCGGTCGTGAAGCTGTGGTCGTCGGCGTAGAACGCCTCTTCGCGAAAGCCGACGACGGTGCGCAGCCAGCCGGTCCAGTAGGTAGTGGTCTGCACATAGGCGCCGAAGTCGTTGAGGTGGACGCGGTCGGCGTTGCAGGCGCCGCCGATGGCGGGGACGGCGGTGGCGTTGTCGCTGGCCGGCGCGTCGGCGGGCGGGGGCGGCGGCGTCTCGCCGGGCGGGAACGGGCCCTCGACCATGCAGTAGTCGAGCGTCTGGTCGCGCAGCGTGTGGCGGCGATCGACGAAGACGCTGTCGAAGCGGTCCTGCACGCCGAATTGGGTCTCGGTGCGCACGGCGCCCACATCGAAGCGCACGGTCAGGGCCGCATCGCCGCCCAGCACGTCGCGGGTCTCGTCCTGGCGCTCCTGGTCGCCGTTCACCGGGTCGTCGAGGAAGTGGGTGAAGTCGTTGATCAGCCGCTCGCGGGTGTGGATGCCGTAGAGGTCGGAAGTGAACTGCCAGGCCTCGCCCTGCGCGGCGTAGTGGCCCGAGAAGCTGTAGCGCTCGGTGCGGCCGCGGTCGGTGGGATCGAGCACGCCGAAGCGGCCGATCAGCCCCTGCTGGATGGCGCGCAGCGGCTGGTCGGTCTCCAGCCGCCCGCCGCTCGAGTTGTACATCGCGGTCAGGCTGTAGCCGTCGGCCGCCTCGCCGTGGCTGAACCTGGCGGCGAAATTCTGCTTGTTGTAGTTGCTCGGCGGGCTCCAAGGCCCATCGACGTGGGCGACCTCGGCCGCCGCCCAAAGCCGCGTCTGGCCGCCGAAGACGTGCGTGCCGCCTATGAAGACGTCGTCGTCGCCCAGCGTGCCGGCGCTGGCAGAAACCTGGTTGGGCAGCACGTCCAGCAGCCGCACGCGAGCCGAGCCGACCGCGCCGAAGTCGCCGAGGCCGGCGTAGTAGGGCCCCTTGGTATAGTCGAGCCCGGCCACCGTCTGCGGCATCAGGTAACTCTGATCCGAATAGCCCTGGCCGTGCAGGTTCGTGCCCTGGTTCACCGGCATGCCGTCGATAAAGCTGGCGAAATCGGTGCCGTGGTCGAGGTCGAAGCCGCGCAACTCGTATTGCGGGGCCTTGCTCTCCCCGGAGTGCACGGTCACCACGAGGCCGGGCACCGTTTCGTAGAGCTGGCCCACGCGATAGATCGGGCGGAGCTCGACCTCCTGGCGGGTGACGGCGCCTTGGCTGGCGGTCATGGCCTGGCCGAGCAGGTTGAGGCGCGAGGCGGTGACGATGACTTCGCCGACCGGCGTGGCGGGCGGGGTTGTCTGGGCGAGCGCGGCGCCAGGCGCCGCGGCGAGCGTCGCGGCGGCGAGCGCCGCG
>DATAVF010000009.1:0-1608 GCA_036267835.1 Caulobacteraceae bacterium | reverse complement strand
CCGAGGACGAGCCCGCCGACTTGGAGCCGTCGTTGCCGAGCGCCGTGCCGCCCAGGATGCCCCCCGAGCCGGAGGTGGTCTCGGAGACCGAGGCCGGGGCGAAGTAGTCGGCGATGCCGCGCTTCTGCTCGGGGCTGGTGGTGTTGATCAGCCACATCAGCAGGAAGAAGGCCATCATCGCCGTCACGAAGTCCGCATAGGCCACCTTCCACGCGCCGCCGTGGTGGCCGTGGCCGGAAACCTTCTTGACCTTCTTGATCAGGATCGGCTGATCGCCCATCGACATGGCGAAACCCCAAGACGCGCTGAGACTGGCGTCCAGCTTGCGGGCGGGCCGTTAAGATGGCGTTGCGGTTAACGATGACGGTGAGGCGTTGGGCATGAAGCTGGGGTTTGCCGGGCTGGGCGTGATGGGCTTCCCGATGGCCGGGCATCTGGCCCGGGCCGGCCACGAGATGTGCGTATTCAACCGCACGCGTGAGAAGGCCCAGGCCTGGGTCGAGACCTATGGCGGAAGCTCCGCGGCGAGCGTCGCCGAGGCGGCCCGCGAGGCCGAGGTCTTCCTGCTCTGTGTCGGGGCTGACGACGACGTGCGCCAGGTGGTCGGCGAGGCGTTGCCGGCCCTGCCGAGGGGCGCGGTGATCGTCGACCACACGACCGCCTCGGCGAAGGTGGCCCGCGAGCTGGCGGGAGAAGCTCAGGCGCGGGGGCTGGCGTTCGTCGATGCGCCGGTCTCCGGCGGTCAGGCCGGCGCGGAGAACGGCCAGCTGACCATCATGTGCGGCGGCGATCCGGGCGCCTTCGCCAGGATCGAGCCGGTGGTGAAGCCCTATGCCAAGGCGATCCGCCTGATGGGTCCGCCCGGCGCGGGCCAGCTCACCAAGATGGTCAACCAGATCTGCATCGCCGGCCTCGTCCAGGGGCTCGCGGAAGGCCTCGATTTCGCGAAACGCGCCGGGCTCGATCCGATGCAGGTCTACGAGGCGATCTCCAAGGGCGCGGCGCAGTCCTGGCAGATGGACAACCGCTGGAAGACCATGAGCGAGGGCAAGTTCGATTTCGGCTTCGCGGTCGACTGGATGCGCAAGGACCTGGGCCTGCTGCTCGACGAGGCGACCCGCAACGGCGCCCGGCTCGACATGACCCGCATGGTCGACGGCTTCTACGCCGAGGTGCAGCAGATGGGGGGCGCCCGCTGGGACACCTCCAGCCTGGTCGCGCGCCTGGAGAACCCCGCCAAGTGAAGGCCGAGCCCGTGGAGTTCGCGACCGAGCGGCTGAGCCTCAGCCCGCCGACGCCCGACGACGCCGCCTTCGTGCTCGAGCTGCTGAACGACCCCGGCTGGCTCGCCAACATCGGCGACCGCGGCGTCCGCACGCTGGAGGACGCCCGCGCCTACATCGTCGAACGGTTCGAAAAGAGCCTGTGG
The DNA here is from genome assembly GCA_036267835.1 of Caulobacteraceae bacterium. GTDB lineage: Bacteria > Pseudomonadota > Alphaproteobacteria > Caulobacterales > Caulobacteraceae > Acaudatibacter. The sequence goes on along the minus strand of DATAVF010000009.1, from coordinate 179 downwards.
CTGGTCGTGCGCGACGCCGCCGGAGAGCCGGTCGGCATGTGCGGCCTGGTCGAGCGCGACGGCCTCGACAGCCCCGACATCGGCTATGCCTACCTCGCCCGCCACTCCGGCAAGGGCTACGCCACGGAGGCGGCGCGCGTGGTGCTGCGCCACGCCCGCGAGGTGCTGGGCCTGCCGAA
>DATAVF010000008.1:0-5259 GCA_036267835.1 Caulobacteraceae bacterium | reverse complement strand
CACCGACACGATCATGAAGTAGGCGTGGGTCGCGCCGCGCGGCCGTCGCCGCTATAAGCCGCCGCCCATGCGCCGCCTGATCAGCTTCATCACCAACATGGACGCCAAGGCGTGGCGCTCGGTGGCCGTCTCGTTCGTGCTGTTCGGCGGCGTGGGGGTGGTGTTTCTGCTGGGCGCGCCGGCGCTGGGGCTGACCGGCAATGCGGGCGTCGAGCGCTGGCTGGCGCTGGCGCATGGGCCCTGGGCGCTGCCCGCGGCAGTGACGGCCTTCACGGCGCTGGCGTTTCTCGGCGCGCCGCAGGTGGTGCTGATCGCGGCGGCGGCGGTGGTGTTCGGGCCGTGGCAGGGTTCGCTCTATTCGTGGATCGGGACCTTCGTCTCGGCGATGATCGGCTTCGAGCTCGGGCGGCTGTTCGGCGGCCGGCTGATCCGCGACTTGAAGAGCAAGGGCGTCGACCGGTTCATGGCCCTGATCGGGCGCAACGGCCTGATGGCCAGTTTGATCATCAGGCTCGTGCCCGCCGCGCCCTTCATCGTGGTCAACATGGCGGCCGGCACGGCGCGGGTGCGCCGCCTCGACTTCGCCATCGGCACCGCCATCGGCATCTTGCCGAAGATTTTGCTGACCGCCTTCGCCGGCGGCGCGGTGACCTCGGCGTTCAAGGGCGGCGGGCTGCTGCAGCTCGGCCTGCTGGCCGCGACGCTGGCGATCTGGGTCGGCTCGGCCCTGCTCGCGCGGCGCTGGCTGCGAGCGCGTGAAGCGGCGGCGATGAGCGCCCGCCCCGTCGACCCGCCGGCGTAACGCTTCGGCCCTAGCGTCGATGCGCCGCCTGCCGCTGTGAGAGCACTTGCAGAGTCCGCGACTTCCAGAGCAGGTCCTCGTCGAGCTGGCGCGCCAGTTCGCGCAAGCCGGGCGCATAGAGGTCGCCGCCTTCGACGACGGCCGCCGCCAGCTCGCGCACCCGCTCGATCGCCACGCCCAGCGATTGCAGGTGTTCGAGCGATGCGGCGCGCGCCTCGTCGAACAGCTGTCGGGCCTTCAGCGCGGGCGGCGAGGGCCCGACCAGGCCAAGCGCCGGTGTCTCGCGCAGGCGGCGCACATCGGCCGGCGCGGCGTCGAGTTTCGGGAGGGCGGTCATCGGCTCAGCCCTCGCGCAGGCGCTGGTGGCGCGCCAGAGTCAGCGCCACGACCAGCTTGCCGCTCGACGGGGGCGCGTCCGGGGCCGCCGAAGCAACCGCGGGAGTCGAGTGCAGCGGCGGGCCCTCGTAGTAGAGGCTGCTGCGCCAGCCGCCGAACGACGCCATCCACATGGCCGCGCCGGCCATCATCAAAGTCACTGTCAAAGCCGCGTAACGCATGGCCCTCAATCCCGGTCCTCTTCGAGCTGGACTAAGGACGAAGCAGCCAGGCTCAAATCGACACTTAGATAAGCGTCGAAGTGACTTTCTCAATGAGACGATGGTCGCGGCGGCGCCCAGATTTTCCGAAAACGGGGCTTAGATTTCCGCGAGGCGGTCCAGATAGGCGCGCAGCGCGTCGCGCTCGAGCGACAGGTTGGCGAACTTGCCTTCCCGGAGGATGCGGATCAGGCCCGCCGTCTCCAGCTCCTTCATGTGGTGCGAGAGGGTGGCCATGCTGCAGTCCTGCGCCGCCCCGAGCGCGCTACAGGGCAGGGGACCTGCCGCCTCGCCGATCAGGCGGAGGATCTGATAGCGCCGCGGCTCGGCCAGCGCGCGGGCGATGGCGGCGAACTGGCGATCCGACAACCGGGCCGGCTTGGTCTCTATCATCGACGTCCAATATACGTGTCGCCGGACGATTGGCCAGGACCGCCTTGGAGCAGGATATGAACGCCGCCAACAGCTTGCCGGTTCGCCCCCTGGGCAAGAGCGGCATCGAGGTCCCGGCCCTCGGCGTCGGCACCAATCGCTGGCGTCAGGGAACCAACGACGGGGCGGTCTATGAGACCTATCAAGCGCTGGTGAGCGGCGGCGGCGGCTTCCTCGACACGGCCGAGGTTTACGGCTTCGGCAAGTCCGAGCAGCTGATCGGCGACTGCCTCCGCAAGGACGGGCGCCCGGTAGTCCTGGCCAGCAAGTTCGCGCCCTTCATCGCCCGCACCTCCGGCGCCCAGCTGCTGGCGGCGCTCGACAAGTCGCTGGCGCGGCTCGGGGTGGCGAGCCTCGATCTCTACTACATCCACTTCCCGTTCCCGTTCGCCGATCTGGATGGCCTCGCTGACGCCCTGGTGGAGGCGGTGAAGCGGGGCAAGACGCGGGCGGTCGGGGTCAGCAACTTCAACCCCGAACAGATGAAGCGCATCGCCGCGCGGCTGGACCGGGCGGGCATTCCGCTGGCCGCCAACGAGGTCAACTACAGCCTCTTGCACCGCAACCCGGAGGCCAACGGCGTGCTGGACGCGTGCCGCGCGCTCGACGTGGCCCTGGTCGCCTACTTCCCGCTGGCGTCCGGCCGGCTGGCTGCGGCGCCGGATGGCAAGAACCCGCGGCTCGAAGCCCTGCAACGCGCCCTGAGCGAGATCGGCCAGGCTCACCAGGCCAGCGCCGGCGAGGCCGCGCTGAACTGGCTGCTGGCCCGCGACCCGCACGTGATCCCGATCCCCGGCGCCTCGAAGGCGAAGCACGCGACGCAGAACCTGGCGGCGCTGCGCTGGAAGCTGACCGATGACGAGTTCGCCGCCATTGACAAGGCCTCGGCGGCCATCCCCGGGGTGGGCCTCGCTTAGGGCGTCGCCACGTAGGCCATGAAGAGGGGCGCGCCGGAGAACTTCTCGCGCAGCACCAGACTGAACGGGCGATCGGCGCGGAACACGAACGGCGGCGGCGGGTTGCGCGACGGCGCCGCTGCGCCGGTCATGGCGATCGCCGTGGCGGCGACGGCTTCCGCGCCCTGCTCGTCGACCGTCAGCAGCGTCTTGTGGATCACCTGGCCCACCGAGGCGCCGCCGGGCAAGGCGCCTGTGTAGTCAGCCGCGCTGCTGAGCGCGGTGGTGAAGCCCAGGCCCTGCAGGAGCGGCTTCAGGTCGCCGGACCAGGGCAACTTCAAGCGCGGAATGAAGACAGTCCCCTGCCGCTCGCCGCCCACCGGCTGCAGCGCCTCGGCCCACGCCGTCGCCGGTGCTCCGGGCTTCAGCAGGGCGAACTGCATGCTGAAGCGCTCGTCGGCGTAGGGCAGGGCGACCGCCTGGTACGCATCGGTCTCGCGGTAGGCGAAAGACCCGCCTTGCGTCATCAGCGGCGTCGTCACCGGCGTGCCGTCGGCGCGGGTGAACGGCGCGTCCTTGGTGTCGGCGGCGGTGAACGGGTTCAGCCAGCCGCCCTTGAAGTAAAGCGCCGCCGCCAGGACCAGCACGTCGGCCGGCGACAGGCTGGAGAGGATCTGCGGGATCTTGCCGTGGGTGGCGTCGGAGACGAACTGGTTCACCGCCTGCACCGCGGTCGGCGAGCCCATGTCCACGTTGGCGATCTGCGCCCCGAACTGGCTGGCCTCGGTATTGGCGAACGCCGGGTCGAGGTGGACGTGCGTATCGACCCAGAGCCCGCTCGCCAGCTCGATCTCGGCCGCGGTGCTGGATACCAGCCGGGCGCGCAAGTTGGCGAAGGCCGGGGCGGCGGACGGGAGGGTCAGCCCATACGCGGTGAGCTTCAGCCCGTCGGCGAGGTTGGTCGCGGTGGCGCCCTTCGCACCCTGGCCCAGCATGGCCAGCGCCGCGGCGATGTTCAGCGGCGAGATCAGCGCACTCTCCGTCGGCGCGCGCGCCATGATGGCCGCGAGCAGCCCGGCCCCGAAGTCGGACGCCGCGCGGCAGAACTTCGCCGCGTCCGGCGTCGGTTCGGGGGCCGGCCCGGTGGGGGGCGTCGGCGCCGGCGTCGCCTGCGCGTTGTCCTGCGGTTGGCAGGCCGCCGTCAGGAAGGCGGCGGCGAGCGCGCCGCCCAGCACGTCGCGTCTCGCCGTCGCCAGCCTGGTCATCGAAAGCCGCCTCCCAGGCGCAACTGTCGCAGCAACGCTCCCGAAAGCAACTGGGCGGCCGTGCTTGCCGCTCCAGGCGGATCAGTTTACACGATGCGCCGATGCGCAATTGCCGCGACAACCTGCTTCTTCTGGCGCTGGGGCTTAGCCGCCCCTGGGCGCTCTCCTAGGCGCGCGTTCTTCGCGGGCCGGGCGCCTCAGGGGATATCCCGCCGCCCGTAGCCAAAACACCTTGCGAAGAGACGATCCAAATGACCACCGAGACCGCTGACGCTGGCACGCCAGCGTCCGACAACAACCGCGTCATCATATTCGACACCACCATGCGCGACGGCGAGCAGTCGCCCGGCGCCTCGATGTCGTTCGACGAGAAGATGGAGCTCGCCAAGATCCTCGAGGAGATGGGGGTCGACGTCATTGAGGCCGGCTTCCCGATCGCCTCCAATGGCGACTTCGAGGCCGTCCGCGAGATCTCCAAGATCGTCACCGAGAGCACCGTCTGCGGCCTGGCCCGCGCCGCCATCGGGGACATCGAGCGCTGCGCCGAGTCGATCCGCCCGGCCCAGCGCGGCCGCATCCACACCTTCCTCTCCACCAGCCCGCAGCACCGCGACTACATCCTGCGCATGACCCAGGAAGACGTGCTGAACGCGATCACCGGGTCGGTCAGCCACGCCCGCAACCTCTGCGGCGACGTCGAGTGGTCGGCGCAGGACGCGACCCGCACCGAGCGCGACTTCCTGGCCCGCTGCGTCGAAGCGGCGATCAAGGCCGGCGCCCAGACCATCAACCTGCCGGACACGGTCGGCTACAGCTATCCCAGCGAATACGGCGAGATGTTCCGCGACCTGATCGAGCGGGTGCCGGGCGCCGACGCGGTGATCTTCTCGGCCCACTGCCACAACGACCTGGGCCTGGCCGTCGCCAACAGTCTCTCGGCCGTGCAGGGCGGCGCCCGCCAGGTCGAACTGGCCATCAACGGCATCGGCGAGCGGGCCGGCAACGCCGCGCTCGAGGAAGTGGTGATGGCGCTGAAGGTGCGCGGCGACCAGCTGCCGTTCCCGACCCGCATCGCCACCCAGCACATCACCCGCGCCAGCCGCTACGTCTCGGCCATCACCGGCTTCCCGGTGCAGTTCAACAAGGCCATCGTCGGCAAGAACGCCTTCGCCCACGAGAGCGGCATCCACCAGGACGGGATGCTGAAGAACGCCGAGACCTACGAGATCATGCGCCCCGAAGACGTCGGCCAGGGCGGCACCAACCTG
>DATAVF010000007.1:0-8636 GCA_036267835.1 Caulobacteraceae bacterium | reverse complement strand
CTGCGTGGCGGGATCGAGGGCGCCGTAAAGCGGGGCAACCTCGACGGCCGGGTCGCGGAGGCGCTCGGCCAGGCGCTCGGCGACCCGCAGGATCTCGCCCTGGCCGGGCAGGAAGACCAGCAGGCTGCCGGTGTCGTCGGCGAGCGCCCGGGTGACGGCGCGGACCACCTGGTCCTCGATGCGCAGCGCCGGATCGCGGCCCAGGTAGCGGGTCTCGACCGGGAACATGCGGCCGAGGCTCTCGACAACCGGCGCATCGTCGAGCAGCGCCGCGACCGGTGTCGGGTCGAGGGTGGCCGACATCAGCACCAGCTTCAGGTCCGGCCGCAGCTGGACCTGGGCGTCGCGGGCGAACGCGAGGCCGAGATCGGCGTCGAGGCTGCGCTCGTGGAACTCGTCGAAGAGCACGGCGGCGACGCCCTCGAGCCCCGGATCGTCGAGGATCATCCGGGTGAAGACGCCCTCGGTGACCACCTCGATGCGGGTGCGATGGGAGATGCGCGAGGCCAGCCGCACCCGGTAGCCGACCGTTTCGCCCACCCGCTCGCCCAGGGTGGCCGCCATGCGCTCGGCGGCGGCGCGGGCGGCGATGCGGCGCGGCTCCAGCACGATCAGCTTGCCGCCCCTCGCCCAGGCCTCGCCCAGCAGCACCAGCGGCGTCACCGTCGTCTTGCCGGCGCCCGGCGGGGCGACCAGCACAGCGCCGCTGTGGCTGGCCAAGGCCGCCTTCAGCGCTGGCAGGGCGGCGTGGATCGGGAGGTCGTCGGCGTTCACCGGTGTGCCGCCAGCATCGGCAGATAGGCCCGGGCGAAGAAGGCGGCGGTGATCAGCCCCGTCAGCACCAGCGTTCCCACCCGGATCACCTGCGCCGGCAGGCGCCGGCCAATCAGGGCGCCGCCATAGCCGCCGATCGCGGCGCCGACCAGCATGGCCAGGGTCTGCGGCCACTTCACCGCGCCGGCCACGATGAAGATCAGGACCGCGACCACATTGGCGGCGCTGGTCAAGAGGGTGCGCGGCCCGTTGAGGCTCTTGATGTCGCGGCGGTCCAGCAGCCCCCACACGGCGATCATCATGATGCCCATCGCCCCGCCGAAATAGCCGCCGTAGATGCCGAGCGCGAACTGCACCGTCAGCATCACCGGCGTCGATATGCGCCAGCGCTGCTGCAGCCACGCGCCCACCCGGCGGCCGAACGCCAGGGCGACGGCGGCGACCAGCAGCAGCCAAGGCAGCACCAGGTCGAAGGTCGCCACGGGCGTCACCAGCAGCAGCACCCCGCCCAGTGCGCCGCCCGCCAGCATGGTCACGAGCAGCGCCCGCAGCGAGGCGGGGCCGACCGGACCCAGGCCGTCGCGATAGGCCCAGGCGCTCGCCGCCCCGCCCGGGAACAGCGCCACCGTGCTCGACGCGTTGGCCTGCACCGAAGGCACGCCGGCGGCGATCAGGGCCGGCAGGCTGACGAACGAGCCGCCACCCGCCAGCGCGTTCATCGCGCCCGCGGCCAGGCCGGCGACAAAGACCAGCAGCAGGGCGTTCATCGCGCGAGCATAGGCCGCGTTGCTGCTGACAGCACTCTGACGTTGGTATCCGTCAGGATACGGCGATGAGCCTCAGCGACGCCCCGACCGGCACGGTCTTCGACAACTTCCCCAAGCCGCCTTGCGCGCAGCTGCTCGGCTGGACCTTGCTGGAGCACGACGCGGTGCGGGGCTGGGCGAGGATCGGCTTCGAGGGCCGGCCGGAATTCCTCAATCCCGCCGGCTCCGTCCAGGGCGGGCTGCTGGCCGCCATGCTCGACGACGCCATGGGTCCGCCCGCCCTGCTGATGAGCGAAGGCGCGTTCTACACGGCCACCATCGACATGAATGTCAGCTTCCTGGCGCCGGCCAGGCCCGGCCGCTTCATCGCCGAGGGGCAGGTCGTGCAGATGGGCAAGACCGTCGCCTTTCTCGAAGCTCGCCTGTTCGACGGCGACGGGACGCTGGTGGCGAAGGCATCGTCCAGCGCCCGCCTCGTGCCGACGTCAAAGCTGCCGAGCCCCGCCTAGGGCGAGAGCACCCGGTAGAGCCAAGGGCCGGTACAGGGCTGGTAGCCCATGGCCTCGTAGAAGCCGACCGCCCCGGTCAGCGACGAGACGAAGACCACGTCGACGCCCTCGCCGGCCAGCCAGGCCTCGCAGGCCGCGACCAGCGCCCGCCCGGTCCCGGAGCGTTGCCCGGCCTCGCCGACCGCAAGCTCCTCCAGCTGGCCGCTGATGTTGATGCCGTAATCGGTCAGGGTCGCGATCGCGAAGCCCACTACGGCGCCGGCGTCACGCGCCACGAAGGTGCGCGATGTCTGCCGGACCACGGTGACGGGCCGGACCTCGTCGCCGTGCAGAAGTCTGGCCAGCTGATCGATCGCCGGAAAGTCCGAGGCGGTAGCTCGCTCGATCTCCAGCATGACGGCGCGTCAGGGTTCCGGGTGCGGCGCGCCCATCGGGGCCAGGGCGTCCGGCGGGGTGGCGCCACCCTTGCCGAGTTTCGAGTTCCAGAGGCCGTACAGGAAGTACACGGCCACGCCGACAAGCATGTAAACGATGAAGAAGTTGCGGGTCTTCTCAACCCCCATGAGGCTCATCAGGAGCACGATGCACATGATCGCGCCCAGGATCGGCACGATCGGATAGAGCGGCGTGCGGAACGGGCGGTCCATCTTCGGATGGGTGACGCGCAGGTAGATCACCGTGATGCAAACGATGGTGAAGGCCGCGAGCGTGCCGACGTTGGTCACCTCCGAGAGCGTGTCGAGCGAGAGGAAGCCGGCGCTGCCCGCGGCCACGAGGCCGACGATGATGGTGTTGATCCATGGAGTCTTGAAACGCTTGTGCACCGCGGCCAGCTGCGGCGGCAGCAGGCCGTCGTGGCTCATCGTGTAGAAGATGCGGGTCTGGCCATAGAGCAGCACCAGCATCACGCTGGAGAGGCCGGCGATCGCGCCCAGCTTCACCAGCTCGGCAAACCAGGTAATGCCCATGGCGTCGACCGCCGTGGCGATCGGGGCCGGGCCGTCGAGTTGGGCGTAGGGCACGATGCCGACCAGCACCGCGCAGGTGGCGATGTAGAGGATGGTGCAGACGATCAGCGAGCCGATGATCCCGATCGGCATGTCGCGGGCCGGGTTCTTCGACTCGGCGCCGGCCGTCGAGACCGCCTCGAAGCCGATGTAGGCGAAGAAGATCACCGCGGCGCCGTGGATCACCCCGCCGACGCCGTACTTCGAGGTCTTGGCGCCGGTGATGGTGTCCCAGAGCGCGCGGCCGATCTGGTGCCACATGTCCATGGGCGTGCCGGCTGGCGGCGCGGGGACCTGGGCCGGGATCAGCGGCGACCACAGCTCTGGCTTCACGTAGAAGGCGCCCATCACCACGAACGCCACGACCACCGTCACCTTGATCGCGACGATGACGTTGTTGACCGTGGCCGATTCCGAGACGCCGACGATCAACAGCGAGGTGACGGCGACGATGGCCAGGATCGCGGGCAGGTTCATCACGCCATGAGGGGCCGAGGCGCAGACAGTGGCTGAGTCGAAACAGGGTGCGGATGTGAGCTGCGCCGGAATGACGATGTGCATGTCCTGCAGCAGACTGACGAAATACCCCGACCAGCCGACCGCCACGGTGGAGGCCGCCAGGCCGTATTCGAGCAGCAGCAGCACGCCCATGATCCAGGCGACGATCTCGCCGGTGGAGGCATAGCTGTACGAGTAGGCCGAACCGGAGACGGGCAGCGCCGAGGCGAGCTCCGCGTAGCAGAGCGCTACCAGGCCGCAGAGGACGCCGGTGATGACGAAGGAGATCATGATCCCCGGCCCGGCCCATTCGGCCGCGGCGTGGCCGGTGAGCACGAAGATGCCGGTGCCGATGATGCAGCCGATGCCGAGCAGGATCAGGTTCAGCGCGCCCAGGGTTCGTTTCAGCTCGCTGCGGTCGGTCTCGGCGTGGATCATCTCCACCGGTTTGCGCTGGAAGATGCGCCCGACAATGCCGATGCTCGCCATGCTGACTCCAAACCCCCCGGGACTCGGCGCGCCGCGCCGCAAGCCACGGCGGGCACGCTAACCCGCGCCGCGGGCCGGCGGCAATGAGCGGCGCTTTGCGAAAGCCCGGCCCGTCCCTATTCTGCGCGGATGGACGAGACCCAAGGCCCGCCGATCCGCGCCATCGTGGCGCCGGTGACCCCGCTGCAGCAGAACTGCACCATCGTCTGGTGCGTGAAGACCATGAAGGCCGCGGTCATCGACCCGGGCGGCGAAGTCCCGCGCCTGCTGGAGATCCTGCAGTCCCAGGGCCTGACGCTGGAGAAGATCTGGATTACCCACGGCCACATGGACCACGCCGGCGGCACGGCCGCGCTGAAGGACGCCACCGGCGTGCCGATCGAGGGCCCGCACCGCGACGACTCGTTCTGGATCGACCGCATCAGCGAGAGCGGCCAGCGCTACGGCATGCCGGACGCCCGCGCCTTCACCCCCGACCGCTGGCTCGAGGATGGCGACCGCGTCACCCTCGGCGAGACCGAGTGGGAGGTCTACCACTGCCCCGGCCACACACCCGGCCACGTGATCTTCTTCAACCGCGAGGGCCGCTTTGCCCAGGTCGGCGACGTGCTCTTCGCCGGCTCGATCGGCCGCACCGACTTTCCGCGCGGCAACTTCCAGGACCTGATCGCCTCGATCACCACCAAGCTCTGGCCGCTCGGCGACGACGTGACCTTCGTGCCCGGCCACGAGCAGATATCCACCTTCGGCCGCGAGCGCCGCACCAACCCCTTCGTGGCCGACGAAGTCCTGGCGCAGACCCAGCCCTAGCCGTTGCGGGCAGGATGCGACGGAATAGCGCACCCGCCGCGTGCATACACGAGTCCGGCGGAATGAAGACCTAAGGGCGGCCGGCCATTACGTGGTTGTTGCATTGACGACATTCGTGCGTCACAGCGACACCACAGCTTCGCGAGCATGCACGCCTTAGCCGAGATGGCCCAGAACGCCGACCCCATCGAGAAAATACTCGTCGTCGATGACGACCCCGGCATCCGGGATGTCGTCTCCGAATTCCTGCAGCGGCACGGCTACCAGGTCGAGACCGCCGCCGACGGCAAGGAGATGGAGCGCAACCTGGCGCGCGGCCCCGTTGACCTCGTGGTCCTCGACGTGATGCTGCCCGGCGAGGATGGCCTCGCCATCTGCCGCAAGCTGTCGCGGCCCGACGGCCCGGCGATCATCATGCTCTCGGCCATGGGCGAGGAGACCGACCGCATCGTCGGCCTCGAGCTCGGCGCCGACGACTATGTGCCCAAGCCCTGCAATCCGCGCGAACTGCTGGCCCGGGTCCGCGCCGTGCTGCGCCGCCGCCGCGAGCCGCGGGGCGACGAGAGCCTCGATGCGGCCTGCGAGTTCGCCGGCTGGCGCCTCGATCTGGTCCGCCACGAGCTGCGCTCGCCCGAGGGCGCGGTGGTGAACCTCTCCAGCGGCGAGTTCTCGCTGCTGCGCGCCTTCGTGGAACGTCCGCAGCGGGTGCTCTCCCGCGACCAGTTGCTGGAATTCGCCCGCGGCCCGCAGTCGGACGCCTTCGACCGCGCCATCGACGTCCAGATCAGCCGCCTGCGCCGCAAGCTCGATGACAGCGCCTCCGGCCAGGAGCTGATCCGCACCGTGCGCAACGAGGGCTACATCTTCACGCCGAAGGTGTCGCGAACTCCATGACGCCGCCCAGAGCGCCGACCACGTCGCTCTTCCTGCAGGCGCTGGGACTGGTCTTCGCGACGCTGATCGCGGTCCTCGTCGCCACCACCATCGTCATCATCAACATGCCGCCGCCGGCGCCGGAGATCTATACGGTCGCCGAGGTGGCCGAGGTGCTGCGCACCGCCAAGACGGCTGACACGGTCGAGGGCCGCGCCCTCGACGTCAGCCTCGCCGACGCGCCGCCGGAGACCGGCGACGGCGGCCCGGGTCGTCGCCATGCCAGCTTCCGGCTGGCCCTGGCCCAGGCGCTGCACATCCCCCCCGAAAACGTGATCGTGGGTCCCGGCCCGCCGCACCTGATGGTGTTCGGCGGCGGCCCGCCGCGCGCCGCCCGACGGCCGCCGCCGCAGCAGACCGCGCCCGACACCAGCCTCTTCGGCGCCTTCGTCGCGGCGGTGCGCCAGCCGAACGGCAAATGGCTGACGGTCGAGCCGCGCGGTCAGTTGCTCGACGCCTGGCAACTTCGCTTCCTGCTGGTGCTGGGCTTCGCCCTGCTGGCAGTGACGCCGCTGGCCTGGTGGTTCGCCCGGCGGATCGCGGCGCCGATCTCCGCCTTCGCCAGGGCCGCCGAACGCCTCGGCCGCGACCCGGACGCGCCGCCGCTCGACGTGCGCGGCTCCTCGGAAGTGAAATCCGCCGCCTCGGCCTTCAACCTGATGCAGGAGCGGCTGAAGCGCTACGTCAGCTATCGCACCACCATGATCGGTGCGATCGCCCACGACCTGCGCACGCCCCTCACCCGCCTGCGCTTCCGTATCGAGTCCGTGCCTGAGGAGTTGCGACCCAAGCTGGCCGCCGACCTCGACGAGATGGAGGCCATGGTCGCTTCCACCCTGGCCTTCGTGCAGGACGCCACCAGCCCGGTGGAGCGCACCAAGCTGGAGGTGTCGTCGCTGGTCGAAACGGTGATGGACGAGGCGGCGGAGACCGGCGCCAACGCCTCGGTCGACCGGGCCGAGCGGGCGGTCATCGACGGCGATCCGGTGGCGCTGAAGCGGCTGGTGACCAACCTCGTGGGCAACGCGCTGAAGTTCGGCTCCTGCGCCAAGGGCCGCGTCTACGCCGAGGCCGGGATGGCCATCTTCGAGGTGGATGACAACGGCCCGGGCATTCCGGAAAGCGAGATCGAGCGGGCCTTCGAGCCGTTCCAGCGGCTAGAGACCTCGCGCAGCCGCGAGACCGGCGGCGCCGGCCTGGGGCTGGCGGTGGTGCGCGCCATCGCCCGCGGCCACGGCGGCGACGTCAGCCTGCACAATCGGGCGGGCGGCGGCCTGACGGCGCGCGTCACCCTGCCCCTCGCGGTCCCCGCCAGTTCCGGCCTGGTCAGGCGCCTGGCAGCCGAGTAACAAGCGGCGCCATGTGGCGGCGCGGCGGCGCCTGAATTCCACGTCCCAAGGTGGCCCGGCGGCCACGTTGCGCCGCTAAGGCGAAGTTATTCGCGGCGCTAACCACCCCTGCCGCTGGCCCACGGTGCAACAATCGCGCTACTAGCTTTGTTGTTGCATTGCCGAGTCCACGCGATCGGGGCCGTGCTGGCCGGCGCAACGATAACGCTCAAGCTGCGTTAGCAAGTTGAGACACCTGTGCCAGACCCGAAGGACCCAGACCTGCCGCCCAAGGATCCGTCTCCGGAATACGAACCGGGACGCGTGCCGGAGGAGTTCCCTTCCGAGCCGCCTTCCACTGGAGACCCCGACGACGGCCGGCCACGCGACCTCTCGGGCCGACCCTGATCGTAAGAGGAGCTGAGTAGAGTCATGGATATGCAAAAAGACGAAGCTGCGCGTCGCCCCAGCCGTCGCGGATTCGCGGCGATGGACCCCGAACGTCGGCGCGAAATCGCCCGCCGTGGCGGCGCCAGCGTGCCCAGCGAGAAGCGCAGCTTCGCCCAGGATCGCGATCTGGCGGCCAACGCCGGCCGCAAGGGTGGCGCTGCCTCCCGCGGCGGCGGCCGACGCCCGTCGCGCATCCCGGCCAGCTAAGCCAGGCCCCGGAGGCCCCCTCCTCGCCACGGGGAGGGGGTTCGGTGCTGGCTCCTTGGGACGGAGAGCCGCGCCTAGCCGAACAGGAAGACCGCGAAGGCCGGCGGCGGGCTGATCCAGCGATCGATCAGCCGCCAGCCCGCGCGCCTCGCCATGCCCGTCACATCCTCCACCGTGAACTTGTAGGAGTTCTCCGTGTGGAGGCTTTCGCCCGCGGTGAAGTCGAAGCCGCGCCCGGCAGCGTGCGCGACCTGCGCCGCGCGGCTGACCAGATGCATCTCCATGCGGCTTTCCTCGGCGTTCCACACCGCCCGGTGATCGAAGGCTTCGAGGTCGAAGTCGCCGCCGAGCTCGCGATTGATCCGCCCCAGCAGGTTCTTGTTGAAGGCCGCGGTGACGCCGGCCGCGTCGTCGTAGGCCGCGATCATGGTGGCGGGTTCCTTGACCAGGTCGGCGCCCAGGATGAAGAGCCCGTCCTCGCCCATCAGCGCCCGCGCCGCCTTCAGCAGCCGCACGCCTTCGGCCGGATCGAAGTTGCCGATGGTCGAGCCCGGAAAGAAGCCGACACGCCGCCGCCCGGCCACCGCCTTCGGGGCCGCGCTGCCTTGGGTGAAGTCACGCACCAGCGGCTCCACCAGCAACGCCGGATAGTCGCGCCGGATCGCAGCAGCCGCGGCGTCCAGCGCCGAGACGCTGATGTCGATCGGGGCATAGGCGGCCAGCTGCGGCGCGGCGTCGAGCAGCAGCCGGGTCTTGGTGCTGGCCCCGCTGCCGTATTCGACCAGCACCGCGCCGTCGGGGATGTGGGCGGCCAGCTCCGGCGCGATGCGGGTCAGGAGCGCCGTCTCGGTGCGCGTCGGATAG
>DATAVF010000006.1:0-8751 GCA_036267835.1 Caulobacteraceae bacterium | reverse complement strand
CATCATCTCAAGAGGCGCAAGGCGGCCATGCGATACGAACCGGACCACAAGGAAGAGACCCGCCAGAAGGTGCTGCGGGCCGCGGCGCGGGCGATCCGGGCCGAGGGACCGCACAAGATCGCGGTGGCCAAGGTGATGGCGCGCGCCGGCCTGACCCACGGCGGCTTCTACGCCCACTTCGCCTCGAAGGACGACCTGGTGGCCGCGGCCATCGATCAGATGTTCGTCGAGGCCAAGTCGCGGCACATGCTGGAAACCGCCGGCCGGGACCCCGCGAGCGCGCTCGGCGCCTACATCGACTTCTACCTGGGCCAGGAGCACCGCGACGCGCGCGCCACCGGCTGCCCGATGCCCGCCCTGGCCGCCGACCTGCCGCGCCTGACCGACACGGCCCGCGCGCGCTTCGCCGCTGGCGTGCAGGGTTTGCGCGAGCGCATCGCCACCCTGCTCGCCGGCCTGAAGGCGACCGACCCGGACGCCGAGGCCAGCTCGATGATCGCCGAACTGGTCGGGGCGCTGTCGCTGGCGCGGGCCGAGCCGGACCCGGCCGCGTCCGACCTGATCCTCACCCGCTCGAAGGCGGCGCTGAAGCGTCGCCTCAATCTGGAGGCCTGACGTCCCGTGAGTGTTGTCGCTGAAGCGAAAGCCCAGCTGACCGGGCGCCAGCAGCTCGAATGCCTGATGACAGCCGGCGGCTGGGAGGGCATCGGCGCCACGCTCGGCTTCCGGCTGGTCGAAGTGGGGGACGGCCGCGCGGTGTTCGAGGGCGCGCCCGGCCGGTCGGTCTACAACCCGATCGGCACGGTGCACGGCGGCTATGCGGCGACCCTGCTCGACTCGGCCTGCGGCTGCGCCGTGCACTCCACTCTGAGCGCGCAGCAGGGCTACACCACGCTGGAGCTGAAGGTCGCCTACCACCGCGCCATGACCGAAGCGACCGGCCCGGTGCGGGCCGAGGGCAAGGTGATCCAGGTCGGCCGCCGCGCCGCCTTCGCCGAGGCCACGCTGAAGGGGCTCGACGGCAAACTCTACGCCTCCGCCACCTCCACCCTGCTGGTGTTCGACCGATGAGCGCGACCGTCATTGACGACATCGGCCACGCGGCCGGGATCTCCACGCCGGCGCGGCGGCGGTTGCCGTTTTCGCGGGGCAGCCTGCTGGCGGTCGGCGCGGCGCTGGCGCTGGCGCTTGTCGGCGCGGTCTACATCGCCTTGCCGAAGGGCGCCGAATCGACCGACGCGGCCTATGTCGAGGCCGACAGCACGGTGGTGGCGCCGAAGGTGCGCGGGCTCGTCGCCGAGGTGCTGGTGGCCCACAACCAGCGCGTCCATGCCGGCGATCCTTTGGTGCGGATCGATCCCGAGGAGTTCGACGCCCGGGTCGCGGCCGCCAATGCCGACCTGCTGAACGCCCAGGCCGCCGTCGCCAGCGCCAGGGCCGCGCTGGTCTCGCTGGGGGCCGAGGAACGGCTCGCCGCGGCCAATGTCAGCGCCGCCCAGACCTCGATCCGCTCGGCCGACGCGCAGTCGGACCGGGCCAGCGCCGACCAGGGCCGCTTCGACGCGCTGGTGGCTTCCGGCGCGGTCTCGCGGCGCGACGCCGACCAGTACCGCGCCGCCGCCATCACTGCCGCCTCCGACGCCGCGCACAGCCGCGCCGAGCTCACGGTCAGCCAGAGCCAGGCCGACGTCACCCGCGCCAGGCGAGCTTCGCTGCAGGCCGCGCTCGACCAGGCTGTCGCCGGCGTCGCCCGCGCCCAGGCTACCCTCGACCTCGCCCGCCAGGACCAGAGCCACACCCTGGTCCGCGCCCCGATCGACGGAGTGGTCGGCGACCGCCAGGTGGAAGTCGGCGATTACGTCCAGCCGGGCGCCCGGCTGATGACCGTGGCGCCGCTCGCGGACGTCTACGTCACCGCCAATTTCAAGGAGACCCAGACCGGGCGGATGGTGGTCGGCCTGCCGGCCACCCTGCACGTCGATGCTCTGCCCGGCGTCACCTTGCACGGCCACGTCGACAGCATCGCGCCCGGCACCGGCTCGCAGTTCTCGCTGCTGCCGTTCGAACCGGGCACCGGCAATTTCACCAAGATCGTGCAGCGCGTGCCGGTGCGCATCCGCTTCGACGCCGGCCAGCCCGACCTGGCGCGACTGCGGGCCGGGCTCTCGACGACGGTGACGGTGGAACTCTCCGACCGCTAGTTGTTGGCGAGCGCCGCTTCGAGCTCGCGCAGTTCCTTCTCCAGGTCCGCGAGGACCGAGCGGTTGTCCGCGCCCCCGCCGATGCTGGAGGGCGAGCGCAGGATCTCGATCTCGCGGCGCACCCGGTCGCGGGCTTCCATCAGCTGCTCGCGGATCGGTGGTTCGGCTTCTGACATGCGGTCAGTTTAGAACTGCTGGTGAATCCGCCGCAAGCTCGAGACCAGCGCGCCCAGTTCCGAGGCCGAGAAGCGGCGCTTGAAACGTTCCTCGTGCTCGGCGATCAGGGCCTTGGCCCTGGTCAGCATCGCTGCGCCCGCCTCGGTGAGATTGAGGTGCTGGCGGCGACGGTCGGCGCGGGAGCGTTCGCGCTTGACCAGGTCGCGGGCTTCCAGGCGATCGACGATGGCCATCATGGTGGCGCGGTCGGCGCCCAGGATGCCGGCGAGGTCGACCTGAGAGACGCCGGGATTGGCCCCGATCAGCTCCAGCGTCGCGCACTGCTTCTGGGTCAGGTCGATCTCGGCCAGCGACGCGCCGAAATCGCGCGTCACCGCCGTCTGGGCCAGGCGCAGGTGGAAACCCAGCAGGTCGGGCAGCCCGTCCATGTCGAGCTGGACCACCTCGCAGTCGAGGGGAACTCTATCAATCTGGTTCATTCGAAATACGCATCCAGTGCCGAACCAAGGCGGCGGGCGGCCCAACCAGGCCGCGCCGGCTTTGCAGGCCGATTAAGCTGAGTTGTTACCAGGCGCCGACGTTGGGCATCGAGGTCCAGGGCTCGGCCTTCGGAAGTGACCCGCCCTTTTGCAGAAGTTCGATCGAGATGCCCTCAGGCGAGCGGACGAAGGCCATGTGGCCGTCGCGCGGCGGGCGATTGATGGTGACGCCGCCGTCCTTCAAGCGCTGGCAAGTGGCGTAGATGTCGTCCACTTCGTAGGCCAGGTGGCCGAAGTTGCGACCGCCCTGATAGTCCTCGGTGTCGTAGTTGTAGGTGAGTTCGACCATCGGCGCGGCGTTGCCCTTGGCGTGCTCTTCGTCGCCAGGGGCGCAGAGGAAAACCAGGGTGAAGCGGCCGGCGGGGTTGTCGATGCGCCGCGCCTCGGTCAGCCCCAGCTTGCCCACGTAGAAGTCGAGCGCCTTGTCGAGGTCAGTCACCCTGACCATGGTGTGCAGATATCTCATCGCCTCGAATCCGAACTGTACGTGGCCCGCCGCGGCGCTTCCTTAGCTAAAAAGCCGGGCCGCGCCCACAGGTAATCGCTGATCACTCGCCGATCAGTTCCAGTGCAGCCCGGCCACGTCGAAGGTCGCGGACTGGTCGCTCGCGCCGCGCACGGGCAGCACCACGGTGATCGCGGACGCCCGCTCGACCTCGGCGCTGAAGCCCGCGCCATCACGGGTGAAGAAGGTGAAACTGGTCCCGTCGGGGCTGGTGGTGGTTCCCGCCACGGCCTCGGCGGCGCCGCCGTCGAAGCGCACCTGCAGCGTGCAATCGGAGCAGTTGAACCGGCCCTTGGGGTCGGCGAAGGCGATCGACGCGCCCGTCGGATAACCACCGCCGCGGCGCAGGCAGAGGACGACGGCGGAGGGCTCGCCGCCGGCGAGGCGCACGTCGGCCGGCGCCTTGGTGCAGGCCTGGTCGCCCGGCGCCGAGGTGGGCGTCAGCCGCGGCTGGGTGTAGCGCCACTGGCTGCCGACGGCGGGCGGCGGCAGTTTCGGGGCCTGCTCGGGCGGCGGCAAGTTTGCCGGGCGCGAGATCTCGGTCGGCGAGAAATGGCTGAGGCCGACCACCATCAGGGCGCCGACCGCCAGCAAGACGCCGAAGACCACGATACGCACCACCCAACGCATTGATATCCTTTCAGGAAAGCCGGCGCGCCTGGCGCCCGGTCTCAGGCTTCGCGGGTCTGGCGGCGCCAGAGGCTGGCGTATTCGCCATCCAGGGCCAGCAGGGCGGCATGGTCGCCGCGTTCGACGATGCGGCCGCGGCGTATAACAAGGATCTGGTCGGCGTCCACGATGGTCGAGAGCCGGTGGGCGATGACCAGGGTGGTGCGGCCGGCGCGGACCTTGCGCAGGGTCGCCTGAATGGCCGCCTCGGTCGGGCCGTCGAGGGCGCTGGTGGCCTCGTCCAGCACCAGCAGGCGCGGATTGGCCAAGAGGGCGCGGGCGAGGCCCACGCGCTGGCGCTCGCCGCCGGAGAGCTTCAGCCCGCGCTCGCCGACCCGCGTCTCCAGGGCGTAGGGCAGCGACTCCACGAAGTTGTTCAGCTCGGCGGCTTCGACCGCGGCGCGGATGCCGGCTTCGTCGGCCTCCGGATTGCCGAAGGCGATGTTGGCCGAGAGCGTGTCGTTGAACAGCGCCACCTCCTGCGGCACCAGCGCGACGGCGCGGCGGATCGAGGCCTGGCGCACGTCGCGCAGATCGGCGCTGTCGATGCGCACCGCCCCCTCCTGCGGATCGATCAAGCGCAGGGCGAGGCGCACGATCGTGGTCTTGCCGGCGCCCGAGGGGCCGACAAGGGCGGTGGTGGTCCCGGGCGGGGTCTTGAAGCTGACATCGTCCAGCCCGACCGAGCGGGCGGTGTGGCGGAAGGTGACGTGGTCGAAGACGAGGTCGGCGCCGCGGCCGGACGCCGGGGGAAGGTCATCGGCATCCGGCGCGTCGCGGATATCAGGCAGCACGGCGCGCAGCTCGACCATCTGCTCCATGTCGACGAAGGCCTGGCGGATCATCCGGTAGTTGGAACCGAGCTGACCGAGTGGGGCATAGACCTGCTGGACGATCAGGATGCAGGCGGTGACCGCGCCGACGCTGATCGCGTGCTGGATCAGCTGCCAGCCGGCCAGGAAGGCGATCGCGCAGAGGCCGAGGCTGAGCACCAGCGACTGCACCGCGTTGAGCAGCTGCAATGAGGTGTTGGACTTCACCGAGGCCCGCGCGTAGTCGCCCATGGTCTGGCGATAACGGTCCACCACCCGCGATTCAGAGCCGAAAGCCTTGATCGTCTCGAAGTTCATCAGCGCATCGACGGCCAGGCCCGCTGCCTCGCTGTCGGCTTCGTTGACCGCGCGGCGGTGGTGCAGGCGCCAGTTGGAGATGCTGATGGTGAGCAAGATGTAGACGATGATGGTCGCGACCGTCGCCACCGCCAGCAGGCCGTAGTAGCGGCTGGTCATGATGTAGGCGGCCATCGCCAGCTCGAAGATGGTCGGACCCAGGTTGAACACAACGCTGCCGATCAGGGTGTCGGTGGAGTGGGCGCCGCGGTCGATGATGCGGGCCACCATGCCGGTCTGCTTGCCCTGGTGGTAGCTCAGCGACAGGGCCAGCGCATGGCCGAAGGTCTCCTCGGCCGAGCGGGCGAGCGCCTGCTGGGAGACCGGCGTGAAGATCGCGTCGCGGATCAGCGGCGTGGTGTTGGAGATCAGGCGCAGCACCACCCAGCCGACGGCGAGGCCGGCGAAGACTGCGAACACCGTGACCTCGGTCCCGCGGCCGTGGCTGGCCGCGTCGATGGCCTGGCCGATCAGCACCGGGGCGTAGACGCCGGTCCACTTGCCGACCAACACCATGGCCAGCGCGATGCCGAGCCGGGTGCGCAGGCCCTGCGCCTTGGAGCGGATGACGAGCCCGGCCAACTCGCCCATCGAACTCCAGAAGCTGAAGGTCGGCCGGGGCTGCGCCGCCGCCGCGGCGCGCGCCATCGTGCGCTGAGCGTAGGTCATGTGGCAGGCGCCAGGGCGTCGAACACCAGGGTGGTCTGCTCGCCGCCGCCAGGGGTCAGCCAGTCGACCCGCCAGCCCTGCGGTAGTTGCGAGACCGCGAAGGGCTGGCTGGCCAGCGGGCGCGGCGTATCGATCGCCGCGGAGAACCGCACCTCGCTCTTGGCCCCGGCCAGGTCGAAGTCGTGCGAGCCGGCGCTCAGCGGCTCGCTGACCGGCAGCACGAAGCGCCCGGAGGCGTCGGTGGTGGCCTGGCCCCGCTCGACGCCATCGACGCGCAGGCTCTCTGCCTCCCCGGCCGCGGCGACGCCGCTCATCGTCGCCGCCTGGCGGCTGTCATAGTCGAGCGCCAGGGCGGCCATGCCGGGCTTGGCCGCCAGCACCTCGCTGCCGCCGCCGGCCCGCAGACGCGCCACGACGCCGTCCGGCGTCACGAACAGATAGCCCATGGCCTGCACGATGCGGCCGTTGTCCGACATCGAGAGGCTGAAGAGCCGCGGCGCAGCCGCCCCCGGGACGGCGACGCGCCACGCGCCGCGGCGGTCCGCCGTGGCGAACACCGCCTCCCCCGCCGGCGTCGCCAGCCGCACCACCGCGGCCGGCCCCGCCTGGCCGGAAAGCATGATCCGTCCATCGGGACCCACCGGCGCAACCCCGGTGAGTTCGGGCGCCAGCTGGTAGCCTTGCTCCTCGAGCGCGGCGCCCGGCGCGGCCCCGTTCGCGGCGTCATTGTCGGCCGGACTGCACCCCGCAGCGGCAGCGATGGCCGCCAGCGCTGACAGCAGCAGGGTCATCCTGGCCGCTTGCAAGCTCCGCTACTCCCTTCCTACTATCCAGGTTCATATGGTGCGCGCCGCCGCGCGCGCCTCTTGTTTCCGGAGCCATGGCGAATGTCGAGCGATTCCAGGCGGCTGGACTCCGTCTGCGTCTACTGCGCGTCATCCGACATGGCCGCGCCGGAGTACCTGGCCGCCGCCGGCGCGCTGGGCAGGATGCTGGCCGAGGCAGGTGTGCGGCTGGTCTACGGCGGTGGCGGCGTCGGGCTGATGGGGGCCTGCGCCAAGGCGGCCCACGCGGCCGGCGGCCGGGTGCTGGGCGTGATCCCGCACTTCCTCACCTCCGTGGAGCGCCAGCTGACCACCGTCGAGACGGTGGTCGTGACCTCGATGCACGAGCGCAAGATGATGATGTTCGAGGCCGCCGATGCCTTCGCCGTGCTGCCCGGCGCCATCGGCACGCTGGAGGAGGTGATCGAGCTCTTGTCATGGCGCCGCCTCGGCCTGCACGCCAAGCCGATCGCGTTCCTGAACATCGATGGCTTCTGGGACCCGCTCTACGCGGTCTTCGACCACATCCTGAAGCAGGGCCTGCTGCCGGAGGAATTCCGCGAGACCTACCGCTCCGTGGACAAGGTCGAGGACATGCTCCCCGCCCTGCAAACCATGCCCACCCTCGCGTTCACCAGCCCCCCAGGCATCAGCGAGATGACGTAGTTTTGCATCTAATACGCGCTTACAGGATTAGCGACTCTATCGTTCGTTCAATCTTGTCGTATCCAATATCTCCATCTACGCTATTGTATCCTGAGAATATTTCCCAAACGAAAGCACATAATAATTTACTCTCGTCGTAACCAGCACCATTACGTTCTATTCTATCCAATCTTATACTGAGCTGGAGAAGGTAGTTATATGCCGACTCCTCTCTAATCCCATCCCCACCAATGAGTCGATCAACAGCTCTTCGAAAGACGTTGAGGTTGAAGATTATTTTCTCAAATTCGTATGTCGGATCGCTCATCTGATTTTGGAATGCGTAGAATCCCTCATATGATTCACCGCCGCCCAAGAACAACGACCTGAAACCCGCTATCGTCAGACATTTCTCGATATTATCGGTCGTCGATACGAGATCGCGTCGACCGCCTTTGCGGCTTGCTTGAAGCACCGCTAGCGCTATATCCCATTTCGCGTTTTGGTAGGTACGCTTCACGCCCTCTTGCAGAAGGCGAATCCGAGTTCTCTCCGAAGAGACGTTGACCACATAGTAGAATACGAACGAAACTACCCCACCAGTTCCGATTGAAATTGCTGCATTAATAGCTGCCTCGGATCTTCCATTCCCTAAATCTGGGAATATGATTGGCAACGTTATCGATACCGCAGCTAAGGACGCAAAGAGCGAAGCTGCGAGAAGTTGGCGCCAATTCTGCGTCAGCTGCGTCGATGACATGACCGCCTCGGGCTATTTACTCGCCCCCGCGATCCGCCTCGCCGCCGTGACTGTGTTCTGCAGCAGGCAGGCGACCGTCATTGGGCCGACGCCGCCGGGTGCGGGGGAGATCCAGCCGGCGACCTGCTTAGCTTCCTTGAAGGCGACGTCGCCGACCACCTTGGTCTTGCCGGCCGCGGCGGCCACCGGGTCGCGGAACGGCACGCGGTTGATGCCGACGTCGATCACCGCGGCGCCGGGCCGGATCCAGTCGCCGCGCACGAACTCCGGGCGGCCGATCGCGGCCACGAGAATTTCGGCCTCGCGGCAGACCGCCGGCAGATCGCGGGTGCGGGAGTGGGCGATGGTGACCGTGCAGTTGGCCGCCAGCAGCAGGTCGGCAACGGGGCGGCCGACGAGCACCGAGCGGCCAATGACGAGCGCATTCTTGCCGGCGAGGTCGCCGACGGTCTCGCGCAGCAGGATCATGCAGCCGAGCGGGGTGCAGGGCGTCAGCGCCGGAAGGCCGCTGACCCGGCGCCCGGCGCTGGCCACGGTGAGGCCGTCGACGTCCTTGGCCGGGTCGATGGCCTCGATGACCTGCTTTTCGTCGA
>DATAVF010000005.1:0-10814 GCA_036267835.1 Caulobacteraceae bacterium | reverse complement strand
AGCACGAACGAGACGGCCACCGAGCGCCACGCCTTGGCGTCCATGTTGGTGATGAAGCTGATCAGGCGGCGCATGGGCGGCGGCTTATAGCGGCGACGGCCGCGCGGCGCGACCCACGCCTACTTCATGATCGTGTCGGTGAAGACTGCCAGCCGCTCGAACGCCGAGCCGTCGTCCTCGTAGCGCCGCTGCGCCGCGTTCCAGCTGGCGCGGAAGGTGCGGGTCTGCGGCTTGGGCATGTGGACGGGGCCGCAGTCGTCGTCGCCGCTGTGGGTGACCACGGCCGACACCGCCACGTCGAGGCGGCGCTGGACGTGGTCGTTCGTCGCCAGACCGGGAACAAGCTGCTTGGCCAGATCCAGGTAGGTCTCGCCCGGGTGGCCGGCCACGGTGTCCCCTGGATTGACCACGCCGGCCTCGGCGCCAGACCCGGCAAGCGCCATAAGCGCGCCGGCGAGGATCGCGGCCGGGCGCATCAGAATCGCGCCTCGTTTTCCTTGTCGAGCGCCTCAAGGCCGGTCTCGTCGCCGACGAACCGGCGCTTGGCCGCGTCCCACCGGTAGCTGGCATGGAAGCTGCGGGTGTAGGGCGCCGGCATGACGTCGTCGGGGCACACTTCGTCGGTCAACTTCAGCGTCTCGGTGACGGTCAGGTCGAGCTCGGGATAGGGGCCGGCTCCGTCCGGCTTGGTGGCGAAGGTCGGCAGTTCGGTGCGCTGGTAGCCGCAGAAGCGGTCGGAGAGGGTCGACGGCGTCGCGATGAGCTGGAACCGGTCGCCCCGGACCAGGATGGCCATCGCCGTGTCGTAGGTCTGCTCCGAGTTCGAGTGCTCGCTCATGGTGATCAGCACGCTGTCGCCGGCGCCCAGCGGGACGAGGGCGTCCTCGGCGAACACGGTGTCGCGGTCCATGCCGACATCGACCGCGTCGAGCAGCTTCGGCTTGGGGCTGTCGTCGAACAGCATCAAGAGCGCCGTGTCCTGGACCCGGTCGGGGTCCTGGCCGAAGTCGGCCAGCAGCGCGAGCCGGACCTTGCCGCCGACCATCAGGTTCAGCGATTCGATCATGCCCAGCACCGCGGGGTCAGGCGGGTCGCCCTCGTAGTTGGGGCCGGCGAGGTGCCGCGGCCGCGGGCGCAGATGGCCCTCGACGCGGTGGTCGGTGGGACTGAGCACCAGGCTGGGCACTGCCTCCCGGACCAGATCCTGGTAAGTGAGGTCCGGCCGCCCCGCCACCTTGTCGCCCGCATCCACGATGGTCCCGGTGTAGGCGAGCGCGCCGCCCGGAACAGCGCCCAGGGCCAGGGCGGCGCCCGCGATCAGACCAACTCCGCGACGGCGCAAGGGCCACACCTCAAGCTTAACCGGGCGGCCATGTTGCCCCGCCGGGCCGCGCCGCGTAAACAGCGCCCGCCTCAAAATCAGGAGCCGTCATGTTCGTCCAGTCCGCCGCGCTGGCCCGCGTCAAGCCGTCCGCCACCCTGGCGGCCGACGCGAAAGGTCGCGCGCTGAAGGCGGCGGGCAAGAACGTGATCTCGCTGGCCGCCGGCGAGCCGGACTTCGATACGCCGGACAACATCAAGGAAGCCGCCATCAAGGCGATCCGCGAGGGCAAGACCAAGTACACCGACGTCGACGGCATCCCCGAGCTGAAGGCGGCCATCTGCGCCAAGTTCGCCCGCGAGAACGGCCTGACCTACACGCCGGCCCAGGTCAACGTGTCGCCCGGTGGCAAGCCGGTGATCTACAACGCCATGGTCGCGTCCCTGAACCCCGGCGACGAGGTGGTAATCCCCGCGCCCTATTGGGTCAGCTACCCGGACATGGTGCGCCTGGCCGGCGGCGAGCCGGTGTTCGTCGCCACCAGCGCCGAGACCGGCTTCAAGGTCGACCCTGCCGCGCTGGAAGCCGCGATCACGCCCAGGACCAGGTGGGTGCTGCTCAACTCGCCCTCCAACCCCTCCGGCGCCGCCTACACCCGCGCCGAACTGCGGGCGGTGGCGGATGTGCTGCTGCGCCACCCGCACGTCTGGGTGCTGACCGACGACATGTACGAGCACCTGGTGTTCGGCGATTTCCAGTTCACCACCATCGCCCAGGTCGAGCCGGCGCTCTACGACCGCACCCTGACCATGAACGGGGTCTCCAAGGCCTACGCCATGACCGGCTGGCGCATCGGCTACGCGGCCGGCCCGGAGGGGCTGATCACCGCCATGCGCAAGGTGATGAGCCAGACTACGTCCAACCCCTCGTCGATCTCGCAGTGGGCGGCGGTCGAGGCGCTGAACGGGCCGCAGGGCTTCATCAAGCCCAATGCCAAGCTGTTCGAGGACCGCCGCAACCTGGTGGTCTCGATGCTGAACCAGGCGAACGGCATGCTTTGTCCGACCCCGGAGGGCGCGTTCTACGTCTATCCGTCCGTGGCCGGACTGATCGGCAAGACCGCGCCTAGCGGCAAGGTGATCGGCTCGGACGAGGACTTCGCGGTCGAGCTGCTGGAGACCGAGGGCGTGTCGGTGGTGTTCGGCGCGGCCTTTGGCCTCTCGCCGCACTTCCGCATCAGCTACGCGACCTCGAACGAGACCCTGGAAGACGCCTGCACCCGCATCCAGCGCTTCTGCGGCCAGGTGCGCTAGCCTCTGGGGAGGGATAAACTCCCTCCCCATGCTCACCTTCTACCACGCCCCGAACACCCGCTCCGGCAGCATCCGCTGGCTCCTCGAAGAGCTGGGCGCGCCCTACGACGTCGAACTGGTGGACATCCGCGCGCCGGACGGGGCGCCGGAGAGCTATCGGGCGATCCAGCCGAACAATAAGGCGCCGGCGATCGTGCACGACGGCGTCGCCATCCATGAACGGTCGGCGATCTGCATCTACCTCTGCGACGCCTTCCCGGCGGCAGGCCTGGCGCCGCCGATCGGCGATCCTCGGCGCGGGCCCTACCTGTCGTGGCTGGTCTACAATGACGCGGTGATCGAACCGGTGCTGGGCGCCAAGATGCGCGGCGAGACCGACGAGAAGATCAGCGTCTCCTACGGCGACTTCGACGACATGGCCCGATACGTCAACGCCACTCTGGCGAAGACCCCCTTTCTGACCGGCAATGCCTTCACCGCCGCGGACCTGCTGGTCGGCGGCGCGCTGAACGTCGCGACCCGGATGCTGAAGGTGATGCCCGAAACCCCGGCGATCACCGGCTTCCTCGAACGCGTCATGGGGCGCGAGGCGTTCGGACGCGCCATCGCCAAGGACCAAGCCTCGACCGCGCCGTAGGCGTCCTCAGATTCACCACGGTAGAAACTAAAGCCGGTCCGCCGCTTCCTTGGCGCGCGCCAGGCGGGCCGGAGCCATCGCGTCGTTCCTCGCCTGGACGAGCGCCAGGATTTCCGCCGGCGCCGTCTCGGGTCGTCCCGCTTTGAAGGGCGGAGCGGGCGCGTATTCGAGGTTCAGCTGCAGCGCCTGGGCGAACTCGGCGCCCGCCAGTTCCGCGGCCACCGTCAGCGCGAAATCCAATCCCGCCGTCACCCCGCCGCCCGTGATGATGTCGCCGTCGCGGACGACGCGGGCCGGGTCGGGGATGGCGCCGAAGAGCGACAGCAGGTCGCGCCAGGCCCAGTGGCAGGCCGCGCGCCTGCCCTTCAGCAGCCCCGTCGCCGCCAGCACCAGCGAGCCGGTGCAGACCGAGGTCAGGTAGCGGGCGCCGGCGGCGAGTCGCGACGCCTCAGCCATGAAGGCCGCGTCGTTGATCACCTCGGTACAGCCCATGCCGCCGGGGAAGAACAGCAGGTCGCAGCGGTCTATCTCGGCCAGGGTCTTCACGCCGGCGAACACCAGCCCGCCATCGGACGCCACCGCGCCGCCCGGCTGCGCGGCGACGATCACCTCCGCGCCCGGAATGCGGGTGAACACCGTGTGCGGCGCGGTGAAGTCCAGCTGGGTCATGTCCGGATAGATCGCCTCGACGATGCGGAACGGCGGGCTGGTCATCGTGGTCTCTCCTCGGGCCCGGAGCATGCCGCCGCGCGGCGGCCGAGGACACGACATTCGCGTGTCGTTTCGCGCCACGCCGCGGCCCCGCGTTGATCGTTGGCGCGCCGCCGGTCAGAGTGGACCTGATATGGGGCTCCTGAAGAAGCGATCGATCGCGCTCGCCGGCCACGCCACCTCGCTGGCGCTGGAGCCGGAATTCTGGACGGTGCTGGAGGCGCTGGCGGCGGCGCGCGGCCTCAGCCTCTCCGCGCTGGTGGCGCAGATCGACGCGGCACGCGGGCCCAGGCCGCTGGCGTCAGCTTGCCGGCTGGCGGCGCTGGCCCACGCCGCTCAGCGCGAGCCTCAGTAGTGCTGGCCCTGCGGCTTCAGCGTGGGCGCGACGGCCGGCGGATGCGGCAGGACGTGGCCGACGGGCGCCGTCGCGACGATCACGCCCACGAAGCCGGCGATGATCGCCAGGCCGATTGCCCCCCAGATCCAGGGCATGATCGTCTCAGTGCTCTGCGCTTCGGCTTCGGCGCCGCCGCCGATGTTGTTGCGATCAGCCATGCCCTAACCCCTTCAGGCAACGCCTGACGCCCACGTGCCTTGCTCTCTACTGAACGCCGCGGGGAATCAACCCTGCTGGGGCGCGGGCGTCGTCATCGCCACGTGCGGCGGCTGGGTCTCTAACGGGCGATCGATTCCGCCGGCGGTGTGGATCATGGCGAGCGCCACGATCACCACCACGATCGCCGTCGCCACTGCGGCGACAGACGTGGTCAAACCCCGGTTACTGCCCGGTCCCATAAGCACGCTTCTCCGTCTGAAGCCCCCCACGGCAGATGAACGGGGTGAGGAGACCCAGGTTCCACCCGCCACGTTGCGAGGCAGAAATGTGAGGCGTCGAGTCGGCCTTTAATCTTCGCCGCTTTCAGTGCAGGTTTCTTATCAATGCGCCTTGGCCCGCTCCTCATCGCCGCCCTTTTTGCTGCCTGCGCCTGGTCGGCCCAGGCCCAGACCGCCCAGGAGGTAGCCCGCGACCAGTTCCAGGCGCAGCTGTCGGAGCAGTGTCCCGAGAAACAGCTGCAGATGCTCTCGGTGCGCCAGCTGCGCGATGGCCTGGACGACTACAAGGAGGGTCTCTCGCAGGACCAGCAGACCAAATTGCAGCAGGCGGAGACGGCCCAGTGTTCGTCGCTCGACGATGGGGCGGCGTGCGTGAACATGGCCGACGTCGGCGCCGCCAGCGACATGGGCCAGCTCACCGACCTGACCAACTCGATCTGCAGCGACTTCCTGCGCTGCACCGACCAGGGCGTGTGCGACTACGCCCGGTGAGCCCCCGAACGCTGAACGACCTGTGGACCTCCAACCTGGCGCTACGACGCCGTTTTCCGGAAGGCGTCGAGGCGTTCAAGATCATCGCCCGACTGGCCGAGGAGTGCGGCGAGCTGTCCGCCGAGGTGCAGCTCTGGGAGGGCATGGGCGTGAAGCGCGAGAAGCACGGGCCGCCGGACCCGGCCCACCTCGCCAAGGAAGTGATGGACGTGCTGCGCGCGGCGCTGGCGGTGGCCGAGTTCTACGGCATCGAGGACGAGCTTGCCGCGGCATTGGATCGCAGCCTGCAGGGCGCTGTCGGCAGCGGCCTGCTGACGACGGCCGAGGCCGCCGACCCGATCGCCGGCCGGCGTTGAACCCGGGTCGGTCGCTTGTTCGGACGCGCGCGCACTTTCGGGGTATAGGGCGGCGGTTGCGGCCATGCAGACCCTGAATCCCTTCCTCATCTTCCTGATCCTGACCATCGTCATCGGGGTGCGCTACCTGCTGGTGGCGGGCTTGGCCTATGGGCTGATCTGGAAGACCGGGCGGACGCCGCGTCGGCAGCTGAACCGCGATCCGCCGCGGGGCGCGGTGATCCGGCACGAGCTGGCGCTGTCGCTATTCTCGTCGTGGATCTACGCCGCGCCGGCCACCCTGGCGCTGGTCGCCTGGAACCACGGCGGCACGCTGATCTACACCGAGGTCAGCCGCTATGGCGGCATGGCCTGGCTGATCGCCTCCGGCCTGATCTACCTCGTGATCCAGGACGCCTATTACTACTGGCTGCACCGACTGATGCACCACCAGGCGCTGTTCAAGCACATGCATGCCGGCCACCACCGCTCGCGCCAGCCCACGCCGTTCGCGTCGTTCTCGTTCGATTGGGCCGAGGCGGTAGCCAACGCCTGGGTGCTGCCGGCGCTGGTGTTCGTGATCCCGATCCACCCGGCGGTGATCCTGACGCTGCTGACCGTGGCCACCATCGCGGCAGTGCTCAACCACGCCGGGGCCGAGGTGCTGCCTGACTGGCTGGTGCAAGGGCCCCTCGGGCGCTGGCTGATCTCGGCCAGCCACCACAGCCTGCACCACAGCCACTACGGCAAGAACTTCGGGCTCTATTTCCGCTTCTGGGACAAGCTGATGGGCACTGACATGGTCCCGCGTTTCGAGCCCGACGCGGCCGGCGACTTAAGGAAAGCTGCACCTTGACCGCCTAGCTTGGCGGACGATGAGCTTGCTGCTTCACGCGATCTCCGGGGCGCTGGCCAGGGTCGGCACGATCGGCGGCCATATCTTCTTCGATCCACTCTCGGGCTTCTCGCTCGCGTCGCTGGCGTGCGCCATGGTGGTGGCGACGCTGGTGGTCGGCGTCGGACGCTGGCGGCGGCGCGGTCGGCTGAGCCTGCGCCTGATGATGCGGGCGCTGCGCCCCAGAAGAGCAGCGGTCCGGGGCGCGTCGGGCAGGACCGACGTCGGCTTCTTCCTCTTCAACGCCTTCGCCGGCGGCGTGTTGATCGGCTGGGCGCTGCTGTCGCAGACCCAGGCCGCGGCCTGGACACGCGAGGCCCTGGTCGCCCTGGGCGGACCGGCGCCGCTGCACATCACCGGCATGCTGCCCACCGCCCTGACCGGCGTCGCACTCTACCTGGCATCGGAACTCGCCTACTGGGTCGATCACTGGCTCAGCCACCGGGTGCCGGCGCTGTGGGAGATCCACAAGGTCCACCACACGGCGGAAGCGCTGACGCCGCTGACCACCTTCCGCGTCCACCCGCTGGAATCGCTGAAGTTCTACAACATCACCGCCATCTTCACCGGCGTCGCCGCCGGCATGCTGCAATACGGCCTGGGCGCCAGCCAGCTGTCGGTGATCAGCGCCGACGTGCTGTTCGTCGCCTTCACCTTCACCGTCGGCCACCTGCACCACTCGCACGTCTGGATCAGCTTCCGTGGCGGCCTGGAGAAGCTGCTGATGAGCCCCGCTGCTCACCAGATCCACCACTCGTCCGACCCGCGCCACTTCGGCCGCAACCTCGGCAACTCCCTCGCCCTCTGGGACTGGCTCTTCGGCACCCTCTACGCCCCGGCCGCCAAGCGCGAGCGCCTGGTCTTCGGCGTGCCCGGCGAAGGCGAAGCCGCGCACACTGTGACGGGCGCGATGCTCACGCCAGTGGCCAAGGCCCTGTCACTCCTCACCCGCGCAGCGGGGGAGGTGGCGGCCGAAGGCCGACGGAGGGGGCGCAAAGCCGCAGGCGCAAAGCCCGCAGTTTGATCTGGGCCGCTTAGCGCCCCCTCCGTCGCGCTCCGCGCGCCACCTCCCCCGCTGGGCGGTGGAGGAGTGGGAGCCCTTCTGTCGGGCCTTCGGCGTGCTACATATGTTCCGACCCTGAATCGATTGTCCCGTGTCTGAACAGCCCCGCATCTCCGATCTCGCCCGCGTCCAGGGGCCTGACTACCTCGCCGGGCTGAATCCCGAGCAGCGCGAGGCGGTGGAGGCGATCGAAGGGCCGGTGCTGGTGCTGGCGGGCGCGGGCACCGGCAAGACGCGGGTGCTGACCACGCGGCTGGCGCACATCCTGGCCAGCGGCCGGGCGCGGCCGTGGGAGCTGCTGGCCGTCACCTTCACCAACAAGGCCGCCCGCGAAATGCGCGAGCGGATCACCTCGATCATCGGTCCCTCGGCCGAGGGGCTGCGCTGGCTGGGCACCTTCCACTCGGTCGCGGCCCAGATCCTGCGCCGCCACGCCGAGCTGGTCGGGCTGAAATCCAGCTTCACCATCATCGACCCGGACGACCAGGAGCGGCTGATCAAGCAGCTGCTGGAAGCCGAGAACATCGACGCCAAGCGCTGGACGCCGCGCGCCTTCGCCGGCCTGGTCGATCACTGGAAGAACCGCGGCTGGACGCCGATGCGCCTGCCCCCGGCCGAGGGCGCGAACTTCGCCAACAATCGCGGCGGCCGGCTCTACGCCCTCTACCAGGACCGCCTTCGGGTGCTGAACGCCTGCGACTTCGGCGATTTGCTGCTGCACAACCTGACCATCTTCACGACCCACCCGGACGTGCTGGCCGACTACCACAACCGCTTCAAGTACCTGCTGGTCGACGAGTACCAGGACTCGAACGTCTCCCAGTACCTGTGGCTGCGCTTGCTGGCGCAGGGGCGGCAGAACCTGTGCTGCGTGGGCGACGACGACCAGTCGATCTACGGCTGGCGCGGCGCCGAGGTGGACAACATCCTGCGCTTCGAGCGCGACTTCCCGGGCGCCAAGGTGGTGCGGCTGGAGCGCAACTACCGCTCGACCGCCCACATCCTGGCCGCCGCCTCGGGCCTGATCACCGCCAACAAGGGCCGGCTCGGCAAGACGTTGTGGACCGAGGCCGAGGGCGGGGCGAAGGTGAAGGTGCGCGGCGTCTGGGACGGCGAGGCCGAGAGCCGGCTGATCGCCGACGAGATCGAGCGCTGGATCAAGGACAAGCGCCGCTACAAGGAAGCCGCCATCCTGGTGCGCGCCTCGTTCCAGATGCGCGCCTTCGAAGAGCGCTTCGTGATGCTGCAGATCCCTTACAAGGTGATCGGCGGCCCGCGCTTCTTCGAGCGCGCCGAGATCCGCGACGCCCACGCCTATTTGCGCCTAATCCAGTCGCCCGACGACGACCTGGCCTTCGAGCGCATCGTCAATACGCCCAAGCGCGGCATCGGCGACTCGACCGTGCAGAAGCTGCATCAGGTCGCCGCGGTGGCGCCCTCGCAGCTTTACGACGAGCCGCTGTTCAACACCGACACCGGCGAGCTGGAACCCACCGGGCCGGCCACCCACTTCCGCAGCCTCACCGAGGCGGCGCGGGAGGTGGTGCGCACCGACGAGCTGGCGGCGCGCACCCGCACGGCGCTTTCCAACTTCCTGCGCGACCTCCACCGCTGGCGCGCCGCGGCACAGAGCACGCCGCACCCGCGCCTGTTGGAGACCATCCTCGAGGAGAGCGGCTACACCGACGCCCTGCGCCTCGACAAAGGCCCGACCAGCCAGACCCGGCTCGACAACCTGAAGGAGCTCGTCACCTCGATGGGCGCCTTCGACACCCTGCAGGCGTACCTCGAGCACGTGGCCCTGGTGATGGACCTCGACCGCGAGAGCGGCGACGACTCGGTGCAGATCATGACCCTGCACTCGGCCAAGGGGCTGGAGTTCCCGCTGGTGTTCCTGCCCGGCTGGGAAGAGGGCGTCTTCCCCAGCCAGCGCAGCATGGACGAGAGCGGCGAAAAAGGGCTCGAGGAAGAGCGCCGCCTCGCCTACGTCGGCATCACCCGGGCCCGCGAGGAAGCGCGCATCTCCTTCGCCGCCAACCGCCAGGTCTACGGCCGCTGGACCAGCCAGCTGCCGAGCCGCTTCGTCGACGAGATGCCGGCCGACAACGTTGAGGCCGCGTCGGAGACCGGCTACTACGGCGGCGGCCCCGGCATGCGCGAGGCCAACTCGCGCTGGGACAATGAGAGCAACTTCGGCGCTGGCTACGCCTCGCCCGGCTGGCGGCGGGCGCAGGAGCGCAACTACCGCGGCGGACCGGTCGGCGTGTCGCAGGTGATCGAGGGCGAGGGCCGGCTGGTGGCGGTGTCCGAGCCGTCAGCCACCGGCGGCTACGCCCGCGGCGACCGCGTCTTCCACATCAAGTTCGGCTACGGCGCCATCAAGCACATCGAAGGCAACAAGCTCACCGTCGCCTTCGAAAAGGCCGGCGAGAAGAAGGTGATCGACTCCTTCGTGGAAAAAGCCTGACCACCCTCTTCCCGGCGGCGCCTAGCGCGGCGGCGGTTGCGGCTCGGCGCAGGTGTAGACCATCCGGCCGCCCTTGATGGTGATCGGGCCGCCATAGATCGGCGTCGCGAAACCGCCGTTCTGGGGCGGGTTGGAGCCCACCTGAACATTCTGCGCCGAGAAGTGGACGCTGCAGACCACCGCCGGCCCCGTGCAAGTGTAGGACTGGCTATAGGGGTTCGAGCCGACGATGGCGCTCGGCGTGGCGGTGAAGCCGGCCGCGCAGGCGGCGACGTTGGGACTGGGGTGTGGGATGGTCCCGATCTGGCTGTGATCGGTCGCGACCATCGGCGGGTTCGCCATCGCGGCGGGCCCGGCCAGCATTGCCGCGGCAAGAACCGCGAAACATGCTTTCCGTGTCGTTACAATTGGCATTTCGTATTTTCTCCTTGCGCGCGCACAGGTCCGCAGCAGCAGGCTGCGCTCAAATTCTGCGTCGTGCGAGGATAAATTCAGTCATGGTGCGTGAGCCAGGCCTGAATGCTGCGATTACCTGCCCTTCAGACTTCCGGCCACATTTCTGAATTATGGCGAAATCTGGGCGTCACTCTTTGGCTCAGCGCGGCGGGATGCGGATCGTCAGGGTGAACTTGCCGAAGGCGCCCTCGGCCATCAGGTCGGGGCTGACCGAGAAGGTGTAGGCGCCGGTCTGCGGCAGCGGCGTCGGGTTCGGCAGGCCGGGGTTTATGCCGTCGCCATTGGGGTAG
>DATAVF010000004.1:0-2965 GCA_036267835.1 Caulobacteraceae bacterium | reverse complement strand
CTGCAAGGGCACGGTCTCGATCGGGACGCCCGCCACCCCCAACTACGTGCGGGGTCTGCCGATGGAGCCGGCGCCGGCGGGCGCCAACCGGATCGCCGCCAACGTCGCGGTCGGGGCGGAATTGAAGCAGATCGACGGCTTCGTCGCCGAGCACGGCGAGGACGGGATCGTGCGTGATCCGCAGGCGATGTACGGCGCGCTGATGTCGAATTTCCTGCGCGGGCAGATCACCCAACCGGCGGTGGGCTTCTTCGGCGCGACCGAGATCGCGCTGCGCAACGGCCCGATCCGGACCGGCGTGCCCTACACCAAGACGGGACGTGTGGTCGGCGTCGGGATCACCGACAAGACCGAGTTCGTCTGGGTCGATACCGAACTCACGGACGAGAGCGGGCGCCTGGTCGCCGAAATGCGGCACATGACCCGCTGGATGAAGGCTTCGTCACCGCTCTGGAGATAGTCGGGCCTTTGCGCCGGGCCTCATCTCCGCGGGCGTCAGCAAGGCGGTGCGCGGCGTCGAGGGGGCCAGTGATCATGCGCCGGCTCGGATCAGCTGCACCGTCCTCGTGGCGGTAACGCCGTTCAAGAACGTCGACAAGACTTTGCCTGAAGACGCTCTCTACCGCTGTAACGCAGGCTTTCAACCAAGATCGCCGTCTCGATAGTCTGATATCAAGTTGTCTCCTCGACTTGGTCGGCCCATGGGGGCTGCCAGCTGAGCCCTGTAGGCGGTACGCCTTCAAAAGCCGGAACACCTGTCGGCGCGAAAGTCCCAGAAGCTGCTGCGCTGCCTCGATCGTCAGTCGATCCTGGTCGAGATCACGCAGCGTCTCAGCCCGCGCCAGCTCTCCATCGCTCATGATAAGCACCGCCACCGGCGTCACCCTTCCTGGCCTCGTCGAAGGCCCAGGAAGGTGACATCTCTAACTTGCCCGTCGGTGACATTTGCACTTTGCTGCTACACGCGCGCTTCCGACAATCCGCTTAAGCGCGGAAAGGTAGGGGGATAGGCGTTATGAGTCTGGAGCCGAAGACGTTCGTCGAATCGCGCCGGAAGGCTGTGGGTTTCACCCTTCTTGGCAGCGCGATGTGCGCAATCGCTGCCTACACTATTCAGCAAGATTGGGAGCAGTGGCCGCTCGGGCTGCTCTGCGCCGCGTTGGGGCTGGCCGGCATGACTCTGGGCATAAGGTTGTGGAGGGCGCCGCTGTTTCTGAGACTAAACCACGTCGGGTTCGTTCTCTCAGGCGGTCTGTCCCACCAGTCGCGACAGTACGCCTGGCGCGACATCGACCACTTTTTCGTGTGGAGCCCCGTCTCACCCGGCTCTCTAGCAGCCTTCCGCTATCTGCCAGGCCGCGCGCCGCAGGACGGAATGGCTAGGTCCGGAAAGCGGCGGGGGGCCGAAGGGGTATTGCCAGCCGGTTGGTCGGTATCGACTCGCGACCTCGTCGAGTGCCTCAATGTTTATCTGGGGGCAGCCCAGACCGACGCCTGATCAGCGCGCACTCATGCAACCGCCCCTGCCTCCGACGGCTGCTGCGCGCCAATACCGGACCCCGGCCGGCTGCGGGTCGTGTCCGGGTCGCAGGGAATATCAAGGCTGCGGCCCGGATAAACCACTGTCTCTCAGGAAAAAAGTCCGCCCGTCATCTCGTGCGGCGATTCTCTGATATGCGGAGAAATACGCTGTTAGGGCGAAGTGTATGTCCGCGCCGGGCGCGCAGAGACGCGGCGCGAAATAGGGTGGGAAAGCGGTGAAATGCGCCCTGAGAATGGGGCGTCGCGGGTCAGTTCGGGGCGAATAGCCGCGGTATTTCCGGCGCTTGCGCGCGCTGATGTCGGAAGAGCCTGTTTTCACAGACTGAGTGGCTGGGGAACTAGGACTCGAACCTAGAATGACGGTACCAAAAACCGCAGTGTTACCATTACACCATTCCCCAGCAGGAATGCCGCCAAGCTTGGCCGGGGGCCGAAGCGGGCAGGGTGGCGGGAGATAACGCAGGAGCTTCGCTCGTGCAACGGCGCGAGCGGCGGTTGCCGGGCTGACATGCCTCCTCTATAAGGCGCCCTCCCAATTTCGGAGTGTGGCTCAGTCTGGTAGAGCACCGCGTTCGGGACGCGGGGGTCGCAGGTTCGAATCCTGCCACTCCGACCAATTGGGGGATGCCGGCATGGGCACGAATGGCGAGATCGACGCAGCGCTCGCCAGGGCGCTCGCCCGGGGGCTGCCCGGCGTGTCGGTGGCGGCCCTGATGCCTGACGGGACGGTGGTCGAGGCGGCCGCCGGGGCGCGCGGGCTCGACAATCCGGCGCCGATGACCTCCGACACCGTGTTCTGGATCGCCTCCTTCACCAAGGCGGTGACCACCGTGGCCGTGCTGCAACTGGTCGAGGCCGGGCGCATCGGGCTCGACGATCCGGTGGGGCCGTGGCTGCCGGGGCTGGCCAACCCGATGGTGCTGAAGGGCTTCGACGACGCCGGCGCGCCGGTGCTGGCCAATGCCGAGGGGCCGATCACCGTGCGCCATCTGCTGGCCCACACCTCGGGCCTGGCCTACGACTTTTGTCACGCCGAGCTTGCCCGCTATTCGGCCGCGCAGACCGAGCGCGGCGGCCCCATCCCGCTGATGTTCGAGCCCGGCACGGCGTGGGCCTACGGCGTCGGCCTCGACTGGGCCGGCGAACTCGTGGCCGCGGTCAGCGGCGAGACGCTCGACATGTACCTCCTGGAGCATGTGTTCGGGCCGCTGGGCATGACCGAGACCGGCTTCGCCGCGACGCCGGCGCAGGCCGGGCGGCTGGCGTCGATGCATGGGCGCGGGGAGGGCGGGGCGCTGGGCGCCATGCCCTTCCCCCTGCCGGCGCCGCCGTACCACGGCATGGGCGGCGGCGGGCTCTTTTCCACCGCGGGCGACTACCTGAAGTTCCTGCGCACCATCCTGGGCGGCGGCGCGCCGATCCT
>DATAVF010000003.1:0-1781 GCA_036267835.1 Caulobacteraceae bacterium | reverse complement strand
CTGACCCAGACGGAAGACGTGTCGGTCGCCGCCTATCCGGTCGCCAAGGTCGTCGATACCACCGGCGCTGGCGACCAGTACGCGGCCGGCTTCATGCTCGGCCTGGCCCGCGGCCGGTCGCTGGACGTGTGCGGCCGCCTGGGCGGGCTCGCGGCAGCCGAAGTCATCTCCCACTACGGCCCCCGGCCGGTCGTCTCGCTCGCCGAGCTCGCCGCCGCCAACGGGCTCGCCTGAACGAGCTTCCCAAGGACAGTCCCCATGCGCAGCAACTACCTCTTCACCAGCGAAAGCGTCTCCGAAGGCCACCCGGACAAGGTGGCCGACCGCATCTCCGACGAGGTGGTCGACGCCTTCCTGGCCGCCGACCCGTATGCCCGTGTCGCCTGCGAGACGATGGTCACCACCAACCGCATCATCCTGGCCGGTGAAGTGCGCGGGCCCGAGGGCATCATCGACACCCTCGAGGCGAAGGTCCGCGCCGCGGTGAAGGACATCGGCTACGAGCAGGAAGGCTTCCACTGGGAGCATGCCGACTTCGCCTGCCACCTGCACGCCCAGTCCGCCGACATCGCCATGGGCGTCGACGCGGCCGGCAATAAGGACGAGGGGGCCGGCGACCAGGGCATCATGTTCGGCTATGCGACCAACGACACGCCCGAACTGATGCCGGCAACGCTGCAGTATTCCCACAACATCCTCTCGGTGCTGGCCAAGGCCCGCCACGCCGGCGCCGAGCCCGGCCTGGAGCCGGACGCCAAGAGCCAGGTGACCCTGGTGTTCGAGAACGAGAAGCCGGTGCGCGCCGCCCAGATCGTGCTCTCGACCCAGCACCGCGAGGGCCTGACCCCGGCCGACGTGCATGACATCGTCAAGCCCTATATCCTGACGGTCTTCCCCGAAGGCTTCATCACCGACGAGACCGTCTGGCACGTGAACCCGACCGGCAACTTCGTCATCGGCGGGCCGGACGGCGACTGCGGCCTGACCGGGCGCAAGATCATCGTCGACACCTACGGCGGCGCGGCCCCGCACGGCGGCGGCGCCTTTTCCGGCAAGGACCCGACCAAGGTCGACCGCTCGGCCGCGTACGCCTGCCGCTACCTGGCCAAGAACGTGGTCGCCGCAGGCCTCGCCGACGCCTGCACCATCCAGATCGGTTATGCGATCGGCGTCTCCAAGCCGTTGAGCTTCTACGTCGAGCTGCATGGCCGCAGCCACGTCGACCCGGCCGCGCTGGAAAAGCTGCTGCCGGAGATGATCGGCGGGGCGACGCCGCGGGCCATCCGCGAGCACCTCGGCCTCAACCGCCCGATCTACGCCCGCACCTCGGCCTACGGCCACTTCGGCCGCTCGCCCGAAGCCGACGGCGGCTTCTCGTGGGAAAAGACCGATCTCGCCGACGCCCTGCGGCGGGCCTTCTAGCGCCGGCGCCGCGAGGCCGGCGGCGTGCTCTACCTGGCGCTCAAGTTCGTCCACGTGATCGGGGCGATCGTGATCCTGGGGACGGGCGCCGGCATCGCCTTCTTCGTGCTGATGGCGCACCTGAGCGGCGACGCGCGCTTCATTGCCCGCACCGCCGGCGTCGTGGTGCTGGCCGACATGCTGTTCACCGCCACCGCCATCGTGGCTCAGCCGGTCAGCGGCTGGCTGCTGATGCAGAGCGCAGGCTACGATCTCGGCCAGCCCTGGCTCGTCGCCTCGCTGGCGCTCTACGCTCTGGCCGGTGTGTTCTGGCTGCCGGTCGTCTGGATGCAGATCCGCATGCGTGACCTAGCCACTGC
>DATAVF010000002.1:0-2173 GCA_036267835.1 Caulobacteraceae bacterium | reverse complement strand
GGCTTCCCGGTGGTGATCCGGCCCTCCTACGTGCTGGGCGGGCGGGCGATGGAGATCGTCCGCGATGAGGAGCAGCTGGATCGCTACATCCGCAACGCGGTGAAGGTTTCGGGCGCCTCGCCGGTGCTGATCGACCAGTACCTGAGCCGCGCCACCGAGGTGGATGTCGACGCCCTCTGCGATGGCACGGATGTGTTCGTCGCCGGCGTCATGGAGCACATCGAGGAAGCCGGCGTGCACTCCGGCGACAGCGCCTGCTCGCTGCCGCCGTTCTCGCTCAGCGCTGAGACCATCGAGGAGCTGAAGCGCCAGACCGAGGCCATGGCCCGGGCGCTGAACGTGCGCGGCCTGATGAACGTGCAGTTCGCCATCGAGGAGCCGCACTCGGCCGCGCCCCGCATCTTCGTGCTGGAGGTAAACCCGCGCGCCAGCCGCACCGTGCCCTTCGTCGCCAAGACCATCGGCCACCCGGTGGCCGCCATCGCCGCCAAGCTGATGGCTGGGGTGAAATTGGCGAGCTTCGCGCTGGTCAGCGACACCCACGACCACATCGCGGTGAAGGAGGCGGTCTTCCCCTTCGCCCGCTTCCCTGGCGTCGACACCATCCTCGGCCCCGAGATGCGCTCCACCGGCGAGGTCATGGGCCTCGACTGGCGACGTCCCGAAGAGGCCGACATGGCCCCGGCCTTCGCCAGAGCCTTCGCCAAAAGCCAGCTCGGCGGCGGCACGGTGCTGCCCAAGGCCGGCGCCGTCTTCGTCTCGGTCAAGGACGCCGACAAGGCCTGGATCGTCGAGCCGGTGCGCCTGCTGACCGCCCAGGGCTTCAAGCTCATCGCCACCGCCGGCACCGCCGGCTTCCTGGAGTCCGAGGGCTTCACGGTCGAGCGGGTGAAGAAGGTGCTGGAGGGCCGCCCGCACATCGTCGACGGGATGAAGAACGGCGCCGTCCAGCTGGTCTTCAACACCACCGAGGGCAAGCAGTCCCTGGAAGACAGCTTCTCCCTGCGCCGCTCCGCCCTGATGATGAAGATCCCCTACTACACCACCGCCGCCGGAGCGTTGGCCGCGGCCCAGGCGATCAAGGCGCAGGCCGAGGGCTCGCTCGAGGTGCGGCCGCTGCAGAGCTACCAGTAAGGGTCGCTACCCCACCCCCTTGAACCGCTCCGTCCACTCGGCGAGTTCCGCGTCCTCGATCTTGCGGAAGAGCACGGGGGGGGCGGCGATCTTGCGGCCTTCGGGCAACCGCGTGAGTTCGGCAGCGGCGTCCAGGCAGGGCCAGGCAGAGGGGAAGTCCTCGCCGAGGGCCAGCAGGATGGCTTCCGACGCGAACGGGATCACCGGGGCTGAGACGCGGGCGAAGAGGGCCGCCAGGTTCAGGGCCGTGCGCACCACCACCGCGGCGCGGGCCGGGTCGGTCTTGATCGCGGTCCAGGGCGCGGCTTCCTGCAGGTACTCGTTGCCGAGCACCCAGAGGGCGCGCAGCGCCTGGGCCGATTTGCGCACCTCGATCGCCTCGAACTGGGCGGTGACGTCGGCCAGCTGGGCCGCCACATCGGCGAAGAACTGCGCCTCGCGCGGGCCTGGCTCGCCGCCGGCCGGCACGACGCCCTCGAACCGGGTCTCGCAGAACTTGCAGATGCGGTTGACGAAGTTGCCCAGCACGTCAGCGAGGTCGCGGTTCACGGCCGACTGGAACAGCTCCCAGGTGAAGGCGCTGTCCGAGTGCTCCGGCGCGTTCGAGGTCAGGTACCAGCGCCAGGCGTCGGCCGGGGCGAGCTCCAGCGCCGCGTCCATGAAGACGCCGCGTTTCTGCGAGGTGGAGAACTTGTCGCCATACCAGTTGAGCCAGTTGAACGCCTTCAGCACGTCGACGCTCTTCCACGGCTCGCCCGAACCCAGCAGCGTCGCCGGGAAGCTCACCGTGTGGAAGGCGACGTTGTCCTTGCCCATGAACTCGACGTAGCTGACGTCGTCCGCGCCGCCGTCCTCGCGCCACCAGCGCCGCCAGTCCGCGCCGGTCTCGTCGGCCCATTCCTCGGTGGCGGCGATGTATTCGATCGGCGCGTCGAACCAGACGTAGAACACCTTGTCCTCGAAGCCCGGCCGGATCGCACCGTGGCACAGCACCGGCACGCCCCAGGCGAGGTCGCGCGTCACGCCGCGGTCGATCAGC
>DATAVF010000001.1:0-15733 GCA_036267835.1 Caulobacteraceae bacterium | reverse complement strand
CCTCAGCCTGGAATCCGTCGCCGGCTTGAGCGACAATGGCCTCGTCAGCCTGCCCATCCTGGCCGCCTGACCGATCCGGCCTCGCCGGAGAGCGCGGTGATCACACCGCCGCAGCTACACCACGCGATGGGGCACGATCCTCCAGGGAGCGCGCCGGTGAGATCACACCCGTCTGACAAGCATGGCGCCGAGAAGGGCCAGCCCTTATCATCGGTGCCATGTCGCTCATCGAACGCACTGTGGTCGAACGCCGGTTCATTGACGGAACTGAACGTGAGGTGCTGGTCGTCTGGGCATTCGCGAACTGCGGCTCGGAACGAATGAAAGAGTTGAGCGAGGAGGCCAGCGCGCTGATGAAGGATCGCTTCTGTCGGGTGGAACTGCATATTCCTCCCGCGTTGCCACCTGCCCCAAGGTCCTAAGGATTAGAAGCGTCCCGCCACCCGGCGCGCGGAATCAGATTCAAACCGAGACACCGCCCCACGCCCGCCCGGTAGTGTCTCAGTTTGAAATTAGGCCCCGTTGACAAGCATGTCGCCCAGCCAGGCGCGGGACTATCTTCGACGGATGTTGGCAACGCTGGAGCACGCAGGCTTGGTCCTGCTCGGGTTCGCCCTAGTCGCTCTAGGGGTGTTCGCGCGCTGGGCTTCTGCGAGAGCGTACCGCGACAACTGGAAGATACCGCCTCACTGGAAGCTACCGCTCGGAAAATCAGATGCCAGGGTCCTAGAGGCGGGAAGCGCCCCGCCGACGTGATTGGCCCCGCAAAGTTGACACCGCGGGCCTCATCCCCTATTGCCGCCCGCTCACCCGAGCCTGACCTCCGGACCTGCCGTTATGAAGCGCACCTTTCAGCCCTCCCGCCTCGTGCGCAAGCGTCGTCACGGCTTCCGGCTGCGCATGTCGACCAAGAACGGCCGCAAGGTGCTGGCGCGGCGCCGGGCTCAGGGCCGCAAGCGTCTGTCGGCCTAAAGAGCGCACCCGCGAGGTTTCGGCCTGACCGAAGCCACCCCACCCCTTGAACGACTGAAGAAGCGGCCCGATTTCCTGGCGGCGGCGAAGGGGCTCGCCTGCGCCAGAGGAGCCGTGCTCGTGCAGGCCCGCGATCGCAAGGATGACGAGGCCGGGGTCCGCGTGGGCTTCACCGCCACCAAGCGCATCGGCAATGCCGTGGCCCGCAACCGCGCCAAGCGGCGCATGCGCGAGGCCGCCCGGCTGATCCTGCCGGCCCTGGCGCGGCCCGGGTGCGACTATGTGCTCATCGCCCGCGGGGGCGCCGGCGCGCGGCCCTGGCCGCGTTTCCTTGACGATGTGAAAAGCGCGCTGATAAGGCTCGCCGCCGATCTCGGCGCCCCGCCACGGGGCGAGGAACCGGCCCTGCCGCCGGACCCCCGTCCCTAAGTTCCCCTGAGAGGCCGCCCCGCGCGCTGATCCATGCCCGAAAACAACCGCAACCTCCTGATCCTCGGCGTCGTGTTCGCGCTGGTAATGGCCTACGAGTTCTTCGTCGCCGGGCCGGCGGAAAAGCGCCACGAGGTCGAGCAGCAGCAGGCTCAGGTGGCGGTGCAGCAGCAGCAGGCCGCCGGCCTCGCGCCCAACGGCCAGCCGGCCGCGGTGGTGCTGACGCGGCCGCAGGCTCTGGCGGCGACGCCGCGGGTGGCGATCCAGACGCCGGACCTCGCCGGCTCGATCAGCCTGACCGGCGCCAAGCTCGACGACCTCTACCTGTCGCAGTACCGCGAGACCACGCAAGCAGGCTCGCCGTCGGTGGAGCTGCTGCGGCCCTTCGGCGCGGACAACGCCTACTACGCGGTCAATGGCTGGGTGGGCGCGCCGGCCGGCATGCCGACCGAGAGCACGCCGTGGACCCTGGTCTCCACCGGGCCGCTGACCCCCACCGCGCCGGCCGAGCTGACCTACACGGCTCCCTCCGGCCTCCTGTTCCACCGCCAGATCAAGGTGGACGCCCAGTACATGTTCACCATCACCGACACGGTGACCAACCAGAGCCAGGCGCCCGTCAACATCGCCCCCTATGGCTCGGTGGAGCGCCGCGGCGTCTCGGCCGACCTTGGCAAGACCGCCATGGAAGGCGCGATCGGCATGTTCGACAAGCAGCTCAAGGAAGAGCGCAAGTACCAGGACTGGAAGAAGGACGGCGACAAGTCCTTCACCTCCACCGGCGGCTGGATGGGCATCACCGACAAGTACTGGATGACGGTGTTCGCGCCGCCGCAGACCGAGCCGATCAAGGCCGACTACCAGGTGACGCCGGTGAACGGCGTCGATGTGTATGTGGCCAGCTACGTCGGCGCGCCGCGGGTGATCGCGCCGGGCGCCTCGACCACCGAGGTCACCCACGTCTTCGCCGGCGCCAAGGTGGTGAAGACGCTGCAGGCCTACAATAACCAGCTGGGCCTGCAGGGCCTCGACAAGGCGGTCGACTGGGGCTGGTTCGAGATCATCTCCAAGCCGGTGTTTCTGGTGCTGGATTTCTACGCGGGCCTGCTTTCGAACATCGGCCTCGGCTTCGGCTTCGCCATCCTGGCGCTGACCATCACCATTCGCCTGCTGATGTTCCCGGCCTTCAACGCGTCGTACTCGATGTCGACGAAGATGAAGAAGGTGCAGCCGGAGATGAAGGCGCTGCAGGAGCGCTTCAAGGGCGATCCGCAGGGCCAGCAGAAGGCGATGATGGAGCTCTACGCCCGGGAGAAGATCAACCCGGTCACCGGCTGCATCCCGATGCTGCTGCCGCTGCCGGTGTTCTACGCGCTGAGCAACGTCTTCACCGTCACCATCGAGATGCGCCACGCGCCGTTCGGCTGGGTCAAGGACCTCTCGGCGCCCGATCCGACCTCGATCTGGAACCTGTTTGGCCTGCTGCCATGGGACCCGATCAACAACCCGGTGGTCCTGGCGATCGAGCACGTGCCCTTCGTCGGCGGCATCTTCCTGCTGCTCTTCCACGTCGGCGCCTGGCCGATCATCTACGCCTGCGCCATGTTCCTCTCGATGCAGATGGCGCCGCAAATGGCCGGCGTCGACCCGACGCAGCAGCGGCTGATGAAGTGGATGCCGTGGGCGTTCATGATCTTCCTGGCCCAGAGCTCCGTGGGCCTGGTGATCTACTGGGCGTTCTCGTCGGTCTTCACCATGTGCCAGCAGTACTTCCTGATGCGGCGCTTCAAGGTCGACAATCCGGTGGACGATTTCATCGCCCGGCTGACCGGGCCGAAGACGCCCAAGCCATCGGCAAAAGCCGAGACCAAGGCGCCTTGATGGACGACGCGGGCGTCGAAACCATCTGGGACGAGGGCCAGATCGAGGCCGCGCGCGTGCTCTTCGCCCGGCCGGCCGAGTTCCTGATGGGCTGCGCCCAGATCGATCAGCTGCCGACGCCGGACCTGCCGGAGATCGCCTTCGCCGGGCGCTCCAATGTCGGCAAGTCCAGCCTGATCAATGCGCTGGTCAACCGCGGCGGCCTGGCGCGCAGCTCCACGGAGCCGGGTCGGACGCGCGAGGTGAACTTCTTCGTGCTGGATGGTCGGCTGCGGCTGGTCGACCTGCCCGGCTACGGCTTCGCCAAGGCCTCCAAGGGCGAGACCAAGCGCTTCCAGAACCTCGCCCGCGACTATCTGCGCGGCCGGCCCAACCTGCGCCGCGTCTTTCTGCTGATCGACGCCCGCCATGGGCTGAAGAAGCCGGACGCCGAGGCGATGGACGCGTTCGATACGGCCGCGGTTTCCTACGAAATCGTGCTGACCAAGGCCGACAAGCTGAAGCCGGCCCAGGCCGAGGCCGAACGGGCGCGCACCGAAGCCGCCATCGCGCGCCGCCCCGCCGCCTTTCCCCGCGTGATGGCGGTCTCCTCAGTCACCGGCGCCGGCATGCCCGAACTGCGCGCCGAAGCGTCCGAAGCGGCGTTCGCTTAAACCACCACGCCACTCCTCACCCATGAAATGGGGGAGGTGTCGCGCGGAGCGCGACGGAGGGGGCGCTCGGCCCTCGCAGGGTAGGCAGTCGAGCGCGGGCATCCTTTCCGGCGCCCTGGGAGCGCCCCCTCCGTCGCCCTCCGGTCGACACTTCCCCCGCTTCGCGTCCGCTTCGCGTGGGAGGAGCGGTCGGATGGGAATTCCAACCCGCTTCAGGAACCCGCCGTCGCGACTGCAGCATTCCTCGTCGCCGGGACGCGGTAGTTCAGCTCGATGTTCACGCCGTTGGGGTCGCAGACGAAGATCTGGCGGATCGCCGCGCCGGGCACGTCGGCGATGCGGAACTGCGAGCCGCC
Organism: Caulobacteraceae bacterium; assembly: GCA_036267835.1. GTDB lineage: Bacteria > Pseudomonadota > Alphaproteobacteria > Caulobacterales > Caulobacteraceae > Acaudatibacter. Next base: position 11,442 of record DATAVF010000001.1, on the reverse strand, counting down.
GGTGGTCAGCCGGGCCACCGCGTCGTCCCAGTCGTCGATGGTGAAGGCGAAGTGGTCGAGCGCGGCCTCGGACGAGGGCCGCCGGCCTTCCGGCAGGTCGACGAGGTGCACGACGGCGCGCTCGCCGGCGTAGAGCCAGGCGCCGCCGAAGGCGAAGTTGGGCCGGTAGCCCTCCTTCAGGCCGAGCACGTCGCGGAAGAAGGCGCGCGTCTCCTCGAGACGCTCGGTGCCGATGTTGATGTGGTCGATGCCGCCGATGGTCATGGCCGGACTCCCTGAAACCCGGACAGCATCGCTCAATGTGGCGTCAGCGGCCAGACCATCGCGATCAGCGCCGTGCCGGCCAGGATCACGATCACGGACAGCGGTGCGCCCAGGCGTGGGTAGTCGCTGAACTTGTAGCCGCCGGGCCCCAGCACCAGGGTGTTGCACTGGTGGCCGACCGGGGTGAGGAAGTCGCAGGCCGCGCCGGTGGCGACGCCCATCAGCAGGGAGTCCGGCGACAGGTGCAGGTGGTGGGCGACGCCGATCGCCACCGGCGCCAGGATCAGCACCGTCGGCGCATTGTGCATCAGCGGCGCGCAGAGCATGGCGGCCAGCATCATCAGCCCCAGCACCGCCAGCGGCGGGGCGTGCAGTAGCACGCCGGAGAGCCCGCCCGCGATCAGGTCGGCGCCGCCGGTTTTCTGCAGGGCCTCGCTGACCGGCACCAGGGCGGCGATCAGCACCAGCACCGTGCCGTCCAGCGCCGCGTAGGCTTCGCGCATCGAGATCGAGCGCGAGAGCACCATCAAGAGGGCCGCCGCGGTGAAGGCGATCGCCACCGGGATCAGCTGGAAGCCGACGCAGACCATGGCCGCCGCCAGGATCAACGCCGGCAGCCAGAGCGGCCGGCGCTTGCCGAGCTGCACGGCCCGGTCGGCCAAAGGCAGCAGGCCCAACTCCTTCATCGCCGGCGCGAGGTCGGTCTCGACCCCGTGCAGCACCAGCACGTCGCCAGCGCGGATGGGCGCGGTGCGCAGGCGCTGGGTCACGCGCTTACCGTGGCGGGCCACCGCCATCAGCTTGATGTTGAAGCGCGACTGCACGTCCAGGCGCCGCATGGTCTGGCCGGTGAGGGCCGAGTCGGCCTCCACGACCGCTTCGACCGAACGCACCTCGCCCTTGCGCTCTTCCAGCGGACGGTCGGCGCGGTGCGGCTGCCACTTCAGGTCGGCGATCAGCTTGTGCAGGGCGTCGGGCGGGCCTTCGAGCTGCACCACGTCGCCGGGGCGCACCAGGGTATTGGCGTGCGGCTTCACGCGCCGCTCGTCGCCGCGGATCAGGCCGACGACCTCGGTCTCTTCGCCGCGGATCTCCGCCACGCGCTTGGGCCCGCCGGACCAGTCCTCGGGCGCCAGGGCCTCGGTGACGAAGGCTTTGGTGGCGATGGCTTCGGTCAGCGGCACCTCGGCCACCCGGTGCTTGGGCAGCAGGCGGTAGGCAAAGGTCAGGAAGACCAGGCCGATGGCGGTCAGGCCCAGCCCCACCGGGGCGAAGTCGTACATGTGGAACGGTTTGCCGAGGTCCTGCTCGCGCACCTGGGAGACGATGATGTTGGTCGAGGTGCCCACGAGGGTGACGAGGCCGCCGAGCAGAGACGCGAACGACATCGGCATCAAGAGGCGCGAGACCGATGTGCCGGTGCGCCGCGACAGCTGCTGGGCCACCGGCATCAGGATGGCGATAGCGCCGACGTTCTTGCTGGCCATCGAGAGCAGGGCGGTGGCGGCGGCCATGGCTGGGACCTGGCTGCGCTCGGTCTTCAGCCGGTCCAGCAGCGGCCGCAGCGCCAGTTCCACGACGCCGCTGCGCTCGAACGCGGCGCTGACCACCAGCGCCGCGGCGATGATCACCACCACGTCGCTCTTGAACCCATCGAAGGCGCTGGCGGCCGGCACCACCCCGATCAGCACGCTGGTCACCAGCGCACCCAGGGCGATCACGTCGTAGCGCAACCGCCCCCAGATGAAGAGGCCGAGCGTCGTGACGATCAGCGCGAACGCGAGGCCCTGGTGGAATGTCATGCGGACCGAAACGAACGTCAGCGCAAATGGCTGCTAAGGTCCCGGCCTCCCTCTGTTTTATCATTCCGGGCATAGGCCCGCGAAAGCGGGCCGGAGAGCCGGGACCTCGTCCGGGCGCCGGCGCTGGGAGATCCCGGATAGCCGCTTCGCGGCTTCCGGGATGACACTGGTTTTAGGGCCTAAAAGGTCTCAGGCGATTGAGCCGCCGCCGTCGACCACCAGGACCTGGCCGGTCGTGTAGCCGGCGCGCATCAGGTAGAGGTAGGCCTCGGCGACCTCTGCCGGCTCACCGATGCGGGGCAGGGGCTGGCGGGCGAACATGCGCTCGAACTGCGCCTCGCGGGTCTCGGACGGGATGCCGTCCCAGATGCCGGTGCGCACGCCGCCGGGGCAGACCACGTTGACGCGGATCGGCGCGAGATCGACGGCGAGGCCCCGGCCCAGGAACTCGAGGCTGCCGGCCATCGCGGTGGAGAGCGCCGTGCCTTTGCGTGGGTTGTGGGCGATGGTGCCGTTGGTCAGGGTGATCGAGCCGCCTTCGCGGATCAGCTTGGCCCCATACTTCACCGCCGCCAGCGCGCCCCAGTAGCGCACGGCGAAGGCGTTGGGCGCGTTGACCAGGTCGTCGAGACCGCGTGGCCGCGACAGGCCGGCCATCGCCCAGTCGCCGGCCGTGAAGACCAGGTGGTCGAAGGCGCCGACCGCCTCGAAGAATGCCTCGACCGACGGCTCCTCGCGCACATTTACCGCGTGGCCCGAGGCCCGGTTGCCGAGCTTCGCCGTCGACGTCTCGACGTTGGCCGCCTGGCTGGAGCCGATGATGACTTCGGCGCCCTGGGCCAGCGCGCCCTCGGCCACGGCGTAGCCGATGCCGGACGAGCCGCCAATGACGACGACGCGCTTGTCAGTGAGGTCCATGCACTTCTTCCTTAGATCGAGACCGGCCGCACCACGACGCCGCAGATCTGCACCGCCCCGCCGGCCACCGGCAGGCCGGCCGCGCGGGCCCGGTCCAGCGCGGCATGGCCGTCCTTCACCTCGATGTCGAGGCCGACGACGCCGGTGCCGTCGTCGTCAACGGGCGAGACGAAGCGGATGGCGCCGCGTTCCAGCGAGATCTGAAAGCTGTCGCCGAGCGACGACGCATGGCGACCGAGCAGGTAGGCCCAGCGCTCGCAGGCCCCCAGCGGGTCCGGCGACTGGATGGTCACGGCGCTGACGCCCAGCGCCTGCGCGGCCGGGAAGTCGCGCCACCTGGTCCCGGCCGCCAGCCAGTCGCTCTTGGGCTGCTGCCAGCCGGCGTCGCCGGTGATGCTGTCGATGGAGAGCAGCACGCCGGCGCTGTCGCCCGGGTGGAAGTGGGTGAAGCGGTAGCGGCTGGCCTCGGGGTTCCTGGCGATCACCCGCACGCCGTCGGCGGCCAGCCGCTCGCGGTGGGCGTAGGAATCCTCGTCCTGCAGGATCACCATGTAGCCGGCGTCGCCGCCGCGCCGGGCCAGGTAGCGGGCGCCCGACGCGTCATCGCGAAACGGCTCCAGCACCTCGATGAACTCGCCGCCGGCGGGCAGCAGCACGTTCTTCAGCCCGAAGATCTCCACCGCCGCGTCGGTGTAGGCCACCTGCGTGCCGAACACCGCCGCGAACTGCTCGGCGATCGGCTGCACCTTGTGGGCGATCAGGGCGACCTGTCTCAGTCTCATTCCGCCGTCTCCTCCGCTTCGACTTCCGCCAGCACTTCGTCGGTATGCTGCCCCAGCCGGGGCGGATGGCGGCGGATGTTGGCGGGCGTGGCCGAATAGGTGACCGGCGGGCGCATCGCCACGTAAGGCCCGGCTTCCGGGTGCTCGTGGCGCTCGAACAGGCCCACGGCATCGAGGTGCGGGTCGTCGAACAGGGTGTCGAGCCGGTTCATTCGCACCACCGGGATGTTCAGCGGCTTCAGCAGCGCCAGCCACTCGTCGGTGGTGCGGGTGCTCGTGACCTCGCCGACCATCGCGTAAAGCTCGCCGATATGGGCCGCGCGGGTGCGGAAGTCAGAAAAGCGCGGGTCCTTCGACAGGGTGTCGCCCCAGCCGGCCACTTCGAAGAACTGGTCCCACTGGGCGTCGGTGTAGGGCAGCAGGCCGATGTAGCCGTCGCTGGTCGGGAACGGCCGGCGGTTCGGGTTGGCCGAGCGGGTGTAGGACCACTGCCCGGTCGGCGGGTCGAAGGTGTGGCCGAACAGGTTTTCGACCAGGTTGAAGCTGACCAGGCACTCCAGCATCGGCACCTCGACGAACTGACCCTCGCCGGTCTTCTGGCGGTGGAAGAGCGCCGCGGTGATGGCGTTGCTCATGAAGAGGCCCGAGACCTTGTCGGCCAGCAGGGTCGGCATGAAGCGCGGTTCTGGATTGCCGTCGGTACGCGGCAGCAAGTCAGCCAACCCGCTGCCGGCCTGGATCAGGTCGTCGTAGGCCGGCTCGCCGGCGTAGGGCCCCGCCGAGCCGTAGCCGGCGCCATGGCAGTAGACGATGTCCGGCCGGACCTGCTTGACGCTGTCGTAGTCGAGGCCGAGGCGCTTCAGCCCGTCGTAACGCACCGAGCTGGCGAAGACATCGCAGGTCTTGATCAGCCGGCGCAGCTGGCGAGCGGCCTTGTCCTCGCGCAGGTCGAGCAGCACCGAGCGCTTGTTGCGGTTGATGGTCATGTAGATCGGGCCGAGATCGGGCGGGCAGTCCTTCGGCACCGCGCCGCTCCAGCGCATGATGTCGCCGCCGCCGCCGCGCCGCCCGCCCGGGAACTCGACCTTGATCACATCGCAGCCGAGGTCGCCCAGCATCTGGGTGGCGTAGGCCCCGAAGACCACGCCGGTCATGTCGAGGATGCGGATCCCCTTCAGCGGCCCCGTGGCCTCGGTCGCAAGCTTGGCTTGTTTCGGCAACTCGGACGTCCTCCCGACTTCTTAGGGCTGACGCCCCCGGTCATGTCTGACTAGAATGACCGCAAGAAGGGCGAAAGGCCACGAAGGAGACGGCGGGACGTGGATTTCGAACTCAGCGAAGAACACCGGATGCTCAAGGACCTCGTCGCGCGGTTCGTGCGCGACGAGCTGACGCCGCTCGAGGGCAAGGTGCTGGAGCGCGAGGCGTCCGGCGGCGGCCTGGGTCTGGGCGCGGCCGAGACCGCGCGGCTGGACAAGGTCTCGCGCGACCTCGGCCTCTGGGGCCTGGATGCGCCGGAGGATATCGGCGGCTCGGACCTGCCCAACGTGGCCATGGTCGGCGTCGAGGAAGAGCTCGGCCGCACCGTCACCCCCTACACCCTGCCGCCCGACAGCCCGAACCTGCGCATGTTGATGGCGACGGTGAACGAGCGCCAGCGCGTTGCCTACCTCGAGCCCTATGTACGCGGCGAGACGGTGTCGGCGATCGGCATCTCCGAGCCCGGCGCCGGCGGCGACCCCGCCGGCATGACCACCCGAGCTGAGCGCGTCCCCGGCAAGGATGGGGGCGACGACGACTGGGTGATCAACGGCCGCAAGATCTGGATCAGCCGGGCCGACCACGCCGACTTCACCATCCTGATGGCCATCACCGACAAGGAGAAGCGCTCGCGCGGCGGCATCAGCGCCTTCCTGGTCGATAAGGGCACGCCCGGTTTCAACGTGCTGCGGCGCATCCCGATGGTCGGCGGCGCGGCGACCTATGAGATCGCGCTCGAGGACTGCCGCGTCGAGGGCTGGAAGCTGCTGGGCACGGAGGGCAACGGCTTTGCGCCGATGCAGCTGCGCCTGGGCACCCGGCGCATCCAGATGGCGGCCTGGTCGGTCGGCATGGCGCAGCGGGCGCTCGACATGATCATCGAGTACGCCCCGCAGCGGGTCACCTTCGGCGTGCCGCTGTCGGAGCGCCAGGCGATCCAGTGGTGGGTGGCTGACGCGGCGACCAAGATCCACGCCGCGCGGCTGATGACTTACGATTGCGCCTGGAAGCTCGACCAGGGCCGCGACGTGCGGCTGGAAATCTCGATGATCAAGTCGTTCGCCACCGAGATGGCCTACGAGGTGGTCGACCACGCCATGCAGACCTTCGGCGCCATGGGCATGACCAAGGAACTGCCGCTGCAACTGATGAGCGCCAAGCTGCGCACCATGCGCATCTACGACGGCCCCACCGAGGTGCACAAATGGGTGGTGGCCCGCAACCTTCTGGGCACGCGCCGGTGAGCGCGGTCCCGACCTTCAACGCGAGAGTGACTGCATGAAATCCCGATACGGCGACGTTTCCGTCCAGACCGCGAACCATGTCGCGCTGCTCACCCTCGATCGGCGACCGAACAACCACGTCTCGGTCGAGCTGATGCACGACCTGGCCGATGCGCTCGACGACATCGACGGCGAGGTCGATCTGCGCGCCAGCGTGCTGACCACGGCCGGCAAGGTGTTCTGCGCGGGGGCCGACTTGGTGAACCCCGGCGGCGTCGGCGCGTCGGGCATGCAGGGGATCAACCCGCTCTACGTCGAGGCGGTGCGGCTGTTCTCGGCCAAGAAGCCGATGGTGGCGGCAGTGCAAGGCGCGGCGGTGGGCGCGGGCCTGGGCCTGGCGTTGATGGCCGACTTCCGCGTCGCCGCGCCCGAGGCGCGCTTTGCCTCCAACTTCGTCAAGCTGGGCTTCCACCCGGGCTTCGGCATTACCCTGACCTTGCCGCGGGTCATCGGCCAGCAGCGCGCGGCGCTGATGTGCATGACCGGCCGGCGGCTGAAGGGGGAAGAGGCGCTGGCCTGGGGTCTGGTCGATGAACTGGTCCCGCTGGAAGAGCTGCAGGACGCGGCCCTGCGGCTGGCCGGCGAGATCGCCGAGAACGCGCCGCTGGCGGTGCAATCGACCCGCGCCACCTTCCGCTCCGGCCTCGCCGCCGCGGTCAAGGCGCAGACCGATCACGAGATGAAGGAACAGACCTGGCTGCGCGCCACCAAGGATTTCGCCGAGGGCGTGCGCGCGGTGAACGAACGCCGGGCCGGCAATTTCGTCGGGGCTTGAGGACAAGAAAAGAGAACCACGGAAAACACAGAAAACACGGAAAGGGTCGAGCGGACCAACCTTAGCTCTTTGAATTAGAATATCTATTTCCGTGTTTTCCGTGTTTTCCGTGGTCAAATCTAAGAGGAAACGCCTATGCCGAAGCTGACCCGAGACGGTGTGGACATCTATTACGAAGTCCACGGCAGCGGCCCGCCGGTGCTGCTCACCCACGGCTACTCGTCGAGTTCGCATATGTGGGAGGGCCAGGTCGGGCCGTTCTCCAAGGACTACCAGCTCATCACCTGGGACATGCGGGGGCACGGCAAGACCGACTACCCGGCGGACCAGGGCGAATACACCGAGGCGGCGACGGTGGCCGATATGGCCGCGATCCTGGATGCGGTGGGCGCCAAGACGGCAGTGATCGGCGGGCTCTCGCTGGGCGGCTATATGTCGCTCGCCTTCCACCTCGCCCACCCGGAGCGCACCCAGGCGCTGCTGATCATCGACACCGGCCCCGGCTACAAAAGTGACGAGCCGCGCGCCGGGTGGAACGTCGCCGCGATCCGCCGGGCCGAGCGCTTCGAGGCGGACGGCCTGCCGGCGCCGGGCGCCGGCGGGGCCGAGACCCGGGCCGCGCCGCACCGCGACGCCACCGGCCTCGCCAAGGCCGCGCGGGGCATGCTGACCCAGCACGACGCCCGGGTAATCAGCAGCCTGCCGACCATCGGCGTGCCCTCGCTGGTGGTGGTGGGCGCCAACGACACGCCCTTCCTCAACGCCAGCGACTACATGGCCGTCAAGATCCCCGGCTCGAAGAAGGTCGTGATCCCGGACGCCGGCCACGCCGCCAACATCGACCAGCCGGCCGCCTTCAACGCCGCCGTGCTGGGCTTCCTCGGCGATCTCCAACTGGAGACCGCCTGATGCCGGGCCGGCTCGCCGGCAAGATGGCGGTGGTCGTGGGCGCCGGCCAGACGCCCGGCGAGACCATCGGCAACGGCCGCGCCACCGCGATCCTCTTCGCACGCGAAGGGGCAACGGTGCTCTGCGTCGATCGCCGCCTCGACTCGGCGGCCGAAACCGTGGCGATGATCGAGGCGGAGGGCGGCAAGGCCAGCGCCTATGAGGCGGATATCTCCAGCGAGGCGGCGTGCGAAGCCCTGGCCGCCGAAGCCAAGACGCGGCTCGGCCGCATCGACATCCTGCACAACAATGTCGGCATCGGCCTGCGCGACCGCTCGATCACCCAGCTGCAGGAGGCGGACTTCGACCGCATCCTCACGGTCAACCTCAAGGGCATGTGGCTGACCATCAAGCACGTGCTGCCGGTGATGCGCGAGCAGGGCGGCGGCGGGGCGATCGTCAACATCTCGTCGATGGCGGCCGTCGCCTCGTCCAACCTGGTGGCCTACGGCATGTCCAAGGCGGGCGTGAACAAGCTGACCCGCATCACCGCGGCCGGCAACACCCAGTACATGATCCGCTGCAACTGCATCATGCCCGGCCTGATGGACACGCCGATGGCCGTGGGCGGCCGCGCCACCGAGCAGGGCCGCGGCACGGACGAGATTCGCGCCGGACGCGATGCACAGGTGCCCTTGGGGCGTAAGATGGGCACGGCCTGGGACGTGGCCTACGCGGCCCTGTTTCTGGCTTCGGACGAGGCGAAGTTCATCACCGGCGCGATCCTGCCGGTCGATGGCGGCATGGCGGCGGGTGTGGGATGAGCGCGTATCAAGGATTGAAGGTTCTGGACGTCACGCAGGGCCTCGCCGGCCCGATGGCGTCGATGCTGCTGGCCGATTTCGGCGCCGAGGTGCTGAAGCTGGAGCCGCCGGGCGGCGACCGCTTCGCCGAAAAGCCCGGCTACCAGATGTGGAACCGGGGCAAGCGGCGCGCGACGCTGGACGTCGATACGGGCGCCGGCCGTGAGGAGCTGGAGCGGCTGATCGCGGCCTCGGACGTGGCCGTCTTCGACCACAGCCCGCGCCGCATGCAGGCGCTGGGCCTGCAGAACCTGAGCGAGCGCTATCCACGCCTGGTCTGCGTGTGGATGCCGCCCTACGGCGTCACCGGCCGCTGGAGCGAGTACGAGGCCCACCACGGCGCGCTGATGGCGCTGACCGGGGGGGCCTTCCGCCAGTCGAGCTACGAGTACCAGCCGGTCTACCTGGTCGCGCCCTTCCTGCACTACGCCCAGGCCACGATGGCGGCCGGCGCCGCCGGCGCGGCGCTGCTGGAGCGCGGCAGGAGCGGCCTTGGCCAGGCGGTCACCGTCAGCGGCATGAACGCTGTCGCTCTGGTGGGCGGCGCCTCGGGCAACATATTGCCGGCCGGCCGTCGCCCGCTGGGCGCCTCGCCCTCCTACCGGACCTACGAGTGCGGCGACGGCGAGTTCCTGTTCCTTGCCACCCTCTTCAGCTACTTCTTCGTGCGCGCCGTCGAGGCGATGGGGCTGACGGTCGCCCTGCAGGAAGACGTCTTCCCAGAGGACGTGACGGTGATGATGGAGGCGCGCTTCCGCGAGAAGCCGCGCGCCGAGTGGCTGGCCATCCTGCGCACTGCCGACGTGCCCTGCGGTCCGGTCGGCCGCCGCGAGGAGTGGCTGGGCAGCGAGCTGATCGCCAACAACGACATGCGCGCGGTGCTGGATGACCCGACGCGCGGCCCGATCGAAATGCCGGGCGCGCCGGTGAAGCTGGCGCACACCCCGGCGATCATCCGCGCCCTGGTGCAGGACGCTGCGCCGGCCGAAGTCGAGGCGTTCGCACAGGCCCACCCTGCCGGTCCTGGCGGACCGGCTGTCCCTCCCCACAAGGGGGAGGGAGGGCGCGGCGGTCCTCTCGCAGGGGTCAGGGTGCTGGATATGGGCACGGTGATCGCCGGCGCCTACGCCAGCGCCATCCTCGCCAACCTGGGCGCCGACGTGATCAAGGTCGAGGGCGCCGACGGCGATCCGTGGCGCGACCGCGGCGTCGGTTTCACCGCCTACAATCGCGGCAAGCGCGGCCTGGTGGTCGATTTGAAGCAGCCGGCCGGCCGCGAGCTCTTCCTCGACCTGGCCCGCCGGGCCGACGTGGTGATCGACAACTATCGGCTGGGCGTGCGCGACCGGCTGGGCGTCGGCGCCAAGGACGTGCTGGCGGTCAACCCCCGCATCATCTCATGCTCGATCACCACCTACGGCTCGCGTGGCGAGGAGACCAGGCGGCCCGGGTTCGATCCGCTGCTGCAGGCGCGCAGCGGCATGATGGCGGCGCAGGGCGGTGACGGCCAGGAGCCGGTGTTCCACGTGATGGCGGTGAACGACTTCGCCTCGGCCTGCACGGCGGCCTACGGCGTCATCGCGGCGCTCAATGCACGTGAACGCACCGGCGCCGGCCAGGCGATGGAGACGAGCCTCACCGCCCAGAGCGCCATGTTCCAGTCCGGCGAGCTGACCACCTGGCCGGGCGCCGCGCCCGCGCCGAAGGGCGATCGCGACTGCCTGGGCGTGGCCGCCCTCGACCGCTTCTACGCCTGCGCCGACGGCTGGATCCTGGTCGCCTGCAGCCGCGCCGACGAAGCCGCGCGCCTCGCCGAGGCCCTGGGCCATCCCGGCTGGCCGGGCGAGTTCGACATGCTGGCCGAACCCCGCAATGGCGCGCTCGCCTCGCGCCTCGCCGCCGCCCTGGCCCGCATGACCACGGCAGAAGCCCTGACCGCCCTGGTCGAGGCGAACGTGCGCGTCACCCCGGCCCGCGACGGCGACGAGATCCTCGCCGACGCCTTCCTCTGGGCCAACAACTTCTTCGACCAGGCCCGCGAGACCCCCCACGGCCCGGTGGTCAACCGCCCGTACGGGACCTTCTCGCGCAGCGAGGTCGGCTATCACCGCCCCGAACCCGGCCTCGGCGAACACACCTTCGAAGTCCTCGCCGACTTCGGCATCGCTGGAGAGCGCATCGCCCAGCTGGCCGACGACGGCGTGGTGATGTGCCTTTGCTAGCGGCCGGTCACTGGGCCGCCGCTCGGGCTGCCCAGGCCTTGGTGTCCACACAGGCGTCCATGGCGCGTTTGTAAGCGTCGCGGCTGGTGGTGCGGGCCAGGTAGGCAAGCTCGGCTTCTCCGAACTTGAAGCGGCCGCTGCGCTGGGCGAACTCCAGGGCCCAGGTGACCGAGATGTCGGCCGCCGTGAAGGTGTCGCCGGCCATGTAGGGCGCGCGCGCCAGCTGGCGGCTCACCAGCCGCAGCCGGCTCTCGAACAGCTCCAGGCCGAGTCGGCCGCCCCAGTTGTCCTTCTCGGCCTCGGGCGCGAGGTTGCGGCTGACCACGAAGAAGTACATCGAGGCCGCCAGCCCGGCTTCGCCGAGGTGCAGGAACTGCTGGTAGGT